>NZ_JBOGQF010000012.1:0-21752 GCF_050748925.1 Nitrososphaera sp.
GCCTCGTGTATTCCTGCACGACTGCCTCAACGACGGCGTCGTCGGCGCGGTAGTCACGCCTGACGACTGTGCGCAGCTTGCCGTAGGCCATCACACTGACAAGTCCAATGGCGTACGCCAGCACGCCCAGTATCACATAATTCAGGTCAACAGTGATGCCAAACAAGACAAGATCCATAATATGTCACGCCTTTCGATTGACGAGCCGTGATTTAATGCTACGGTTCAATCTTTGTTTACAACTTGCACACTCTTTTTACCAAATGATCCATCACGGACATCACGTCTTCCAGGCGTGCATCATCTAAAACATCACTGCCTTCTGAAGCAAATATCACGCCCAGTTGGTCTGCAAGCCTGCCCAGCGCGCTCAACGCCTCCGGCTGCAGGGCCCCCGACGATTGCAGAAGTATTGCGCTGTACAGGACGGCGATCGCCTTGTCCCTAGACTGCTTTACCTGCCTGTAATACGCGCCGGAGCTGATGTTCTGAGCCCTGCCGCTGCCCTGCAGCCGTTTAGAGATTATTGATATCTGCCTGGGCGTAAATAAAGAATTTGCAACTAATTGCTCTAAAAGCCTGCTAGATTTAGAACCTGGGTCTGTCATGCCAGCTATACAAATCTGTATAGCGCCAATCTATTAAACTTTAAAATGGCAGGCGCTATTGACAACAGGACGTGCTGACGGTAGGAAAAGTAGAGCAGTATCTGGCTAATGAGGTAAAGAGGCACGGCACCGTCTGCCTCCCACTAATCGACTCTGAAAACTCGACAGACGCCGCATCTATCGCAAAAAAGGTCGAGGAGTTGGGCGCTTCCGCAGTGCTGGTGGGCGGCTCGTCCGCTACCGACCAGTTTGAGCTGGCCAAGGTGGTCTCTGACATCAAGGATTCTGTGAAAATACCCGTGATATTGTTCCCCGGAAACGTCACGGGCGTGTCACCAAGGGCCGACGCGATACTATTCAGCTCGCTGCTCAACTCTGAAGATCCTTACTTTATCACCGGGGCCCAGGCGCTGGGCGCAATCGCCGTCAAAAAGCACAGGATCGAGCCCCTGCCTACCGCCTACATCATCGTAGGGGAGGGGACGGCGGCGTGGTTTGTCGGCAGGGCCCGGGGAATTCCGTTTCACAAGCCCAACCTCGCAGTGATGTATTCGCTGGCGGCGCAGTACATGGGCATGAGGTTTGTCTACCTCGAGGCCGGCTCGGGCGCGGCGCAGAATGTGCCAGCCGAGATGGTCGCGGCAGTGAGAAAGCACTACGACGGCACCCTAATCGTGGGGGGTGGGATAAAGACGCCTGAAATGGCATCGGCGATCGCCAAAGCGGGCGCCGACATCATCGTGGTCGGGACCATGATAGAGAAGGACGGCAACTGGCAGCAAAAGTTATCTTCAATGATAAGCTCTATGCGGCAGTCTAGGTCATGATTTCAGAAGGCCAGGAGCGCCTAAAGGACGTCAGGATGCCGGCCTATTACCGCCGGTACCAGCACGAAATACTGGCCAACGTCCAGAAATATTATGAGCACGCGGCCAGGGCGCGCCGCAAGGGCATCGACGTGACAGTTGTTGTCGAACCAAAGATAGCGTTCGACCTTGCAGACCGGGTCGCCAAGATGCACAACATCGACATCGCCGAGCGTCTGCGCGCCCTTTTGGGCACGACGACCAAGGAAAAGGCAGCGCTAAAGATAGCAGAAGAGATAGCAAAGGGCGAGTACGGCACCGGCGACCTCCGGACAAGGCTTGACAACGCGGTGCGGGTTTCGCTGGCAGTCGTCACGGAGGGCGTCACGGTCGCGCCGCTGCAGGGGATTTCAGACGTCACGATAAAAAACAACGCCGACGGCTCGGAATACCTGTCGGTGTCGTTTGCGGGGCCCATCAGGTCGGCCGGCGGCACCGAAGCGGCGCTTACCATGCTGATAGCCGACCACGCCAGAAAGGTCGCCGGGCTTGCCACCTACAAGGCAAACTCGTTTGACGACGAAACCGGCAGGTTTGTGGAGGAGCTGCGCATCTATGAGAGGGAGGTGATGGGGTTCCAGTTCAAGGTGCTCGACGAGGATGTCATAAAGTGCATATCTAGCCTGCCGGTCGAGCTGGACGGCGTCGACACCGACCCCGTCGATGTCGTCGGCCACAAGGGCATGAAGCGCATAGCGACGGACAGGACCCGGGGAGGCGCGCTGAGGGTTATGAACGACGGCCTGATTGGCAGGTCGCGCAAGCTGCTAAAGCTGGTTGAAACGCTAAAGCTGGACGGGTGGGGGTGGCTCAAGGAGCTGAAAGGCGCCATCCAGACCGGCGACGACGACGCGGCGCACCACAGGATGTCCGAAGTCATCACCGGCCGGCCCGTGCTTTCCATGGTAAAAAAGGTCGGCGGCTTTCGCCTGCGCTACGGCCGGGCCTGCAACACCGGCTTTGCGACAGTCGGCGTACACCCCGCCGTGCCGGCGCTGCTCAACTACGCCATCGTCGCCGGCACGCAGATCAAGATGGACATACCGGGCAAGGCGTCGACCATTGCGCTAGTCAACACGGTGGAACCGCCAACAGTCCGGCTCGACGACGGGCAGGTCCTTGCAATCGCGTCAGTCGAACAGGCCGAAAAGTACAGGACAAGGGTCGAAAAGATCCTCTACCTTGGCGACATGCTGATAAGCTATGGCGACTTTCTTGAAAACAACGCGCAGCTGCTCCCGGCAAGCTATGTCGAAGAGACCTGGGCGCTCCAGCTAAAGGCAAAATTAATGTCAGACGCCTCAATAGACGGCCGCGACAGGCTGGTCCAGCTGGCCGAGAACCCGTCAACGACGCGGCCGGCGCTGGCCGAGGCGTTTGAGATAAGCAAGAAACTTGCCATCCCGCTGCACCCGCGCTACTCCTTTTACTTTGACGTCGTTTCTCCTGCAGATGTCCAGTACCTAAAAGAGCGCATGGACACTATGCCAAACGAACCCGCGCTCAAGGCTATCCTTGAAAAGCTGGGCGTGGCGCATTGCATAGCAGGCGACAGGCTGGCCATAGACGAGTCGGACCAGGCCGGGTCTCTGTCAAGGCTCCTCTCCGGGCCTGCCGTGGAGGCCAAGGACGCAGTCGAGCTCGTGACAAAGTCATCAGGCATCACCGTGATGCCGAAATTCGCGTCGTCCATCGCAGTCAGGGTTGGCCGGCCGGAAAAGGCTTCCGAGCGCAAGATGAAGCCGCCCGTGCATTCTTTGTTCCCGATAGGGATGAAGGGGGGGATGACTCGCGACATAATAAAGGCGTGCGCCGACGAATCTGTATTCACCGAAGTCGCAAACAGGCACTGCGACGCGTGCAACGCGCCGTCGCTTGGCACGCGCTGCAGGCTCTGCGGCGGCCCGACGATGGTTCGCAACCTTTGTCCGGCGTGCAAGGGCGAAGTCGACGACGGCGAAAAATGCCGCCGCTGCAACAAGGACGGCAGGACCTACGGCTCTATCAATTTCCCGCTAAAGAGCGCGCTCGAAGCCGCGCAGAAAAAAGTCGGCGTCAAGGCGCAGCAGCCGCTTAAAGGGGTCAAGTCGCTGATGAGCCGCGACAGGGCGGCGGAGCCCTTGGAAAAGGGGATATTGAGGCAAAAGCACGAGCTGTACACGTTCAAGGACGGCACTATACGCTTTGACGCCACCAACGAGCCGCTGACGCACTTTCAGCCGTCCTGGATAGGGGTGGGCGTAGACAAGCTGAGGGAGCTCGGCTATCTTCGAGACTACCTCGGCCGCGAGCTGGCGTCGCCGGACCAGCTGGTAGAGTTGATGATGCAAGACGTCATCATACCGATGGACTCGGCCCGGCACCTTGTCAACGCGGCAAAATTCATCGACGAAGAGCTCGTGAAACTATACGAATTAGAGCCGTTCTATAACGTCGGAAAGGTCGACGACCTCGTCGGCCACCTGGTCGTCGGCCTCGCCCCCCATACGTCGGTCGGCATCATGGGGCGCATCGTCGGCTTTACCGAGTCGCAGGTGTGCCTCGCGTCACCGATATGGCACTCGGCCAAGCGCCGCGACTGCGACGGCGACGCCGACTCTATAATGCTCCTCATGGACGCGTTCCTCAACTTTTCCTTTGACTTTTTGCCAGACAAGATAGGCGGGCTGATGGACGCGCCCCTGCTCATCCAGCCTGTCGTCCTGCCGCATGAAGTGCAGAGGCAGGCCCACAACGTCGACATTGCCACCGTATATCCGCTGGAATTCTACGAGGCGACCTGGAAGCAGGCCAAGGCCGCCGACGTGGCGAGCATGATAGAGATAGTGAAAAACCGCGTCGGCGACGAGCGCCAGTTCATCGACTATGGCTTTACGCACTCTACGTCGGGGCTGACTACAAAATCGCAGCACAGCGCGTACTCGACTCTGAACACGATGGAGGAGAAACTAAAGATGCAGTTTGACACCGCGAAACTCATAAACGCGGTCGACGCCGACGAGGTGGCCGCCATGGTCCTGACGACGCACATTCTGCCGGACATCATGGGCAACATGCGCTCCTACTCTTCGCAGACGTTCCGGTGCACGAGCTGCGGCGAGAAATTCCGCAGGATGCCCCTCGTGGGCAAGTGCGACAAGTGCGGCAACGGGCTGACCCAGACGGTCACGCGGGGCGCCGTCGAGAAATACCTCGGCATCGCGACGAGCTTTTGCCAGGACTACAAGATAAACCCCTACCTGCGCAGCAGGGTCGATTCGCTGACGACAGAGTTGAAACTGATCTTCCAGGAGAAAAAGAAAGAGCAGTCGAGCATGACCGAGTTTATGGGCTAGGCCCCTGTCACGAACGTGTTATAGATCTCTACCGCATCTTTTTCGTCCTTGGCGCCCACTATCGTCGCCGCGCCGCCTGACAAAAAGCTCACCGACATCCTGCCGGTGTTGGTGGCAGTGATGCCAAGCGCCCCGCGCGTCCTGACCTGGTAGCCCAGCGTCTCGGCCCTCTTGCCGATTCCCGTGAGGTTGACCGGCACCGGCTCTGCCGGCGTGATGGTCCACGTCCTTTTGCCGCGGTCGCGCCCGCACAGTTCCTCGATTATCAGCTGCTGAACCTCCAGCTTTTCATCCTTGCGCCCAGAACCGCATGCCGGGCACTCCTCCGCCCTTGCAATCTGGATCTTTTCAAACGTAAGGTGCTCCAGGTCCATCAGGAATATGGTATTGACCAGGCTGGGCTCTTTTCCCATGATTATCTTGGCAGCCTCGGACACTTCTACGCCTGCAACCAGGTACAGGATCGACGGGTGGACGCCTTCGGTGCTGCATGCAGGCATCTCGTCTTCCTTCAGCTCGGGAAACCTGCATTTCACGCACGCCGACTTGTTTGGCAGGATGGTGCAGACGGTGCCCGTCACGCCGATTGCCCCGGCGTAAATCAATGGGATGTTGAGCTTTATGCAGGCATCGTTGAGGGCATAACGCGCGTCGATGCTGTCAAGGGCGTCGATGACGACGTCAAACCCCTTGACGATGCTCTCTGCCGTGTATTTCGTGACCGAGGTAGGGACGGGCTCGATCTCGACGCCGGGGTTCATCTTGCGCAGGCGCTCTGCCGCGGCTTCCACCTTTACCCTCCCGATGTCGTCGTCGGTATAGAGGTGCTGCCTGTGCAAGTTGGTGACTTCAATGACATCCCTGTCAACGATGCGTATCTTGCCAACGCCCATGCCTGCCAGCTGCGACGTGACGGGGTTGCCTATGCCTCCGGCCCCGACCACGCACACCTTGGCGCTGCGCAGCTTTTCCATCCCCTCAAAGCCGATCTCCTCAAGCATCACCTGCCGGGAATACCTCTGCATCTCCTCGCTTGTCAGCTCAGCGCCGCCTGCCACTGCCGGCAGGATGTAGACCTCGTCGCCGTCCTTGAGCGCGGTGGCCATGCCGCCGGAAAAGCGCATGTTCTTGCCGTTGACATAGATGTTGATGAGCGACCGGGGCTTGCCGTTGTGGTCAAACACCCTGCGCTTGAAATCGTCGCCCATCTGGTCGGAGACCTTGCCAAACGCGTCCTGCAGGTCGCCAGCGTCGACAGGGATCTTTTTCTCGCCCTGCCCCTTGTTCAATACCGAAGGAACCTTGAATTCTATCTTTGCCATCATAATCACCTGATCGTTGCCTCTATCGCGGCCGCGTCCGGCTTGACTGCGGTGAGCTTTGGCAGCAGGCCCACTATGGCCTCAGTCGCCTTTAGCCCGTTGCCGGTGACGTAGCAGACCACCTTTTCGTCCTTGTCGATCTTGCCCTCCTCGACCAGCTTTTTCAGCACTCCCACAGACACGCCGCCTGCCGGCTCTGTGAATATGCCCTCCGTCTGCGCCAGCATCATGATGCTGTCTGCGATCTCGCCGTCGCTCACTTCCTCTGCGATGCCGCCGTACTGCTTTAGCCGCTTTAGCACGTACAGGCCGTCGCCGGGGTCGCCGATTGCAAGCGATTTGGCTATCGTCTCCGGCCTTTCCACCGGTATCACTTCGTCAGAGTTGCGCTTGAACGCGTCGACTATGGGGGCGCAGCCGTGCGGTTGCGCTGCTACGACTTTTAAATGCTTGACGCTGTCCACCAAGCCTAATGCGTGAAGTTCTTCAAAGCCCTTGCAGATTGCGTTGAGCATCGCGCCCGAGCCGACCGGGATTATCAGTCTGTCGGGGACCTGCCAGTCCAGCTGCTCGGCGACTTCGTACGCTAGCGTCTTTGACCCCTCGACGTAATACGGCCTCATGTTGATGTTGACTATGCCGTAGCCCTTCGAGTCGCCGATGATGGACGCTATCCTGTTGGCGTCGTCGTACGTGCCTTCGACTGCGACAAACTCGGCTCCGTACGAAAGCGCCTGCGCGATTTTCACGTGCTCGATGTCTGAAGGCGCAAAGATGTAGCAGGGCAGGCCGGCCTTGGCCGCGTGGGCGGCAGTCGCCGACGCAAGGTTGCCGGTGGACGCGCACCCGACTGCCTTTAGTTTCGTCTCTTTTGCCCTTGACACGGCCACGCCGGCGGGCCTGTCCTTGAATGAAAACGTCGGGTTTACAGAGTCGTTCTTGACAAACAGGTTCTTTAGCCCAAGGCGCTCGCCCAGCTTGTCGGCGTATTGCAGCGGCGTCAGGCCGGCGTTCAGGCTGACGATGTTGCTCTTGTCCTTTATCGGGAGCAGCTCAAAATAGCGCCAGTAGGTCTTTTCTCTCGATTCAAACGTGTGCCTGTTGACCGACAGCTCGCTGTACGTCACGTCCAGCGGGCCGAAACATTCTTCGCAAACGTACCGAAACTGCGGCTCGTACTCCCTGCCGCATTCCCTGCACTTTAATGACTTGATACTGCCCATGTTTTACGCCACCTTTCTAACAGTATATTATTAGAACTTCGCTGTGCACATTTTAGTATTGCTAAACTTTTTCGTTCCTGCATATTGTGACACTTAACACGGATTTTACTGCAAATTATTTGGTTTTTTATAATAGCATTATAGAAAATAAAATATTATGCGGCTATTTCACTATATTATGGAAGCAAGTGCGCTCGCCGGTGTGGCACATCGGCCTGTCAGAATCTACTATGTACAGTAACGCGTCAGAGTCGCAGTCTGCCAGGATTTCGTGCACGGGCTGGACGTTGCCGGACTCCTCGCCCTTCATCCACAGCTTGCCCCGCGACGTGCTGTAGAACCACGCGTTGCCGGTCTTTATCGTGATTTCAAGCGCCTCCTTGTTTGCATAGACGAGCGTCAGCACGTCTTTTGTCTGCCTGTCCTGCACGACCACGGGAATGACTCCGCCCCGCTTGGCAAAGTCGACGTCGCCTGCCTTCATCACTTTCATCAAGGGTTGTAAATTCGCGCGCAGGAATAAATAAACCGTTGCATCAACCTTGCCTATGGCCGAGTCCTCCCTTGACTTTGACGCGTACTGGAAGGCGTGGCTCGCGTCGCGCCTGGCAGAGATCCGCGAAAAAGGCGAAAAGATGCGCCAGCTGCAGGAGCAGGAAGAAGGGCCGGAAGAGGAAGAGTTCTAGCAACCTTTAGGAACCCTGTCTGCGGATCATTTTCGTTGCCTGGTGTGTTCTTTTTACAAATATGCGAGCAGCCACTCTGCAACGCCTTTGGCGCCGTGTTCATAATTGCTTATGCCGCTGCCGCAACCGCAGCAATCCTCGCAATAATGGCGTACGTGAGGAGAAAAAGATCAGACAGGGCGCTCAGGTAGGCAGAGATATATTCCCCTCGCGCAAGAACGCTGTCAGCGAGGTGGGGAAGCCAGGTCATCCCGGCGGGCTCATAACCCGCAGTGCGATGGTTCAAATCCATCCCTCGCTACGTTTCTCCATAACTGCTTAAAGTTTCTCTTTTGAGAATTATCCCATGTCGATAGAAGAACCCGCGCGCTACGCCGAGCCGGAAGAAGAAAAAGAGAAAAAGCTGGACAAGAAGGACAAGGGCCGGCAGGCGCAAGAGGAAAAATAGCTACAGGCCGGCAAACCAGGCCTTTTCCATGCCGTACCTCTGCAAGGGTTTCGTCAGGTGCCTGTGCGCCTTTGGCACCGGGATGTACAGCCCCGTTTTCAGCGACCGGCCTTTTTCCGTCATGACCTTTTCCGCGGCGTTGTCGCGAAACTTGCACCGGTCGCACTGGTAGCCCTTGTTGCGCCCCTCTGACTTCATGCGCTTGCCGCATTTCTTGCACAGCGGGTTTGCGATATCGAAAGAGGGCGCGAGCTCTAGTACCGAAATGTACTCAACATTGAGTATTTTCGGGTGCTTGGTCGTGCCCTTTCTCACGCCGACGCCAATTTCGACGAAGTCGCCCGGCTCCATCGCCACTGCAACATTGGCAAGGCCCGTCGGCTCGTACACCGCCGCCGGCATCTCGGCGCCAGCCTGCTCTACTGCGAAAAACACGTGCCCGCCTTCCATAGCGCGGGGCTTGCTCTTTACCCTGCAGCGCAGGTGGCCGGCAGTGTACGCCTTTACTACGCGCAGGTCGATCTCGGCCTGCAGATGCATGTTGGTGCCCTGGTTCGACCTGAAGATCGTCCACCCTTCCAGTTTTTCGTCCGGCTGCAATAGCGGCAGTGCAGAGGCCACCACCTCGGCGCTCTCGCCCCTCACGCCAAAGAACACCGGGTCGGGACCGTGGGGCGCAATTAGCACGCGGCCGTGGCCCTGGTCATAGTTGTTGAATGTGTATGGAAATGTCTTTTTTGCAAATTCAATTACTCTCTGCCTGTCGACGACGCGGGGCGTCCCGCAGTTTTCCTGCTCCCTGTACGCTATCAATTCAAACGTGTGGTCCCCGCCCAGCAGGCAACCCATCGCGCCCAGCGATCCGACGAGCCCCTGCCCGTTGCCAAAAGTGTAATGCTGCACGCCGCACGCCTTGGCTACTTTTTCAGCCATCTGCCGGCTCAATACGTCGTGCATCGCCAGCGAGCTGAACTCTACAAGCTTTTCCGGCACGCCGCCCTGCAAAAAGGCCACGCCCGGGTTTGCCCCGCTGCCTATGGCCGAGCCCTCCTCCACCGCCTGCCTGACGTAGTCGATGACCCTGCCCGGGTCGCTTGTCGTTGCCCGCAGGCAGACCGCCCCGTTGCCCCGGGTCTTCCACGGGATGTTGGGGTTGAGCCTGATGAGCAACGGATGGTCGACAAGCTGCGCGCCCATCTCTTTCAGATGCTTGGCGACGCGAAACGCCAGGTGCGTGGTGCACCTGCCCGCCCGCGAGTCGGTGTCGTCAAACGCGATGTGGAGCGGCACGCCTGCCATGCCCCCTGTTTGAAAAAACTGCCTTTATAGTGTATGGTCTGGGACGGAGGAATACAAAGCCGTGTTGAGAACCGTTAATATTCCACAAATGACGACTTTTTCATGTCTATCTGCCCAGTTAGACTGGCTGACGACATGCAGGCGCTTTACCAAGCCACGACCATTGGCCGTATCCCTCGTGCCTGCTTTCGTCCGGCCTACTTCTAAAAACGCTGTTATAAAAATAGCACAGGGTTTAAATAGTTTCAACAGCTGTTCACCCTTAGTGAACTAGATGCCAGTAGCAATACTTCCTGATGTTTCTGAACAGCACTGCATCGGCTGCGCACTCTGCGTAGAAATCTGCACCGCACTCGGTCCAGACGTACTCAGGGTAAAGCCGGTGGAAGGATGGAAGAGGGGTAAGGCATTCGTGTTCTATCCAGAGAGATGTATCTCAGACGGAGCTTGCATCGGCGTTTGCCCGACAAAGGCAATCTTCTGGATGAGGCCGATGGACTACACCCCAGGACAACCGATCCCACTGAAGAAGCACGGTCTCTTCGTGAAGGGTTGGGAAGAAGGCTAATCGCCGTCCTACAATCTTCTTTTTTCTTATTTTTCTATTAACATTTTAAATAGCTCGCGCCATTCGCTACTCTGAATTGGTAGAGTGGGACGAGCAGATCAAGGCGCACATATTCTGGATCTGGTACGAGGAGGAAGGATTTCTAAAGCGCGGCAAGGAGGGGATGCTCGTCATAACCGACCGGCGCTTTGCGTTCATAATAAAGACAGAGATGACGTTCCGGGCCCACGACACACACACCACGCGGCAGTTCAACCGCTTCAAGGAAAAAGAGAACGTCTTTCGGCCCGCAGAAGGCTACGGCATAAAAGAGCTGGAAAAAGACCTCGACAAGAGCCCCGACAACTTTGAGGTGCCGTACCGGCAGGTGATGGATGTTGCATCCGAGGAAAAGAGGTGGGGCACGCTCCTCAAGGTAAAGGTGAACCTGGGCGACAAGGCCAAGACGAT
Organism: Nitrososphaera sp.; assembly: GCF_050748925.1. Taxonomy (GTDB): domain Archaea; phylum Thermoproteota; class Nitrososphaeria; order Nitrososphaerales; family Nitrososphaeraceae; genus Nitrososphaera. The sequence continues at coordinate 10,806 of NZ_JBOGQF010000012.1, forward strand.
GAAGTTCTCGATAGTGAAGGGATGGGTGAAATATCCGGCCAAGGACCCGATAGGGTTCCAGAAGATGGACTGGACGCCCTTCATCAACCTCGTCAAGGCGTCGACAGGCTAATGGTTATATTGGAAGGTCTGGTGTCGTTAATTGCCAATAAAGACCGATAAATGACGAAGGCATTTGTTTTAATCAATACCGAGACCGGCGTTGAGCCTCTGTTGCATGAGGAAATAAGGTCACTTGATGCCGTCAAGGCAGTGTACGAGCTCTATGGCGAGTACGACATGATTGCAGTCGTTGAGGAAAAAGACGAGCAGGAAATCCAGCGCGTCGTGTCGTGGGAGCTCCGCAAGATAAAGGGCATCCGCAGCACAAACACGATGGTCGTCGCGAAATAGGCCGTTTTTTTATGGACGATTCATGGGATGCCCTGGCGTACGACAAAGTCTCTGGCGTGCTTGAACAGTGGGGCCTGCGAGTCCTGGAGCGTAGGAAATGGCAAGGCGACGAGGCCGTGCTTGACGCCGGCTGCGGCTCTGGCAGGCCGACTCGGATCCTTGCTACAAAGGTGCAGAGGGGAACGGTCTATGCGGTTGACATGGACCAAAACATGATCCGGCAGGCGCAGAGCAACGTGCGCGGTTTCAAGAACGTGTAGGTGATGCAGTCAGACATTGCAAGCGTAAGGCTGCCTATGCAGGTGGACGTGATCTTCTCCAACGCCGTCCTGCACTGGATAGCCGACCACGGCAAGGTGTTTGCCAATTTTGCAGGATTGCTCAAGGACGGAGGCGATCTTATAGCCCAGTGCGGCGGGCAGGGTAACCTGGAAAATGCGCTTGCCGGCCTTTCTGTAGAGCCGGTGGTCTTTGACAGCCGCGAGCAGTTCTCGGCGTATGTCAAAACGGTGGTCATCAGGCCCCACCTGGCGCGCCTGCCGGCCCAGCTCCAGGACAGATTCCTTGAGGAATACCTCGACAGATGCGAAGAGCGGCCGCAAAAATGGCTTTTGGACTATGTCCGCCTGAACATCACGGCAGAAAAATAGCCGACATCCCAGCTTGTTTTTAATAACGTGCTCAGCATTGCAAGCTGATTGACTGATAATCCGATAGTGATGACAAAGGACGAAATCAAAGAGTTTCTCCATGCTCCCAGAATAGCGAGGCTTGCGACAGTCCGAAACGACGGGTCTGCCGCACGTGGTCCCAGTCTGGTACCATTATGACGGGCAGGACGTTCTTGTCGTGACCGCAAAAGATTCTGTAAAAACCAAGAACATTGGAAAGAACCCGAGCGTGTCGCCGGTGGTAGACGATGTCAGGGGCGAGGCAGGCGACATCTCGTATTTCACGGGCACCGCTGCCGTGGTGATAGAAGGCAGGGCAGAGATAAAGAAGGACGTCGATGCCAACGCTTTTGCCAAAGAGCTGTACAAAAGATATGTCGGCGAGCAGACCCTCAGCCACCCGATGATGCAGTACATGATGACCGTGCCAAAATGCGTCATCGCGATAAGGCTGGCGAGGATGTTTTCGTGGGACTCTCAAAAGATGGGCGGCTAGCAAAATCGCAATAATTAAAGAAGGCATTTTCCTTCACGCACCTGTTGCCAAAAAAGCTGTTCGTGATCGGCGTGGGCCCCGGCTCTCCGAAATACGTCACTGACATTGCCAAGGAGGCCGTGCGCAAGTCGCAGTACGTCGTCGGCTACAAGTACACCCTTTCGACGATAGAAGGCTCCATCGACCGCCGCAGGCAGCAGGTGCTTGAAGTCACGATGAAGTCGCAGGAGGAAGTTTATCAAAACGTCTATGCAAAGATGAAGGACGGCGAATACTGCATCGTGCCTTTCACCGGCGACGTCAATTTCTCTGAATCCGAAGTCGTCGACCGTCTGCTGGAAATATTTGGCGACGACAACGTCCAGATAATTCCTGGCATCAGCTCGATACAGGTCGCAGCTGCAAAATCGCGCGTGCCCACCGACAAGGCGCACATCGTCACTTTCCACGTCACCGGCGACATTGAGCAGAAAAAGAAGGATCTCGTGCAGGCGGTCAAGGACGGCAAGAGCGTAATCCTGCTCCCGAGGCCGTGGCCGCGCGATTTGTCCAAGCACTTCATGCAGTCCGACATTGCGAAATTCCTGCGGGAAAACGGCATTGACACTACTAAACTAAAGGCGTGGGCCTTTGAGCACCTGACAACTGAAAAAGAGACAACGTTCCGGGGCTCTGTAAAGGACCTCGAGGGCAAAGAGTTCTCTGACCTTTCGGCGATGGTAATCGACCAGGTAAAGAGGCAGACGTACCTGGAATTCTGACAAGCAAGCTAATTAATTACAAAAAGGATTAACAACTTACGCATCCTGTAAAACGCGCCATCTCTGTAGTCGACGCCCCGTCAATCCTTGGGCTCAAGCCGTCAGGCGTGGAAAATCTTCCGCAAGCCCTGCGAGCCTGCGGCCTGCTGCAAGCCCTGGCGGCAGCAGACGCCGGCAAGGTGGTCCCGCCACCATACAGCCATGAGAGGGACGCGGATACCAACATCCTGAACCCCCTGGGAATCAGGAGCTATTCCCTTTCTCTCGCAGAGAAGGTTACTTCCATCCTTAAGGATAATCAATTTCCCCTTGTTCTTGGAGGCGACTGCAGCATCTTGATAGGCAACGCTCTGGCCCTCCGCCGCACTGGCAACAGGCACGGCTTGTTTTTCATCGACGGCCATGCCGATTTTTACCAGCCCGAGGCGTCGCCGACAGGCGAGGTGGCGGACATGGACCTGGCAATCGTGACAGGGCGCGGCCCTGCTGTCATAGCCGACATTGGCGGGCTCAAGCCGTACGTAAAGGACGAAGACGTGGTGCTTTGCGGATACCGCGACGCGGAGGAGTCAAAAATGTACGGCAGCCAGGACGTGCGCCAGGCCGGCATCATGCCGTTTGACCTCCCGGCCATGAGGGGCAGGGGGATCAGGCCATGCGCGGCAGAAGGGATTAAAAGGCTGCAGGCAAACGGGGTTGCCGGATACTGGATACACCTTGATGTTGATGTGCTGGACGACAGCGTCATGCCTGCAGTAGACTATCGGATGCCCGGCGGGTTGAGCTTTGCGGAACTTGCAGAGCTCTTGCAATCATTGCTCCGCACAGATCTCGCGGTAGGCATGGACGTCACGGTCTTTAACCCGTCACTTGACAAGGGCGGCTCTATGGCAAAAAGCCTGGCGTCGGCGACTGCGGCCGGCTTTGGCTAGGCTATTCCCGGCGGCCCGCCCTTTTCCATCGATTTTTCAAGGTAACCGACCTGCTGCTCCATGAACTTTTTGCGCCGCTCCTCGTCGTCCAGCTGCGCCATGTCAAACACCGGTATTTCCAAAACCTTTAGCAGCACCTGCAAGATCGACTGCGCGGCCCTTGGCTGTATGATGTTGGGGTTGTCTATCTCGCCCAAAAGGCAGGCAGCGTCAAGGTTGCGCTCCTTTGCAAGCCCCATTACCAAGCCGTTGAAACCCGAGATCTGGCCCTCGCCCTGCAGCATCTCGGCGCCCGCTTTTGTCAGCTGCGCCGCCATCGCATGGCTGTTTGCGGCGGCATAAACCTTGTCGCCGGTCGCCTGCCTCAACGCAGCTCCTATGGAATAGAGCGCCTGCACGCCCATCCTGCCTGCCATGTCAAGCGCCTCATAGCACACCTCGTAGAGCCGCCGGGGGTCGGCGGGATTAAAGTCGCCGGAAAATATCAGGAGGTTGCTCGCCTCGACCGCGTAGAACCTGTAGCTGGCCTGCCTATAGTCGACGATGCCGTCCTTGTAGCTTACAAACGGCGGCCAGTACGAATACAGCTCTGCAAAAATCTTGGCATCGAGCTTTTTGGCCAGGTACGCAAGGCCAATGCCTGCCACGTTTCCCATGTCGGGCAGCGCGGCGACCATCCGGGGCCGGCCGGAAAATTCCACGCCTGCGTGCACCTTCAGGCCTATCACAATCTAGCCTCCGCCCGCCGGCATATCATCATATCGTGTTAGGCGTCTGCCCGGCTCAGGCTTGTTTATATATTGAAAATGCCTTTTGCTGCAATGTCAATGGACGGTACTGTTGGTGTAACCCAGGACAGGGCTTCCATCAAGTATTGCGTCGAATGCGGCGCCAGGGTGCCCAAGGGGCAGAAGGCCTGTCCAGCGTGCGGCGAGGCCCAGTAAAGGTCTCCAACCCTTCCTTTTTGTAAAACAACAGGAGGTCAGGGGAGCAGACGCCAGATCGGCGTGGGGGAGCATGGAGAACTAGCCCGCTCAGCCTGACCCCGTTGTAGTGCTTGTTACTCGGCTCGGCTATATCAGCAGATAGAACAATCTACCAGAATTATGTGACATGAATGCTCATTATGGGTGAATATTCCGGATAGAGGCAAGCTTGCAGGCCGTTAACGCTTAAAGCCCGCGCAAATACAGTACCGTTATGAGCGAACCGCAGTACCCCGTTTCTGCTACCTACAAGGTCCTCGACGGCCACGACATCTACCGGAGCAACAACCTGATAGTGGCACTCGTCGTGGTGGAGAGCCAGTTCGGCAAGGACATGCGGCTATACAGATGGGTGATGAGGAACGGCCTGTGGAAGGTCGACCTCTGCAGGATGGGCGTCAAAAAATGGAAGTGGAACGAGATAGCGGCCAAGGCCGCCGAGTTTACAGAGAAATACGGCCTGAAGGGCCAGGCGGACCAGGAAGAGGCCTAGATAGACGGCTCGAGGTTGAGGCCGCCGAGCTCTTCTATCATCCACCATTCTATCACCGCCCCCGCAAACAGCAGCGCCACCGCGATGCCAAGCTCTGCCAGCGTCGGGACGGCGTACTCGCGCCACGGCCTCCTTTTCACGAAATAGTATACGAGGAGCCCGCTCCTTGACATCGCAAGGCCGTACGTAACCACCTCCATTATGCCAAACGGCGTGATCAAAATTATCTGCGGCGGGACGCCCTGCAGCTCTGGCGTGCCTTCCGCAATCGCGCTGAACACGTTGCCGGTGACATAGCCGGACAGCGACCCGAGGCCGATGCCGACGCCGGGGACAAACATGCCCAGCGCTATGCCCATGTTGTTAAGGAATATCCCGTTCCGGTCTATGCCTGCTATCTGCTCTGAAAACTCGTTGCGTACCTGCTCGGCTTCCTCCGGCGTCATCTTCTCCGCCGCGCCGGCAGAATACATGCCCATAAACAACGCCACGCCGAGGCCGAGGAACAGCAGCCGCCGGCGGATGTTAAAACGCAACGCAATACCTTGGCACAGTTTGTATAATTAGTTTTGTAAGGACCTCCAATCACAAGCTTGTTTTTATGCTCGGCGCGCGCTAGGTAGTGCGGTGAACCACACCGCCAGCCCATTCCCATCGTTCTTTCCGCAGTTCTTTGCGCCGGGAGACGGGCCGAATGACTTTATCGTCCAGGACTTTGCAGTCGTCATGATAGTCGCGGCCATAATGATGGCCATCACGTACAAGCTAAAGCAGCCGATGGTCATCGGCTACATACTTGCTGGCATCGTCATCGGGCCGTTCACCCCTCCGTTCAGCCTGGTCAGGGATGTCGGCACGCTCAACGTGCTTGCAGAGCTGGGCATCATCATGCTCCTTTTCGTGATAGGCACCGAGTTTCCGATTCAGCGCCTGAAGAGGATGGGCAAGATCTCGTTTGTCGTGGGCATAAGCGAGTCGATAGGCACGCTCCTGATAGTGTTCTTTACCGCCCAGGCCCTCGGCTTTGCGTTCTTTGACTCGCTTTTCCTCTCGCTCGCGCTTTCCATCACCAGCACCGTCGTCACGATAAAGGTACTCGAGGACCTCGGCTGGATAAAGAGCAAGTCGTCCACGCTCGTGCTCGGCATGCTGATAGTCGAGGACATTTTCGTCGTCACTGCTCTGTCGGTGCTCCAGTCGTTTGCGGCGACGGGCGGCGAGCTTTCGATACCAAACCTTGCAGTGTCGCTTGGCGTGACGGGCGCGTTCATAGCCGGCATACTGGTGCTAGGGTCAAAATATGTGCCCCGGATAATCGACAGGGCAGGCAAGACAAACGACTACGCTCTTTTGCTCATCGTCATCCTGGGGCTCGCGTTCGGGCTGTCGTTCGTGTCAGTCGGCATAGGCCTTTCGTCGGCCATCGGCGCGTTCCTGGCCGGGGTGCTCGTGGCCGAGTCCAACAGCGCGGCCGTGGCGAGGATACTGACGCTGCCGCTGCGCGACATGTTTGCAGCCATATTTTTCGTCTCGATAGGGGCACTCATGGACGTCCGCCTCGTGCCGACATTCATAATCCCTGCCGCGATACTGATCCTGACGTCGTTTTCCTCGAAACTTTTGATAATAACCGGCATCCTAGTCAGGGCGAAATTCGACAACGTCACCGCGCTCCGGGCCGGCTTTGGCATGTCGACTGCCAGGGGTGAGCTGTCGCTCGTGGTGGTCAAGGGCGGGCAGGACGTCGGCGCCGTGTCGTCCACGATATTGCCGCTGCTCGGCGTGATTACGGTCGTGACGACGTTCATCGCGCCCTACGTTATACGGCTTGGCAACAAGATCACCCTTGAGAGCAAGCCGGAAAAGGACACCATGGACAGCGGCGGCGTAGGCTAGCGCGAAAATTTTCTGGCGATAAAAGCCACGGCCGCGCTGCCGGCAAAGGTCGCAGACCAGTACAGCCACAGGTCGCCCACGGCGCCTGACAGCAGGGCCGGCGCAAGCGCCCTCGCAGGGTTCATCGACGCGCCAGATATGAACGACAGGAAAAGGATGTCAAGGCCGATGATGCCTCCGATGGCGACGCCGCCAAAGCCCTTCAGGCCCTTGGTGCGCACCACCGCGTATATCACTGCCATGAGGAGCGCGGTTGCAAGCGCCTCAATCTCAAAGACGAGCGGGAGCGGAAAAGAGTAGCTGGGCGCGTTGGCCCCAAGGTTCGCCTCCGTCCCGATGAGCGCAGCGACAAATGCGCTTGCCAGGAGCGCCCCTGTTATCTCTGCTGTCAAGTAGACGGGCAGCAGCGATTTTGCGATATGCCCTGTCACAAAAAACGCGACGGTGACTGCAGGGTTAAAGTGCGCCATGGAAACCTTGCCAAACGCATAGACCATCAGGGCCACCGCTATTGCAGGAGCCGCCGCTTCAAACGCGAGGCCATAGGCGCCTTCGGCCCTTGCATTTACCACGACCGACCCGGTGGCAAAAACCACTATCAGAAACGTGCCGATAAGCTCGGCCGCGAATATTTTCCGGGTGACCGCCTTACTTATGCTCGAGGTCCTCGACAAGCTCTATTACTCTTCTCTCTATTTCGTCGCGGATGATGCGGACCTTTTCTATGTTTTTTTCTTTCGGGTCCTCTATGCCCCAGTCCACGGGGTTGTTGAGGAAGAGCACCGGGCACTCGGCCCTGTCCATGCAGCCCATGTTGACTGCCTTTACAGACTCGCGGATCATCTCGTCAGTGATTATCTTGCTTTTTTGTGTTCCAATATCGATGCCCACTTCCTTCATCACTTCCATTGCCACGGGGTTCACCTGCCCCGCCGGCTTTGTGCCGGCGCTCACCGCCGAGTAGCCGGCCGGCGCGTATTTGCGAAAAAAGCCCTCTGCCATCTGGCTCCTCCCGGCGTTTTCCACGCACACGAACAGCACCGTCTTCATTTCACTGCCTTCACCACGATGCTTGCTATCTTGCGGCCGTCGCTTTCGTCAATGTAGGGCCGCTCTTCAAGCACGGTGACGTTTGCAAACCCTGCCTTTTTGATGCTTGCGACATAGTCGTCCTTTGTGAGCGCGCCGTCTATGCAGCTGCACCATTTCTCCGGGTCGACTGATGCCGCCGGCCTGTCTGTCACCATGTCAGAGATGACCATCCTGCCGCCGTCCTTTAATATCCTGCGCACCTCGGAAAACGCGCGGGCCTTGTCCACCGTGAGGTTGATGACGCAGTTGCTGATGACGACGTCTGCCGTGCCGTCGCCGACCGGGATGTGCTCCTCGATGTCCCCCCTGCGGAACTCGACGTTAGGGTAACCGCCCTTTGCGTTGTTTTTCGCCTTTGCAAGCATCTCGTCGGTCATGTCGATGCCAATCACGCGGCCGCTGCGGCCGACCTTGTTTGCCGACAGGAAAACGTCGATGCCGGCGCCAGAGCCGAGGTCCACCACGGTTTCGCCTTCCCTTAACTCTGCAAAGTTGAGCGGCGCGCCGCATCCCGCGCCCAGTATCGATTCCTGCGGCACTGACTCGAGTTCTTTGGCGTCATAGCCAATCGCCTCTGCCGCCTGCCCCGGGGTGCCGCAGCCGCATTCGCCTGGCATGCAGCAAGATTCTTGCGAGAGCGCGACCCTGCCGTATTTTTCCTTCACTTTATCCTTGATGCCGTCCATGCCAATGCTTTACTGAGGAAACTATTTAAGTTGTCAAGGGTAAACCATTGCACCAGGTGTAATCATGGAAACCAAGCTTCCGATGGCGCAGGACTGCTTTTCCGGCCACGATGCAGCCTCTCTCATGGCCGAGACGGCGCGCCTGCGCAGCATAATAACGAAAAGGGGCACGCTTGAAATCCTGATACCTCTCTGCTGCACCACCCAGCCGGTGCGCTACAAGCAGTTTCGCGACAGCATCAAGGGGGTCAGCAGCAAGACACTCGCAAGCCGGCTCAAAGAGCTTGAAAAAGGCGGCATCCTTGAGCGCCGGGCCTACAACGAGATCCCGCCGAGGGTAGAGTATAGGCTGACCCCAAAGGGGCAGGAGCTGGTCGAGTGCGTCGTCAACCTGCTCCAGTGGATGGTAAAGTGGTCAGGCGCAAAGGGGTAGCATGCAGTCAAACGGCAGCGCCGCGCGGGCACTGAACAGGTCCATCATCCTTTCGTGCTCCTTCCTCCTGCGCTGCTCGAGCATCAGGCCGGCGATGTTGCGCGACCGGTCAAGGTGGTCAAACACTATTGTCGTGCAGCCCATCCGGGCCAGGAGCTTGCCTATCACAAAGACAATCCTGCGCATCGTGGCGTCGCGGATCTCGGCCATGCCGCGCAGCTGCTCGACTGTCGATTTGGAGTCGCTCCGGACCTCCACCACTATGCTCTTTTTGCTCGACTTTTTCAGCGACCTTTTGATCTGCATGAGGTTGTCCCGGAGGGCGAAATATATCGCCAACATTTCCATCCTCTGAACCCCGAACCGCTCGTTCCGGGGCGCGGGGCGGACGGCCCTTATCTTGCTAGTTTCTGTGCGGTGGTTGTACCAGGCAATGTATCCAGAAGGCGAGGCGTCAGCGTCTATTACTATAGAGTGCTGCGTCACGTAGCTACCTTACGCTGCACTCAGTATATGTGCATATAGCAAGTGCATCACCTAAAGCTATAGCAGATATTTCGTCTACGTACATCATGTAGGCTGGATTTGGTAAATAAGCGGAGGCTGATGGTGTGGCCCCGCAGCGTCATCGACTGTCTGCTGTCGGGGTTTCCAGTCAACCACAAAACAAGGCAGCATACGTTGAGGGGAAATGCAACAAAAGCCTATCCAATATAGAAAACGGTGCCGACATGAGAACCTTGGATCTATGTATCAGGCTTGTGCAAGCGTGAAATAGCATCCACGTGAAAATGCTGGCATGCCGGACACCTGTTGCAGGGCGTCCAGGAACGAGCTTGAGGTCAAGGCGCTCTGCTGCTGCGGAGGGGCCCTTGTGCACGGCTGCAAAGAGTGCGGCACGCTCGCGGACAGCGCCCGTGTGGAATGCCGGATCAGCTGAACATCCTTGCAAATTTGTCAAACAGCCCGTCACGCTCGGCCATCTGTTTCTGCAATATCGCCCCGGCTTTTCTTACGCTTTTCAGGTAATCTATGGCAATGTCGCAGTCGTGTATAGAGCCTGTCAGGTCCTGCAGTTCCTTTAATCTTGCCGTCACAGGACCTCTGGCCTTGATGAGCCCTGCAAGCTTTATTTCGTAATCCTTTCTGCTGCCCGCAGGGAGTATCTCTAGCACGTAGCGCAGCTTTTTGAGGTCCTTGCGCAGCTCGTGCAACTCCTCCTTTTCCTCCCTGTCGGCAAGGGCCGCCGGCAGGCGCTTTTTTATGCTGGAGAGAAGCCGGCTTGCGACCCTGTCCACCCTTGCATCCAGCTTGTCATTGTTTATCCTTGTGTCAAGAGCCGGCAGCTCCTGCACTGCGCGCGCAAGCCGGAGGGCACGTAAAAGTTCCACCTTTCTCTTCTTTTCAAGGCCGGCCGCTGCGCCTTCCAGCTTTTCCCGTATGACGTCATAGTCGCGCACGCGGCTGTTGGCCCTGAAAAACTCTTTGTATGCCTTTATCTGAGCGCGGTTTTTCCTGCGCGCTTTTTTCGGCATCAGCGAAAACGCGGCTTCAAGGCGCCTGAGCGACGTGCGGACGTCGTGGACGCTCTCCCCGTCATCCGGGTTCTGCAGGTAGGCCGACAGCCTCCCACCGACCTTCCCGGCGTTCTTTTCCAGCGCGGCCGCAAGGAACCGGGAATCCATGGCTATCCGCCGGGGCGACCCTTTGATGAACTCAAAAACTCGTCGATGCGCTTTGACAAGTCTGCGTTTATCTCTTGCACGGGCCTGTTGCCGTCGATGATGACCAGGCTGTACCGCTTTTGCATCCTGCGGAATTCGCCTGCTATCATCCTCTGGTACGCAAGGAACGACTCGAACATGTCGTCTGAAAGCCCCATGTCTGCGCCCGACTCGTAATAGTCGAGGTAGGCGATTTTCTGGAAGACCCTGTGGACCAGCTCTTCCGGCCGGACGTCGAGATAGTACACGAGGTCCGGCGTGACTGCAAAGCTGAACAGGTTGTGCGACCAGCGCCTGCTTATGCCCCTGACGGCCTCCCTTGCCATCATCGTGTAGATGTACCGGTCGGCAAGCACGATGAGCCGGCCCTTTACCTCCTCGCCC
>NZ_JBOGQF010000013.1:0-20300 GCF_050748925.1 Nitrososphaera sp.
AGCTAATGCAGTGCATCAATAGCATTACTTCTAATCGATAGCGATGGAACGATATCTGGCCTTGAATTGGGCCATCTTGTTGATGTTCAACCCGATCTTTTCAATCAGGGCATCTTGCCTGAAGCTTTTTCTGCTATTGGATTGACTTCCTTACCCTGCGCCGTTGGGCCTTGTCAAGTTAGAGATTGGTTAAAAGATGAATGATCGCCCGGTTCACCAAAAACGTTTGATTTACAAATCCGAGACCTAGGGGAAAAGCAGTTGGAAAAATTCCAGCTATTGCAGTTTAATTATCTCATCCCAGGTTCCCGTTAAGGAGAACATGAAGTACTTGTCGTGATCACTAGACTCGAATTGCAGAATATCTCCAGCAGCTATCTGTGTCCTGAAGAGCTTGTTCAAAAACTGCATGAAACTTGGGCCTGCCACTATGCTTCTGGCCTCATGTTCAAACGGTTTGTCGTAGTATTTCTTCAAAGTCTCGGCCAGCCCAACGTTGCTGATTTCCTCTACCAGATCTGATAATTCCACGAAGGTCGGGCTTCTCTTGTATACTCTAATTTTTGCCATTGTAAAAAATATCCTTGTTGTTTATACAATGATCTATGATATATCTCTACGCTGAGTATGTATTGACAAATGCAAACAGCCTTATGTAATGCACACTTGTGATACAATGTACATGTACGTATCGTGCAAATCATGTAGCAAAATGTTCAACAACCTTTCCGAAGGTGTACAGTATTCTGGCGTTAAAGTAGGTTTTCTGGCTTTTTGCTCTGATAATTGTTGCAAGAACTACCTTAATTCGTCTGTAAAGTAAAAAACGCTGGGGGATTTACCCTGCCGCGTGCACGCGCCCACATAAAAAAGCCAAGCTAGAAACGGCAAAAAGCAGTCATTCTCACCTAGCTGGTGTTATATGCGCGTGCTGCGATCTATAAACCGTGAATATGGGTTATGCAGTCTTTATGCGCACTGGCCATGCCAATGGTAAACTCCCTTGGAGCATCAGGCTACCCTGCGCTGCAAACCTTCCTATCGCACGTATTGGATAAAAACAGGCTCTTCTATTCCGGGAAGAAAATGTTTTTCGTTCTATTGGCTGCGGTAACTTTTGAAGTCCTCGAAGAAGTATTGTAGGGAGCAGAAAAGCAGAGTAGTCTATATGCACTAGCTGTGGACCGATGAATCCACTTCGTCTTTTCTTTTTTTATTGCCTGCCATTATCGACCCTGAATTCCACTTGCACGACTATCGGATGCAAATTACGCTTATCATATGACCTGAGAAAGACAAGGTAAAGTAAACAAACAGTCAAAAATATGAGGAAGAAGAGGTTGCGAATGTGAGATTGTGTCAAAAACAGGTTTTATCGTCAAATATCCCGACGATCGAATTTCGCCATAACCAAGAATGGTTTTGCATGTTTTCTAGCAGATTATTATAGTTTATTTATATAGCAGGATGATCAACGTATACTGACCGATACTCCGTTACCCCGTTGATTCTTTACAGTAATGCAAACTTCAACACTGTGTTACGCATGTAACAATGGCCGGCCGATTACGGATTCTGAATCTGGCGAGATGGTGTGCAGCGATTGCGGTCTAGTGTTCTCGGACAAGGCTCGGGAAACCCGCGCCGAATGGCGAAACTTTGCCTCCGATGGGCATAGTGGAGCAAGAACAGGATCTCCTACTTCTCTGGCCTACCATGACATGGGGCTGGCCACAATAATCGGGAGGACCAATAGCGACTCTGGCGGGCACAAATTGGATGCAGCCATGCAATCCACAATCCAGAGGTTGAGGACGTGGGACTATAGGATTCAGGCCAATAGTTCGACAGACAGGAATCTCATGCAGGCTTTTGCCGAGCTGGACCGGCTGAAGGATAAGCTTGGCCTGTCAGACGTAATAATTGAAAAGACAGCCTACATTTACCGAAAAGCTCACGAAAAGCATCTGGTAAAGGGCAGGTCGACTTCCTCCATAATCGCTGCGGCCATCTATATCGCATGCAGAGAAATGGAAGCCTCAAGAACGCTCCGGGATATTTCTGAAATCACCGGCGTCAAACGCAAAGCCATTTCACGCGGTTACAGGCTGCTGGTTATCGCACTTGACATCAAAATGCCACTGGTGGATCCGATGAAATACATCGCCAAGATAGCAAACAAGGTGAACATGAGCGAAAAGACCCGGCGGATGGCAATGATTACGATGAATAGTCTTACGGAAAAAGAGATATCTGCTGGAAAGGGCCCGATGGGGCTTGCGGCTACGGTCCTTTACCTGTCCTGCCAGAGTAATGGCGAGGGCATATCCCAGCGAAATATTGCAGAGGCGGCAGGGGTGACGGAAGTGACTATCCGGAACAGGTCCAAGGACCTAAAGGCCCGGCTCCATCTGAATTAGACAGGTGAATTACAATGATCCAAGATACACAAGAAGAAAAAATTTTTAGGGAAAGATATTCTGTCGCCCTAAAAACAATGAAGGATACGCACTCTGTCAACCCTCATTTTGGCTGCGACGAGCTGGCTGACGAGAGGAACCGGGTAAAGAAGCAAGCGCTGATGACTCCTGGACGCCGGGGAGAGCAGATAAAGCACGAAGAAATTGACAGGGAAATTCTCAGGCGTTTAGATTCAGGGCAAAAGAAACAGTGAATGCTAAAAATCGTGGCGGCTTGCACGAGTTTCGGTTTTTGCCACGCTAGAGGGGGTTTAGTCTTCTTTCGGGGGCGCCTCGCAGAACTCGGTCAGCACGCCGTGGAGCGACTTGGGGTGGATGAACGTTATCTTTCTCCCGTAAGAGCCAGACCTGATCTCTCCAAGCATCCTCATGCCTTGAGATTTTGCGCGCGCCACGTCCTTTTCAATGTCGTCGGCGGTGATGGCGATGTGGTGTATGCCCTCGCCCCTCTCTGCTAGGAACTTTGAAATGGGGCTGTCAGGCGCAGTCGGCTCCATAAGCTCTATCCTCGTGTCTTCGAGCTCGAGCATGGCCACCTTGACCTTTTCGTGCGGCACGGTCTCTATCTCTAGGTGGTCCACGTTGAGGATCTTTTGGTAATTCTTGAGAGCTTCATCGACGCTGTTTACCGCTATTGCAATGTGGTCTACGCGCATGTTGTTTATCCTTGCCTCCCAATTTATTAATCTTAGAACGAGGTCTTGGCTTCGTATCTGCCAAAGACCTCGGTCAGCGTGCCGCTTATTTCGCCAAGCGTCGCATAGCTCTTGACGCTGTTTATGATGAGCGGCATCAGGTTCTCGTCCTTCTCCGCCGCCTTTTGTAGCGCGGCAAGCGCGCCGTTGACCTTGGTCATGTCGCGGCTTGACTTGAACTCTTGCAGTCTCGCCAGCTGTTTCTTTTCAATTTCGGGGTCTATCCTGTTGAGCGCCGGCTCGACGTCTTGGGCGTCGTGGAACTTGTTGACGCCGACTATGACGCGGCTGTTGCCGTCAATCTCTTTTTTCAGCCTGTAGGCGTTGTTGCGGATCTCTTCCTGGAAATAGCCCTTTTCGATGGCGGCCATTGCCCCTCCCATCCTGTCGATGCGCTTCAGGTACTTCCACACCTGCTCTTCGATGGTGTCGGTGAGCGCCTCGATATAGTACGAGCCGGCCATCGGGTCTGCGGCCTTTGTTATCCCGGTCTCGCTTCCGATTATCTGCTGCGTCCTCAATGCAACCTTTGCAGACTGCTCTGTCGGCAGCGCAAGCGCCTCGTCGCGCGAATTCGTGTGCAGCGACTGGCAGCCGCCCAGCACCGCGGCCATTGCCTCCGTCGCGACGCGAACGATGTTGTTGTCGACCTGCTGGGCAGTCAGCGACTCGCCGGAGGTCTGGACGTGGAAGCGCAAATGCTGCGATTTGGCGCTCCTTGCGTGGAACCTCTCCTTCATTATTTTTGAATATATCCGCCGGGCGGCGCGGAACTTGGCAATCTCTTCAAAGAACTCCATGGTGCAGCAGAAAAAGAACGAGAGCCTCGGCGCAAAGTCGTCCACCTTTTGCCCCCGCGCCGTGCAAGTCTCGATGTATTCAATCGCGTCTGCAAACGTGAACGCCAGCTCCTGCACCGCGTTAGATCCTGCCTCGCGTATGTGGTAGCCGGAGATGCTTACGGGATACCACTGCGGCACCTTTTTCGAGCAGTATTCTATCATGTCGCCTATCAGCCGCATCGACGGCTTGGGCGGATAGATGTAGGTGTTGCGCGCAATGTATTCCTTTAAAATGTCGTTCTGCGTCGTCCCGCGCAGCTGGTCCGGCTTTACCCCCTGCGACTCTGCCACCGTAATATACAGAGACAGCAGCGTAGACGCGGTAGAGTTTATCGTCATTGACGTGCTCACCCTGTCGAGCGGGATGCCCTCAAAACACGTCATCATGTCCTTTAGCGAGCTGATCGCGACGCCCGTCCTCCCTACCTCGCCTTCTGACATCTGGTGGTCAGAGTCTCTGCCGGTCTGGGTCGGCAGGTCAAACGCCAGAGAAAGCCCAGTCTGGCCCTTGTCGAGCAGGAACTTGAAGCGCTTGTTCGTCTCGTCGGCAGAGCCAAAGCCGCTGTACTGACGCATGGTCCAAAGGCGCTCGCGGTACATGCTGGGGTACAGGCCGCGGGTATACGGGTACCTGCCGGGCTCTTCGTCCTTTTTGCCCCGGACGTCTGCCTTTTTGTAAGAGCGCTTTACAGGAATATTGGAATCGGTTACAATTTTTATCTTTGTCTTTTCTGCCGCCATTTTAATCACCTAAAGAGGCTCGCGGCGACCTGCTCTGCGGCCACGTACGGGTCGGTTTCCTTGTCGACAAGCCTGTCAATAATGGCGGAATATTTCTTGTTCTGCGCAAGCATGGAAGCGACCTTTAGCTCTACAATGTCTGAGACCATGTCCTTCAACTCGTCCTCAAGCATTCTCCTCTGCCGTTCTTTATAATTAATGCTTCTCTCCTTTAGCAACTTTTCAATACTGTGCGCTAGTTCCTTGACGCCCTTGCCCGTCTTTGCGGACGTCTTGAGCACGTCCGGCTTGCGCTCCGTGCCGCCGATGAGGTCTACTATCGTGTTGTAAAGGACGCCTGCCCCGTCAATGTCTGCCTTGTTGACGACATAGACGTCGCCCACTTCTGTCAGGCCGGCCTTGACCGCCTGCACGTTGTCGCCGGTGTTGGGCGTAAACACCACCACCGTCAGGTCTACTGCCTTTGTAATCTCGATCTCTAGCTGCCCCGCGCCCACGCTCTCGACCAGTATCAGGTCATAGCCTGCCGCGTCAAGCACCCTTATCGCGTTGCGCAGCGATTTTGACACCCCGCCTACCGCGCCCCTCGACGCCATGCTCCGCATAAAGACGCGCTCGTCTTCGAGGTTTGTAAGCATCCTGACCCTGTCGCCCAGGATCGCCCCGCCTGTTATCGGGCTCGTGGGGTCGACTGCAAGCACCGCGACCTTGCGGCCCAGCGCCTGGCACTCGGGAATGAGCCTTCCCACAAGCGAGCTCTTGCCTGCGCCGCCGGGGCCGGTAAACCCTACCGTGCGGGCCTTGCCGGTCCGGCCAAAGATCTCTTTGATTATCTGGCGCGACTCGGGCTCGTGATTGTCGACTATAGTTATGGCCCTGGCGAGTGAGCGCCTGTCGCCTTTGATGAGGCCCTTTACTATCGGGAGCACGGGCTGCTATGGCTTGAGATAATATATTAAGCCACGGTCTGGGCGATTATTTTTGCCAGGTCGTCCTTGCCTTCCTTGCGGTAGCGCCTCATGTCTGCAAGCAGCTGCTCCTTGAGTTGCCTGTAAATGTCTACCTTGCTCCTGACAATCTCTTCCTGCATGGCTGCCATGGCACATTTACGCATCTTTGTTATATATGGCTTCTAAACGCCAGAGTGGATTCGTACGGTCTGCAGTGAATAAATATTTTAAGAGGAAAACCAGCATACTCTGGTGATGGCGACAGCTGTGCAGCAGAAAAAGCCGATAAGGGTGCTCGTTTCCAAGCTTGGCCTTGACGGCCACGACAGGGGCGCGCTCGTCCTTTGCAGGGCGTTTCGGGACGCCGGCATGGAGGTTATCTATTCGGGCCTGTTCTGCACACCAGAGCAGGTGGCAAGCATGGCAGTCGACGAGGACGTCGACGTCGTCGCAATGAGCCTGCTAAACGGCGCCCACCTCACGCTGTTTCCAAAGGTGGCCAGGCTGCTGGGCGAAAAAGGCGCCGGCGACATCCTGGTCGTGGGCGGCGGCATAATACCCGAAGCCGACCGAAAAGAGCTTGAAAACAGAGGCGTGACTGGCAACTTTGGCCCGGGAACTCCGCTGCCTGTCATAATAAAGCACATTGCGGAAAAAGTAAAGAAAAAGTAAAATCTAGTAGCCTCTGTAAACTGTGCTTCTATGCCCTTTTTTTACTACCACAATGACCATCAGCTGGTGTTCTATACTAACAATAGCCCTGTAGTCACCTGCCCTGAAGGAATAGAGATTGACGCCGCGTAACCTCTTTACATAACTAAAGGGATCGTTTAGCATCAAGGACAGACTGTCTTGAATCCTTTTTTGTAGCTGCTTGTCTAGCGCCTCGAATTGCTTCGCCGCGAGTTCGGTCCATTTGATCCTGTAGGTCATTTAATTCCTAATCTTTCTTTGAGTTCCTCGTTGGAAATTGTCCTACCCTGCCTCATCTGCTCAAGAGACTCTTCGATGTCCTTCATCGTTTCATCGCTGAGCTCTTCGTCATCGTAGCTGACTGAAATCAACCTGTCAATGATCTCATTGTACGATTCTTTCGGATGGACTTTCATTGCCTCGAGCTTGTCCTTTACCTTCTTGTCCACCTGGATCGTAGTCTTCACGATATACTATAAGTGCTTATGACTACTTATAGTTAGCTATAGGTTTCAGACTGGGTCCTGGTCGGGCCACATCATCTTGCGCATATCCTTGCCCACCTTTTCTATCGGGTGGTTCTCTATCTCTTTCATGTAGCGGGTAAAGGATGCCTTTCCTTCCTTCTTGTACTTGCTGACCCACTCTTCTGCAAACTCGCCGGACTGGATCTCGCTCAGCGCCTCCTTCATCTTTTTCTTGGCCTCCTTGTCGACGACCCTCGGCCCGCGGGTGAGCCCGCCATAGCGCGCGGTCTCGCTGACGCGGTTGTACATGCCCGTCAGGCCATATTTTTGCACAAGATCCGTTATGAGTTTCAGTTCGTGAAGGCACTCGAAATACGCGACCTCTGGCTGGTACCCAGCCTCTACCAGAGTCTCAAACGCGTTCATGACAAGCGCGTGCGTGCCCCCACACAGGTCGACCTGCTCGCCAAACCAGTCTGTCTCCACTTCTTCTTTGAAGTTGGTCTGCAGCACGCCCGGCCTCGTGCTCCCGATGCCCTTTGCCATCGCAAGCACTCTGTCCCACGCCTTGCCGGACGCGTCCTGCTGCACCGCTACAAGCGACGGGATGCCAAAGCCCTCCTGGTACAGTTCGCGCACCCTCTGGCCCGGGCCCTTTGGCGCGACCATGATGACGTCGACGTCCTTTGGCGGCACTATCCACTTGCAGTGGATGGCTGCGCCGTGGGAAAAGCTGATGGCCTTGCCCTTGGTCACGTGCTTTTCTATCTCTTTTTTATAAGTGTCGCCCTGCTCCATGTCGGGAATAAGGATGTGGATAATGTCGGCAGTCCTGGCCGCCTCTGCAACTTCCATCACCCTGTGGCCTTCTGCCTCTGCCTGCTTCCACGTCTTGCCTCCCTTTCTGAGCCCGACGATGACGTTGAGGCCCGAGTCTTTCATGTTGGACGCCTGGGCGCGGCCCTGGATGCCGTAACCGATAACTGCTATTGTCTGCTTCTTTATTGGGTCAAGCGATACTTGGCTGTCTAGCCACTTTTTGGCTGCCATGCTAGCCAAGCCTTCTGGCGAGTATATTATTGTATGGAGGAGACAGCTTTTGTTTTAAAAAACGTGCCTTCTATACTTGGCGTACTAAAGCAGCAAATAGTTTATTGTTGCTAACTTTAATTCAGAAGGCTGTATATACAATAAGTACGTCGTCTTCTCTCGATGAATATCGGATACTCTGAGGTGAACCATATTCTTGATGCGAAAACCTGCGGCTGCAAGACTTCTGGCAGAGTGGCATATTCTTTCGTTCATACGTACCACGCGCTCTCCCTTGACAGGAAGGAAATCCTGATTGCAGAGCTTGAAGCATGCGAGCGTCTCTTGAAGTATGCTGATGAATCGGAAGGGCGGGTAGTCAGGAAAGAGATAGCTGACCTGAAACTGACGCTGGATCTGATTGCGTAATATTGCAACACGCATAGAAATGAAACAACATTTGAAAGGAAGGTACACGCTCGACTGACAATAAGGGGAAAACAAAAACCCCTCGCCCTTTTTCATAATTCTTTATAATCATTTTGCGTCAGTACTTTCATGTCGGGCAATCTTCCCAGCGCCCAGAAAGAGTTTGACGAGATCAAGGCAAAATACGGCGAACTTTTGGGGCTGTACAAAAAGCACTTCCCAAAGGTCGACCCGCACCTTGTCGAGGACCTGGTGGCGCACGGCGACAGCTCCGGGGACGGCAAGGACCGCCTCTACGCCGTGCAGGTGATGGCAGCGGACGGGACCGATTCGGCCAAGGCCCGCGACTATTTCCTGTCAAAGACGGGCAAGGCGCCGGCCGCGTACGAGGACGGCAGGCACTATGTGCTGAACCTGTACCTTACCCTTGACATGCTCAAGGAATTCCAGGGCAACGACGCGGTGGAGCACATCACCGGCGACTATACCTTTGGCTCGTACTCGGTGAACCTCACCCAGACGCACCGCGGCCCTGACGAGCAGAGCCGGGTGACAGACGCCTGACGTCTATCCGTTCGTCTGCTTTAGGGTCATGTACAGGTCCCTGCCTTCGTTGCTGTGCCACGCGCCGGACTGGTAGTGCTGGTGAAAAGACGCAGGGCCGTCAAACTGCCCTGCCGGGTCCAGGTCTAGCATTGCCGCAACCCAGCTGGAGCCGCTCCCGCCTGCGTATTTTATCCCTATCCTGTCGCCCGGCTGTATTGCGTAGAGCCCGTCTGCCTTGAACTCATAGTCTGCATAGGACTCTGTCAGGGTCGACACGTCCAGCGTCCCGAACAGCTTTTTCACGGAAAGGTCTCCGTTGAGCACGCCTACCTGCGCGTCGCCGGATATTGCGCCGACCTTTTTCAGCCTGAGCGTGATGCTGTCGACACTGTCGCCTGCAAGCTGCGACTCTGCCGTCACGTACTCGACCCTTGCCGGCTTGGCCGCGTACACGCCGTACCCCGCGGACGCGGTGGGGGCAGGCATGTGGACTGTGGGATGCGCGGGGCATGTATCGACAGCCGGGTTGCCTGCAAAAGTGCCTGCGTTGTTGAACGTGGCGCCGCACGCGTTCTCTATCACCGCGTCAGTGCCTGTGTTGCTCATCGACGCCCAGTTGTTCAGGGTGCCTGAATTCCTGACCGTTACCGGGGTCGGCATGTCCGAGTCGTCGAGGTTGAGCAGGTTCCCGCTGTTGTCAAGCGTCCCCGCGTTGGCAAACAGGGGTGCGATGAATCCGACTTGCCTGTTGTACAGCGTTCCTGAATTGTTGAACGCGCCGTTGTTGTAGAATGTGTCGTGGTTCGTAAAGATGCCGGCGTTGCCCACCGTCGCGTTGTTTACAAACTCGACCCCGCTTCCTGTTCCGTACCCGCCGGAAAAGAACTCGCCACCTGCGTTGTTTACTACGGCCCCGCCGTTGATGTTTTTAAATTCGGTGGCCTTGGACAGCCGGAAGGTGCCGGAATTGCTCACCTGTCCGCCGTCGTTTGTAAAGGTGACGCCGTTAAAGATGACAAAGGTCCCGCCCGGCATCACTGCAAAATGGCCCCTGTTTTCCACGTTCAGAGTGTGGGCGTCAAAATAGCCATAGTTGTCGACGCGGCCCGTCGCGCGGTTTTCAAACGTCTCGCCCGTCTGAGGGCTGGCATAGTCGCCGCGGTTTTCAAACGCCCCGCGGTTGTCGACAAGGGCGCCCATCGTGGCCCCCTGCTCGTTCAGGATCCTGCCTGACTCCTGGTTGGCTATGGTGCCTGACACCGTCCCCCTGTTGATGACCGTCCCGTAGTTTGTCAGCGAAAGGTTGGCCTCCGCGCCCTGCTCGATTACTAGAGTGTCGCCCTGCTGCACGGTTGCGGGAAAAGCGGTGGCCCCCTGCTCGATTACCGTGGTCGCGGCTTCTGCCCTCGGGACGTTGAGGGCGAGCAGCAAAAAGGCTGCAAGAGATACCCCTAGGTAGGCAAAAGTTGCAT
This sequence comes from Nitrososphaera sp., assembly GCF_050748925.1. Classification (GTDB taxonomy): domain Archaea; phylum Thermoproteota; class Nitrososphaeria; order Nitrososphaerales; family Nitrososphaeraceae; genus Nitrososphaera. Next base: position 10,345 of record NZ_JBOGQF010000013.1, read on the forward strand.
TCATGCGTGTGTATCGAGCCTTTAAAGTAAAAGTAACAGTCCCCTTTTCATGCCCGGGATTGGGGAAAAATGTCCAGCTGCGCCTAATTTTCCATCCACTACATGCCAGCAACGCGTGCAAGGCTGGGTATCTGTTTTCTCCGGAACAATGGCTACGGCGCGCCGTGGCGGGGCTTTTCGCGCGATGCTATCGGCTTTTCCGCGGCCTTCTCTGCCTTGCTCACCGGCAGCTCTATCCTGAAAGTCGCCCCGCCAGCGCTGTTGTTGAAAGCCGAGATCCTGCCGCCGTGCGCCTCTACTATTGCCTTGCAGATAAAGAGCCCAAGGCCGGTCCCGTGCGCGACATCCTCGCCGACCTTTTTCGTGACGAATTTGTTAAAGAGCTTTGGCAGGACCTCTTCAGGTATGCCAGCGCCCGTGTCGCTGAAGGTTATCTCTAGCATGCCGCTGGCTGCCAGCCGCGTCCCGACCGTTATCCTGCCTTTTTTCGTGAATTTCAGCGCGTTGCCAAGGATGTTCATGAACACCTGGGTCAGGCGCTCCCTGTCTGCTTCTGCCTCGACTTCCTCGTTCTCCTCGCTGAGGTCTGCCACCAGCGACACCCTGCCCGCGTCCACGCTGGGCTTCGTCGCCTCGATGCAGCTAGAAAGCACTTCGTGGATGCCTGTCCTTTTCATGCTGTAGGGGAACGTGCCGCTCTCTATCCTGCTGACATCCAGTATGTCGTTTGCCAGCTGCTTTAGCCTCGTCGCCTGGCCGTATATGACATCGAGGGCCTCCTTGCTCGGTATCATGCCGTCCCTTGCCATCGACGCGTAGCCCAGGATGGGGTGGATCGGCGAGCGCAGCTCGTGGGAGGCGACGCTGATGAACTCGTCTTTCATCTTGTCCAGCTTTTTCAGCTCCGCGTTGGCCTTTTCCAGTATGACGTTGAGGTCTTCAAGTTTCAGGTTCTTGTCCTTGAGGTCTCCCTGCGCCTGCACGAGGCTCTTTCTCATGTGCTCAAAATTGGACGCAAGCGCCGCTATCTCGTCAGAGCCGGTGGTGGTTATCTGCTGCTCGAGGCGGCCCTGCGCGATAGAGTTTGCCGTCCTTGCCAGCTGAGTCACCCTCTTTGTAAGCGAGTACGCCACAAAGCCTCCGACGCCCACCACGACGCCGAGGGCCGCTATGGTTATGAGGACCGTGAGGTTGGTGCCGTTTGCAATGTCTGTCAGGACGGCCGCCTGCTTGACCTGCATGCTTGCGACGTTGGCCTCTATCCTACTGTCAAGTTCCGCCCTCACGCTCATCGCCTGCGCGTCAAACTCTTGCAGCGCAAGATGAAGCTCCTCGACATCAGGCTCTGCCGCCGAGCCGTCCGCCGGCCCTGCGGCGGCGTGATCCGCTTCGTCAGCCATTGCCGGGTCCTCGCCGTGGTCGTGGGCAGAGCCCTGCCCTATCTCGACCATCCCGTCGCCGAGGACCATGAGTGCAAAGATCTCGTCGCCCAGTTTTTCAGACGCGGCCCCGTCCTGCTCGATGGCCGCATAGTCGTCATAGGAGGCGAGCAGCTCCTCTTTTGCCGCCTCTACCTCCTGCTCGTGCTCAGGCGACCCGTGGATGGTAAAAGCTAGTATGGATGCCACCAGCTGGTTGAAGTCAGACTTTATGTCGCCAAGCGCAATGATGAGGGGGGTCGCCCGGTTCTGCACCTCGTCAAACGACCTTCCCACCTTCAGTATCTGGTCGTAAAAGAGGTAGCCGGATATGCCCAGAAGTATGCCGACTGCCAGAATGCTCAGGAAAAGCCTTGTCCTTATCTCCATGCAGTCTCTTCATTCTATATCAAAGTCTGGGAATAAAAATATGCTTGTTCCCGCCGGCATGTCACTAATAAAAAGACACGCCGGCCCGGGCTAGTGGATGCTCCAGGTAAGGGGCAGCGAGTTCAGCGACAGTTCCTGCTTGTGCAGGGCCTGCTCGTCGCCAAAGATCTTCCTCACTGCCGAGTAGGCGGCTAGATATTTCCTTCCCTTTTCAGTGGCCACCCACATGCCTTCCTTCTGAGTCGCCAGCTGCTTTTCAGAGAGGAAGGAGAGGTATGACTTTAGTTGCGTATAGCTGAGGTTTGCCCTGAACATTATTGCAGTCTGCTTGCTGGGCTCGGTGACGAGCTCTAGCATTTCCGCAATGATCTGTTCGCGGGACCTGTTAGGCTTCATGCCGTTATAATCGCAATTTCGATATGAAAAACATCTGTCCACTAGTCTGACAATACATGACTTGATTATACTAGATTATTATGCAAGTCGGCTATAGAAAACGCAAAGCCCCGGTTTGGTGAGTGCTTTTTATGAAAAAGGGGGCGGCAGCTCAGGCCGCTGGCGCCTTGGTGCTCTTGGTAAACCTGCTGCTGTTGTCATAGAGCAGTTTCGTCCTGTTGGCGGCCGTGCTGTCGAGGACCGGCTCGTTGTCGTTTGCCATCTCGTGCCTGCCCTGCCTCGTGTTCTCGGGGCTTTCGCCGCTGAGCGATGACGCAATGTCCGGCCTGTTCCTGCTCTTTATCTCGTCGGCCACCATCTCCCTTATCACGCTGCCGTCTATCTCGACTTCGGACTTGGTGTCGCCGGCGCCCAGCGAGTTCTTGTTCCTTGAAATCCTGTTCGACACGGTCTTGGCGACGTCGCGCGCCATGAGAAACGGCGTCCCGGACCTGCTCACGGTCTGGGCCATCTTGTCCCTGTCAAATTTCTCCTTCCTGCCGCTTGTGCGCCTCACGACCAGCTTGCGCGGCTTGGCCCTCTTCTTGACCTTGGCGGCCCTGCCTTTTGCCTTTGTAGCGCGTTTCTTGGCGGCCTTGGCAGATTTCTTTGGCATGGCCATTATTCGCACGCAACCCTGTTAAGTTTTGCATGCAGCGCTTCCTGCAAACAGTTCCAATATTTTTTCCTAGACGCGGCATGCGCTTAGTTAAACAACCATCGGCGCGTAAAATTGTCGCTTGCAGCATTTATCGCCAAGGTTCCTCGCCTTTCTAATGATCGTCCTGTTCTTTGCGTCGCTCAGCACGATACTGTTCGAGCTGGCGCTGACCAGGATATTTTCAATCATCCTCTGGTACGACTATGCGTTCATGGCCATCTCGGTCGCCTTTTTTGGCCTTGGCATCGGGTCGCTCATCATCCACATGCAAAAGGACCACCTGCGGCAGGGCAGGGGATGGCTGGGTCTCCTGTCTGTGCCAGAGATGACGCCCTGCGCTCTTTTAAAAAAGATAATCCACTACTCTATGGCCTACGCCGTCTCGGTGCCGGCGTTCATCCTTGTGGCGACTGTCATCCCGCCAGACACTTCGTACATCTACCTCTACTATCTTGCGTCGTCGGTCCCCTTCTTTTTCGCAGGGTCTATAATGGCACTCGTCTTTTTTGCAGTGCCGCGGCAGGTGAGCAAGCTGTATTTTGCCGACCTGGTGGGGGCGTCGTCTGCAGCGCTCTTGCTGGACCCTCTCATGATGGGCCTTGGCGCCGAGTCGGTGCTCCTGTTCACGTCGCTCCTTGTCGCCGGCTCTGCCATAGCCGGCGCACTCTTGCTGCGTGAAAAGGCGGCCATGGCAGGCAGGCAGCGCCTTTCGTCTGCGGCAGTCATCGCCGGGCTCCTCATCCTGCTGGTCGCCACCGCCCCGGCGGTGGCCGGCCTGCAGGGGTTCATGAAGGTGACGCCCGGCCCAAACAAGGGGCTATACTGGCAGCTGCGAAACCCGGACTTTGAGCGCGTCTCCACCCAGTGGAACTCGTTTTCTAGGATAGACGTAACGCAGCAGACTGACTTTGAAGGGACGACTGACCGCAGCAATATCCGCAGCCCCCGCGAACTTGCAAACATCATCATCGACGCCGACGCCGGCACGCCTGTCTACCGCTGGACCGGCTCTGTGGACGACCTGCAGTGGATGCAGAAATTCATGGGCTATTTGCCGTACCGGCTGGCCGACGCCGACCACACGCTTGTCATCGGCTCCGGGGGCGGACAGGACATACTGATGGCCCTTGCCGGAGGCTCGGAAAAGGTGACGGCCGTCGAGCTCAATCCATTGATAGTGTCGGCGGTGCGGGGCTTTGGAGACAGCGCAGGCAACGTGTACGACCGGCCGGAAGTAGAGTTGCACATCGATGACGGCCGGCGGTTCATCAGCTCGTCTGATGAAAAGTATGACGTGATAACGATAAAGCTGGTCGACTCGTGGGCGGCGCAGCTGGCCGGCGGCTACGCGCTGTCCGAGAACTACCTCTACACCGTGGAGGCGTTCCAGCAGTACCTCGGACACCTGGACGACGGGGGGATGCTGGCAATGATCCGGTGGAACTTTGAGCTGCCGAGGCTCATGCCAGTCGTCGCCGAGTCGCTGGAAAAAGAGACCGGCAAGAGCCGGAGCGAGCTTGCCCGGCACGTCATCGTCGTGGAGGACCGGCCCGGCCTCTATTTCGGCCGGACAGACGACTCGCAGGACTATTACCCCGTGCTTGTCCTGGTCAAGAACTCGCCCTTTACGGCAGAGCAGGTAGAGGCTGCAAGGTCGGCGGCAGAGGGCGGCAATGCCGCGGTGACCATGCTCGCAGGCTCGCAGGCAAGCCCGCCCTACGACATACTGTTTTCTGAAAAGAGTCCAGGCTATGGCCCGCACATTTCTGAAATGGGCATAAACCCCAAGGTCCCGACAGACGACTCGCCCTTTTACTTTGCACGGGAGCCGGTGCCGCGGCAGATGCTCACCCTGCTTGGGACGGTGCTTGCCATCTCTGCAGCGCTGTCTGTGATGCTAGTGTACCACGACCGGAAGGCAAGAAAAGAGGGTGGCGAGCGGCCTGCGCGTACCGGGATGTTTGTGCTGTTTGCAGTCTTTATCGGCCTTGGCTTTATGATACTAGAGATCACGTTCATCCAGAAATTCCTGCTGTTGCTGGGCACGCCGATAATGGCGCTGACGGTGATACTCTTTTCTATCCTGCTGTCAAGCGGCGTCGGGGCATACGCAAGCGGCAGGCTATTCAAGGACCGGCCCCACCGGGCAGTGCTTGCGTCAATCCCCGTCCTTGCCGGGATAATCGTGTTCTACCTCTTTTTCCTGCAGGGGATAATCGACGCCAGCATCACGGCCAGCCTGCCGGCCAGGGCAGCCCTCACGTTTGCCCTCCTGTCGCCGGCAGGCCTCTTGATGGGGTTCCAGTTCCCCTCGCTCATCGGCATGGCGTCTCGCTCTGCTGGGGGCAACAACACCACGCTCCTGTGGGGCGTGAACGTGGTCGCGTCCATCGTCGGGACGGTCCTTGCAGCCCTGCTTGGGATGATTGTGGGATTCAACGGGAACCTGCTTATCGGCCTTGCAATGTATGCGGGGGCCGGCGCATCGGCGCTGGCGGCGTTTGCATACAGGCGCGCGGACAAAGTTCCAATAGGGCGCGAATGATTCATGCTGCTATGCGAAATTGCAGCGCGGCAAATCCACATATGAAACCCATAGAGACGCACCACTAAAGTCTGCCTATAGCTTTTCCTTGCATCTAGTTTAAGAGCGAAAACAGAGTCGATACACAAAATATGTCATCGACTCTATCAGACATGCCAAGGCCAAAAGTAGGAGGTAGGAGAAAAGTGCCGGTTACCTGCCACACTTGCAACATCACGCTTTCGACCCACCAGGTGTACGCAAGGCACGTCAAGCGCGTCCACAACTTTTGAGCGCCGTTCGCTCACTTGCCTGTAAATCTTAACCACCAGCATGCAACCTCAACTCTGCAAGATTGTCAAACAGTATCAGCGACTTTTGTGCTCAGATACTGAAATTGAACAGGGGCATCAGGTTTGCCGGGATTGCAAACAACGAAGGCAAGCTGGCAGGCCCCGCATACCGGCCCGGCCTCGTCCCTCTGCTCACTCAAAAGGCGAGCGAGATCTCGGTGCTCCAGTCGCTCATCCGCGCCGACACCCGCAGGGGCCTTGAAAAAAGCTCGGCAGGGCGCTGTTCTCCTACACCCGCTACGAGAAGGGAAAGAGGGTGACTGTCGACATCAAGACGCCGTCCGGCGGCGTCTGCATATTCATGATATCGTTTGACCTGAACGTCGAGCCGGAGCCGGTAATTCTCGGCAAGATACTGCCGCTCTTGCATGAGCTGGTGCTATGACGCCCGGCCTACATCGCCTTGCTGAAATCCCACGCCGAAAAGAACTTTGGCGTGATCTCGATCACCACTTCTGTGCCGTTTCTGGTGTTGTCAGTCAGCATCTTTGCCAGCGGGTGCTCTGGCGTGCCAAGGTACTTTAGGTTTATCTTTTCCACGACCTGCAAGTTCTTCTGCACGTCTTCAGATATCGTCGCGACCCCTCTCCCCTTCACCCCCTTGTAGGGAAAATTCTCGTCGTCGATGGAAAAGTAGATCTTGTCCGGGTTTTTCCGGATATTCTGGACCTTCTTTGTCGTCCTTTGCGTCCCAGTGTACAGCCTGCCATTTTCGTAAAGGAACCAGACGGGCTGGACGTTTGGGTATCCTTGCTCGTCTATGGTGGCCAGCTGGATGTTGAGCTTGCTTTCGAGGAATTTCTCAACCTCTGCTTCAGTAACAGGGCTCGGCATGTTTGGCATGGCCTGTATGACTTTCATGTACATCCACACGTCAACTTTTGATATAAACATAGAGACAGCTAGGAGCTGCAACCGCCACGTCAAGCTATGAAACCTGGATCACCATTGGCCAGAGCGGAAAACATACCGGCTGTGTCCTGCGATGGGTAGAGACTGGCGGATCGGTAACAGGACACAACCAGTGTGAGGCCTACTCATATTGAGGCGAGATTACCGCCATGATTTTGCTATTAAAGGCTGGCTTAACAAAGTTAACCCTGCCGCATATCGACAGGTTATGACAGGTGGACTGCGCCAAAATGCCTGGCCTTTTTCTTGTGCCTTTCAAGCGACTCTTTAGAGCCAAAACTCATCTTGCATTCCTTGCAAACAAGGTCGTCATCTCTACTTTTTTGAAACGGATTCCTCATGCCGGGATTGAGTTGGACTTGGTATAAAGGGTGGCTTAACATGGTTAATCGATCCTTTTATCACAAATGCTACAAATATTATCAAAAAGAATCGGCATTCCTCTCTCCGCTCCGGGCAGCGCTTCATTTCCCGGGGCTGAGTCACACCTTGGCGTTTCCTAATGGGAGACACCAAGCATTATCATGTATGGAACCACCCATGCAGCAAGTCCCGCCGCCCCTGCCATCATCAATGGAATGGCTGTTTGCTTTACCTTCATGAATGCAGGTACAGGCCGCTTCTACATTTGCAAGGAATTCAGCGCAAGAGAATTTTATGATTAATTCTCTCATGAAAGAGTGTGCATTTGCCTCGATTGTTGACTATATCGGATTGCCATACTTTTCATGGTAGGCCAGCTCGCTCAGCGGCAGGCGGTTCTTTTTTCCTGAAACCTTTCTGGCAGGGTACCCAAAGCCCCCGACGATGGTTGGCTCAAGGTCTGTTGGGATGTTGAAATCTCCCCGCATCTCCTCCCTCACTCCGGTAAACACGCCTGATGCCACGCCGAAATTCCATGCCGCCAGCTGCATGTCCTGCACCACCCTGCCGGCGTCTATCGCATGGAACCTGTGCTTTGGGTTTGTGAGCACGATGACTGCAAAATTCGCCCCTGCGACCCAGGGGCCGCTTGTGCTGTTCCGCGCCAGCTTCTTTATGCTTTCTCTGTTGTCGACGAGTATGAACCGCCAGTGCTGGGTGTTGAGCCCAGTGCCGGTCATCCGGGCGGCTTCAAGGACTTTGGATTTGATTTCTGAAGGGACTTCTTGTTGGCTGAATTCTCTGATGTCGCGCTTTGTGGCAATGCATTCAAAGGTGTCCAAATTGCATACGCCACATCTAACGTGAATCTATCTGAAAAGGGTGCTGCAAAATGGCGAGTCCGTCAGGATCAATTGTTGTTCCCAATTCTTTATGATCTGACGCGGGCCGTGAATAGTCTTACCCTTACAAATCCGCAAACTTGTCACTAATTCGTACAATTGTAGGGGTAAGTCTATTGTTGAAAGATATCTAGAGAGCGGTAAGACATTACTTACCAGGATCGATGCCGGCAACCAAGTCACCAAGTCGATACTGCCACAATTATTAAGAGGGGACGTAGTAGCAAAAAAGGGTCGTCCCGTGAAACCGCAAGAACTTTACATTTGTTTGGCGTTGCGATTGCCTAGCGCCTCGCCTTCCGATTCTTCCAGGTCGATCCTGAAATAGGTGGTTGAAAAAAATGGATAGCGTAGAAAAACAAGACATGGGTCGTTCCGGATGGATGACGCTCATCATCCTGAGCTGCCTGGGCCTGATCGTCATGTTTGACGAGACGATGATACTTCCCGCCATACCAGACTTTATCCGCGATTTCAACATCTCGTACAGCACCTCGTCGTGGCTGCTTTCGGCTTACATAATCGCGGCAGCCGTCATGACGCCGATTGCAGGCAGGCTGTCTGACATCTATGGCAAGAAAAAGATACTGCTCATAGTGATGGCAGCTTACATTGTGGGAATCGTGGCAGGGCGGTTTGCCACCAACATTGAGTTCATGCTAGCAGCAAGAGCGGCGCAGGGCGTCGGCATGGCGATGTTCCCTATTGCATTTGGAATCATCAGAGAAGTCCTTCCAGAGAAAAGGTTCGCGATAGGCCAGACGATATTCGGCTCTACATTTTCCGGCGGCGCCGTCGTCGGCCTGATAGGCGGCGCAGCCATAATCCAGAACTTTGGATGGCAGATGACGTTTCTGGCGATACTTCCTGTCGCAGTGGCACTCTGGCTGATAATAGTAAAGTTCGTGCACGTCCAGCCTCCGGCGCCAATGGAGGCAGGCAGCGGCAATCCGCCGAATAAGCAGACAATCGACATAAAGGGAACGATGGCCCTTGCGGCCACGATAATTTCATTCCTCGCCGGCATCACTTTTCTGGAAAGCGAAAGCGCCGGCGCAGGGTATCAGGTCGCTGGCCTCTTTGCCGCATCGGGAGTATCGCTTGCGGCATTTATCGCCATTGAAAAGAGGGTGCAGTCGCCTTTGCTTGACCTCAAGTTGATGACCAGCAAACTCTTCCTTCCTCCGACCATCATCCTCATGCTGGTCTCAATGTCCATCTTCATGGTATACCTGACGATTCCTGTCATGGTAAGAAGCCCGCCGCCGCTGGGATTTGGAGGCGACGCAGTGGCCGCCGCGAGCGTGCAACTGCCTTTCATGATAGTGTTGCTGGCCGGGACAATCATGTCCGGCTTTATCCTGACCAGAATGAAAAACACCCGGGTGACGCTGATTGGCACCGTAATCAGCACTATAGGATTCTTTATCCTGTTCATGTTCCATTCGACTGAAAACATGGTTTCGATTGGGCTTGCGATACTTGCGGCAGGGCTTTCCCTTTCGATCACCGGCTCGTTTAACGTGGTGCTCCTTTCAGTGCCGATGCAGGTGACCGGGATTGCGCTTGGAATGACGCTGCTTCTCAACCTGGTCGGAATGTCGGTGGGCCCGGCGCTTGCCGGAGTGTTCCAGCAGATGAACCAGGGGCCTGTTCCAGGAGTTCCAGGCATGTTCCCGACTGCGGACGCCTACAACCTGATATTTGTCACGGCCGCGCTGGTGTCCCTCGCATCTGTCGCCATGGCACTTTCGGTAGCGAGGAGAAAAATCGCCCCTCCGATAATGGCTGGGGATCAGCAAGGGGCTGGCAAGGACAGCGCCTAAGTGCCTCCTGCGGCAGTCGAAAAGCCTCGGGACTTGGCCATGAGATCGGGCCCATCGGGTTTACATCCTATTTAGACAGGAGTTCCAATGTGACAGGCTCTAATGTGATTAAATGGAAAAGCTGGTTATCGGTAACTGATAGGGCCAGAAACTATGGCCCGCCCTAATGGAC
>NZ_JBOGQF010000014.1:0-20112 GCF_050748925.1 Nitrososphaera sp.
GGTCAGCAACTCGTCTCTGTCCCAAATGTCGGTCTCCGAGTAAGGGCTGAGCCGTTTTGTCCTCTTTTGTTTGACCCTAACGAATTCAGGGGTCTCCCAATTCATTTCATCTATAGAGTCTTCTTTGCCATATTGAGAATGGAGCCATCTAAAGAATCTCTTCAGCCTATGAAGATAGTCGTTCCAAGTAGTAATCCACTTCTTCTCAGGATCTTCAGCCTCGGATTTGATTTTCGTGTCCAGGAATGTAATAATCTCATCTTTCTTCCTTATTTCTAAGAAGGTTTTGTCAGGGCCCAGATAGACGGCAAAGACTACCGCGGTTTTTAGCTGGTTATTCTGGTGGCGTTCAGAAGAGCCGTTTTGTCTCATGTAATCCAAGTATGCTTTGGCTATCTCAGCATTCATTCTGTTAGGCAAAAGGGCGGCCTTTGCTATCGTCGTCGTCAGTTTGGTCGGCATTTTCTAAGTTAAACCTCCTTCGTGGCGATGTAGTAGAAAAAGAATCGCCCGGCGTGTTTTAGTACAGAGCCCTTGGAAAAAAGTGGGCCCAAAGGGATTCGGACCCTTGGCCGACCGGTTATGAGCCGGTCGCTCTAACCAGGCTGAGCTATGGGCCCACGCAAGACAAAAATTCTGCCGAGTATGTATAAAGGTTTGGAGGGGTCAGCAGTGCATGTCGACGTATTTTTCCTGCACCGAGTCGAGGAGCAGGTTCTGCGCCGCCAGCGACTCGACAGCCGCCGCAAACGCCTTTTCCTGCTTTTCAGCCGGCAGGCTCGCAAGGATGTCGCGCCAGACTTGGGCGTGCCTCATGTCGGCTTCTTCGTGTATCTCGAAATAGTGCAGCGCGTCCCCGCCCGTCATGCCGTAGAACTTGCATAGGCCGTCGATCTTGCTCCTGCTTATCCTTGGCAGTTCCGCCTCAAAGGCGTACATTGCCGCCACTGCCTCCTCAAACGACGAGCCCGTCACCTTCATCATCCTGCCGACGGCCTCGTTTGTCTTTGCCGCGCCTGAATAAGTGACAAGTTCTTTTGGAGCAACACCCATTGCGCCTGCAAACCTCGCCCATGGCTCAACGTGCTCTGCCTCTTCTTTCATGTTGCCCTCTATGTCGGCCCTGTACGAAGGGTTGGTGTTGGCAGACGCAACGTTCTGCACAAACGCGGGGACCGCCTTGACCAGCTGGAAATATTCCTGCGAATAGCCTTGCAGGTGATCGACTGTCAGCTTGCCTTCCGACCACATCTGGTAAAACGGATGTTGCAGGAGGCTGCGCTTTTCGATCTCGGAGTCGATCCTCTCGACAAGATGGTTGTCCATGATGAGAATATTTGAGAAAAGCCATAGAAAAACCTTTGGCAACGCAAGGATTTTATGTCAACGGATCTGCATTTTTTTAGTAAAGTCGCTCCGGTGGTGTAGTCCGGTCAAGCATTCCGCCCTTTCAAGGCGGAGATCCCGGGTTCAAATCCCGGCCGGAGCACTCGTTCTTCCAGCATTTGCAGATGCGATAACGCCATCATATGCAGAATGAAGCAATCTTTATACGGTTTGCAGTCGAATTCTGGCCATGACCGAAAGCGCCTGGATTGCACACGGCGTCACGAATGAAGAGTTTGAGAAATACGAGAACGAAGTTGAAAGGTTTGTCGCGACGCTGCAAACAATGATTGCAAAGTTGCACGACGAAGGGCATCTGGACAATGCCGCGCTGGTCCAGTTCGGGAAGGTTCTGAAGGACAGGCCTTCGCCCTAGATGGACTGGACACTGTCACCATCGCTCTGAGAAATGCAGCCTGTAAGACGATGACGTGAAAATGTTCTGCAATCAAATAAGGCAATCGATAAGATTAGCCCTATTTCTTTACCAGCATGGCAAGTCTTCAAAAGAAGAGCCTCAACGCACCGGACGATACGCGAAACTTTGACAAGGGGAAAATGCAAATAGTCAACGTCGGCGACACAAGCTTTGGCCGATTCCAGCTCGAGCCGGGATGGCAATGGTCCAAGTCTGTAAAGCCAATAGTCAAGACGGAAAGTTGCCAGCAGCAACATACCGGCTACATAATTTCTGGAAGGATGAAGATCAGGATGGACGACGGCACCGAGTCAGAAGTCGGCCCAGGAGACTTTACAATAATCCCGCCCGGCCACGACGCGTGGACAGTAGGAAACGAGCCTTGCGTCGGAGTCGACTTTACGGGAGCAAAGACCTACGCAAAGTAGCTCCCACGCGCCTTTATTTTTGCCGCTGTTTTTTCGCTCTTTCTTCCTCTATCTCTTCAGCAGGCGTTTCCGTTGCCGTGACCTGCTCCTGCCGGATGTCCTCTGGCGCCGGCGTAGCAGGGCGAACGTTCTTGTTCGCAACAGGACCGCTGGCAGTTGCGCGATATTGCCGGTCACTCTGAAATGAAGTGGCAGTATCGGGAGGAGTGGGGCTCTCTTTTGTACTTGACCCCAGAACAGAATTTCTCGTCTCTCCCTGCCACCTGTCGCCTTTCTTCTTTCCGCTCTGGCTGTTCAGGCTATCAGTGCCCATACCAGTCTAACGCACTGATTTCTTTAAACAGTTGCCAAAAGGCAGGCTATTGCGCTTCAGAGCGTGCGGCTTTCCCGATTGGGACTTTTCTTACGAGCGTCTTTGTGGTCAACAGGCCCACGATGACGCCTTTTCTGTTCAAGACAGGCAGCCGGCCGATGTTGTTCTTTTTCATCAGAGATAGCGCTTCCTCGGTCGATGCGTAGGAATAGATGGTAATCAGCGGGGCGCTCATGATGTCCTTGAGCGCCACCTTGAACGGGCCCCTGTTTTGTGCCACTATGCGAAAGATGATGTCCCTTTCAGTGATCATGCCGACCGGGATGCGCGATTTGCTTTCGGGATCGTTTCTTGTGACTATGATGCTGCACCCTTCGCTCTGGTACATTGCCTTGGCGGCCTCGGCGACAATTATGTTTTCATCCAGGCTGACAAAGGTCCTGTCAGCTATCTTGCCTGCGTTCAACAGCCCTCGTGCATTATATCCCAAAGATGGCATATCAAAGTAGCTGCCACATACGAAAAGGCGTAAATACAATAAATGTGCATAGTACTGCGGGTTAGGTCGAAAAGCAAGTAATCGCAGTCAAATGCGGTCATTTGCCCCCTGTAGGACTCAGGTTTTACAGGATTGGCCTAACCCGTTTTACCTTCCATAATCTTATAGGTCTGGAGCATCATCTCCAATCGATGCTAAAATTCAAGTGTGCCGATGTCGGCTTTAACTGCGACTGGACGACGACAGGGGACACGCAAGAAGAGATCCTGCACAATTGCGCTGCACATGCACAGAAGGATCACGGGATGAAGCCATCTGACATTACAGAGGATCTAAAGTCCAAGATAAAGGCAAACATCAACAGGTTCTGGAATCTGCCGTCCTAGCATACTTTTTTGCAGCTTGCAAGTTCGTGCAATATCACCTTACCGGAGTGTGGCGCCCTTGTTCTTTGCATTGCGACGGCTGCGCGGCAGAGTTTTTGCCGATCTAGTAATCTCTACAGAGGCATGTCGTCGACTTCTACCCTTACGCGCACGAGCCGGTCGGTGTTCTTGAACGTATAGACGGACCTGCTCCTGCCCTTGACCCCGCCGTAGCCCTTGACCTTTTCTGCGAGCCGGGCCCTCAGCTTGTCGACCTGGTACTCGGCGATAAGCAGGTTGCCCAGTATGTTTTCAAGCTCGGTGTCGCGCGCCTCTGGCTCCTGGTCATTTTTCATGTGCAAAAAAACCCGCTCCAGCCCTAAAAGTGAGGTGCGTTTTCTACGTACTTTCTGCCACCTATCGTGTAGTGGATCTCTTCGATAAAGTTTGCCTGCTCGACGACCGGGCTGGAATAGTTTGCGCCGCAGACTGGAACGCCTTCGATTTCTTCATCGACGAGGATTTCCTGGCTTGACATGGTGCTATATCTCGGCGACCAAGTATAGAGGATTTTCGCTATCACGTTATAGAACATTCGTGCGATTTACCACCGGCGTTGTAGGTGGCATTAAATTAATATGGTCAAAAAATATCCCTACCATTGGGAAAGGACTGTCTTGGGCAAGAGAAACATAGAGGCCAACCCGCTCACCGACCTTTGTGGCGACTACCTTTCCGGAATCGAGGACGCGCTAAAGCGCGAGCTTGACCTCTACTCATGGTCCGAGTTCCACGCCCCGCTTCGCTACGCCTGCGACGGAGGCAAGCGCATACGGCCGCTGATACTCGTGTTGTCGGCAGAGGCCACCGGCCCCGGCAGGGCAAACGGAGACGCCTACCTTGCGGCTTCTGCAATCGAGCTTTTGCACACAGAGTCCATAATCCACGATGACATCATCGACGAGGAGAACACGCGGAGGGGCAAGCCGTCCTTCCACATAAAGTACGGCTATAACAGCAGCATCCTCACCGCGGATTTCGTCCTGGGCGTCATACTCAACATCGGGTCGAAATTAAAGAACCCACAGGTGATAAACGAGCTTTCCAAGGCCGCCACGCGCATGAGCGAAGGTGAGATGATGGAAATTCGCCTGAACAAGGCGCCGGCGATAACCGAAGACGACTACATCAAGGTGCTCGACTTCAAGACCGCGTCGCTGTTTGAGGCGTCGGCCAAGATAGGGGCAATGCTGGGCAACGGGAGCGAGGAGCAGGTGAGCGCCATGACGACGTTTGGAAGGCTCCTCGGTATAGCGTACCAGATCCACGACGACCTCATAGACTGGAACGACGAGGACAAGCTCTTCAACATGCTGGTCAAGCAGAACAACAACTCTAACGATTTCATCGACAGGATGGAAAACCTGTACCAGTCATATGCGGCCAAGGCCAAGAACGAGCTCTGCAGGGCCGGCTCGCAAAACGAGGCCGTGGCCCACCTGGAGCACCTGACGGACCTGGCATCTGTCCAGATCTAGGCGCGCTTTTTGTACAGCCACGGCGCGGTTGCACGCGTTATGGCAGGCATTATCACATAGGTCATCAAGAGCACCATGATGACGACGCCGGCGACTGTCCGCAGTATCGCAGGCAAGCCTTCGGTCGCCTGCTGGATAAAAGGGACGAGCGTCAGGAGCAGGACCGATATGACAGGTATCACAATTAGCGCCATCTTGTAGCGCGGAGCCACCTTGCTGGCTCGCGGCGTGAACCAGAAATCCAGGCCGGCCTGCACCTCCATCCGGGGCTCGCCCTCTACCACTGCGCGGCTCTTCTCTATCCACCCCTGCCGCTCCTCTGACCTCTGCCACCTTTCCAAGGCTGCATAGCTGTCAAAGCGCAAGATGATGACGTATTCGAGGCTTGCGGGGTCCGGCCGGATTATGTCGGCACCCATATAGCCGGCAAACCCCTTTGCGGCGCCGATGATGCCCTGCATCCACTCTTCAAACTCTTGCACCTTGCCCGCCCGGGCAGTCCGGGTGACGATGACGGTGACCGGCTCGCTCACGTGCAATATAGGCAGTCGCAGGAAATAACCTTGCTACCCTAGCGGGCCGGAGGCCGCGCCGGACACAAAGCTGAGGTCAGGCACCGCCTTTGACGCAAAGTCAAGGAGCGGGGCGTGCCAGATGCCAAAGCCCACCATGAACACGACTGCGAACACGAGCACAGCCAGTATGGCGCGGGGCTCCTTTACCCTGCTCATGTCAGGGCCTTCTTCCATGTACATCTTTCTCATTATCCAGGCATAGTAGCCCAGAGATAGCGCGCTGTTGAGTACGCCGGCGATGGCAAGCCATGGGCCCCATTCGACGGCAGGGCCGGAGTTGATGGCAGAGCCAAAGATCACCAGCTTGCTCCAGAACCCGTTGAGCGGGGGCACTCCTGCAAGGGCAAGCAGCGATATCGACAGGGTAATAGCCGTAATGGGCATGCGCCTGCCAAGCCCCCGGTATTTTTCAAGGCTGTAGCTGGCAAGGGCGACTGCCACGCCGGCCACCGCGACAAAGCCTGCGGACTTCATGACCGCGTGGTTGATGATGTGGAACAGTGAGCCTGACAGAGCCTGGTCAGAGTAGGGTGCCAGCGCGATGCCTATCATGATGTATCCGGCCTGCGCAATCGACGAGTAGGCGAGGATCCTCGGCACGCTCCTCTGCATTATGGCGCCGAGGTTTCCTATCGTCATCGTAAAGACGGCAAGTATCGCAAGGGTGAGCGTCCAGTCGGCGTTGAGGGCAAACATGCCAAGGACGATCACCCGCAGCGCGGCTGCAAAGCCGGCCTTTTTCGTCCCTGCCGCAAGCAGGCCGCCGATGGGCGTGGGCGAGCCTTCATACGTGTCCGGCAGCCACATGTGGAAAGGCACGAGGCCCATCTTGAAGCCAAATCCTGCCACGAACAGCGCGACTGCGAGCAGGGCGACAGGCATGAGCGACGGGTCGAGGCTCGTCATTGTCTTTATCGACTCGCCAATGTTGGTCGTGCCGGTCATGCCGTAGACGAGGCCTATCGCAAATACGAGAAGCGCCGACGCAAGGGCGCCAAACATGAAGTACTTTATCGCCGCCTCGTTTGAAATAGGGTCGCGCTTGTTAAACGCCGCCAGCGCGTACGTCGGCAGCGACATCAGCTCCCACGCGACCAGCAGCATCACGAGGTCCGTCGAGTACGCGATGAGCACCATGCCTATCGTCGACAGCAAAATGAGCGAGTAGTAGGCCGCAGGGTTTGTCCGGCCCTTCATGTAATTCCACGAAGAGGCCGTCATCATCAGCGACACTATCAAAAGCGCGATTGCAAAGAACGAGCCAAACAGGTCGTCGACCAGCACGTCCTCGCCAAACGCGACCGCGGGCAGGACCTCGCCGGTAAATACCCGGAATATCACGATGCCTATGGCCACTGCTATAGCGCCAAACGCGATGGCGCTATAGATCTTGTTCCGGTCAGCCCCTCTCTCGCGCCTGCCGGCGTCGAGCGCCGGAATAGCAAGGCCCACTACGCCGAGGATTACCGTCACGAGCACAGGTGTTGAGAGCAGGTCGACCATTCTTTTTCAATCTCCTATAGCAACAGGAGCATCACTACTATCATGATGCCCACTCCAAATACAAACAGGTAAGTCTGTGTGATGCCGGTCTGGCTTGCCTTGACGACCTTTGACATGCCGGCCATCGCGCCCTGGAAGCCGGGGTTGATTCCGTCGATGACCGTGCTTTCAAAGTAGCGCCAGATAAAGCGGTATATGGCCATCGGCCCGATGACGCCTCCCCAGTACAGTGCGGTGTTCAGGTACCAGCGGTTGTAGAGGAACTTCCAGATGCCGCGCGTGACAATATTGCGGCCAATGGCCTCGGGATCGGCCTTTTTCGCGATGTAAAAGACAAAGCCCAGCGCGCCCCCTATGCCAAACGCCCCAACCGACGCTATCGCGGCCGTCGGGTTGAGGTTGAGGAAGCCCCTTTCAGGGTTGGCTTCGTGTGGAGCCGAGATGTTGAACGAATGCTGGAGGTATTCAGTGAACAAATGATGCAATTGCTCTTCAAACATGAACCCAACGACGCCGACTGCTATACTCGCGACTGCTAGTATCGCAAACGGCGCCCACATCCTGGCGCCAACTTCGTGGACGTGGTGGCCTTCGTGCTCCATCTTTTCGACATGCTTGCTCTTGTTGCCAAAGAAGGCCATACCTATCATCCTGAAGGTATAGAAGGCTGTCATGATGGCCACGATTGCGGCCATTGCAAAGAGGGCCCACGAGTACTGGTAGCCGGACTCTAGCACGGCTGCAAATATCGCGTCCTTGCTCCAGAATCCAGAGGTAAAGAGCGGCGCGCCTGCAAGCGACAGCGCGGCAAGCAGCATGAATATGTACGTCTTTGGCATATGCTTGCGCAGGCCTCCCATGTCGCCCATAAAGCGCGAATGGACGGTGTGCAATATCGCGCCGGCACCCATAAAGAGCGCAGCCTTGAACATGGCGTGGCTCATAAGGTGGAAGAATCCTGCAGTATAGCCGTCCGTAAAGTTTAGCGAGATGCCTGCTATGCCGAGGCCCATCATCATGTAGCCTATCTGCGACCCTGTCGAGTAGGCGAGCACCTTCTTGATCTCGGGGCTGACAAGCGCCTGCGTTGCAAGCAGGAACGCGGTTATAGCGCCGACCCAGGCGACCACTTCAAAGAACTGGCCGGTGTTGAGCGCCGACAGTGCAAAGAAGAGCGGCCCGATCCTTGCGACTAGGAAGACGCCTGCCTTGACCATGGTCGCTGCGTGTATGAGCGCAGATACAGAAGTCGGGCCAGTCATGGCTTCAAGCAGCCACTCGTTGAGCGGGAATTGCGCGGACTTGCCTATCGCGCCACCGAACAGCAGCACCGCGGCGGGCACAAGCAGGTTCTGCGCAGCCATCTCTTCTGCCCACGACTGGTCGGCTATGAGTTCCTTAAAGCCAAACGTTCCTGCGTAGGCAAATATCAGGAACATGCCGGCAAGCATCATCACGTCTCCGGCCTTGGTCATGAGGAAGGCCTTCATGCCTGCATGCGTGGGCGCGGTCCACATCGGTATGCCGCCGGCCCTGTGCCCCTCCACCCCGACATAGTCCTTCTTCCGGTCATAGTACCAGAACGCGATGAGCGCATAGGAGGCAAGGCCCACCCCTTCCCACCCAAAGAAGACCATTAGCAGGTTATCCGAAACTACGATGAGCTGCATCGAGCCTATGAAGAAGAGCATAAAGAACCAGTACCTTGTGAGGTCCTTGTCGCCGTGCATGTAGCCGGTCGAGTAGACCATGATGAGGAACGATATCCACCCCACGATGTTGGCCATGATGATGGCAAGCGGGTCCGCAAGGACGCCGGCCTTCAGGTCAAGCGCCGAGATCCACGGGATCTGGCTGTGCACTTCGCCACCGGAAAGGGCGAGTGGTATCAGGGTAGCCGCAGAAATGGCGCTTGCAAGCGCAAAGCCCACAGCGATATAGTCGCGGGCATTTTTGCTGCCCTTGGCGATGAGCGGCATGGCTGCTGCGCCGATAAAGGGCAGCATCCAGATCATCCAGACGTTGATAGATTCGATAAATCCAACCACCATTAGTGACCGCCTCCCGTCTCTACACCCTCCTCAACTGCAACGCCATCCGCGCCAGCCTCAGATGCATGGGCTACTGGCTCGATTATGCCGGACGACTCGGGCGCAGGCAGGACGCCGGGGCTATCGGCAAAGATGCCCTGCACATAGCCGGATATCGGGTCAAAGAAGGCATCAGGGTAGACGCCTATCGCAAGCGACAATGCCGCAAACACAGCCATCGTCGCAGTGATGTAGGGGCTTGCCTCCTTGACGTGCGCCATCTCCTCCGGCATCTTGCCAAAGAATATGCGCTTTATCATCCATAGTATGTAGGCAGAGGTCAGTATGGTCGACATGATGCCAAAGGCAAAGAGGAGCACCCTGAACGCGTCGCCGCCGTCATGAGACGCCGTCTGGAGAACGCCGCCAAACATCGTCCACTCGGCCATGAATCCACTGGTGGGCGGGATGCCCATTATCGTCAGCGCGCCTATCATGGCTATGACTGCCGTATAGGGCATCTTGCCTCCAAGGCCGCCCAGCTTGGACATGCTCCTAGTGCCAGTCTGGAGGATGATAGAGCCGGCCATCATGAAGAGCACGGCCTTGCCGAGCCCGTGCGTCACATAAAACATGGTAGCTCCGGATATGCCGAGGATGCTTTCAGAGCCGAGGCCAAACAGGATGTAACCCATCTGGCTGATTGACGAGTAAGCAAGAACTTTTTTGATGTCGTCCTGCATCAACGCCATTGCGCCTCCGTACATCATGGTAGCAAGTCCCCACATGTTGATGTAGATGCTGTACTGCTCATAACTTCCAGTCAGCAGTTCCATCCAGAGCCGCAGCAGGCCGTAGGCGCCGATGCCGATCATTGCCGGCGACAGTAATGCTGACACAGGCGTCGGCGCTTCTGCGTGGGCGTACGGGAGCCAGATGTGCAGCAAAAATGCCGCCAGTTTCACGCCAAGGCCTGCTATCAGGCCAAAGACGATGAGCGGGAGCCACTCGGCAGGTATCTTGCCCACGTTTTCCTTGACCGTAGTATAGTCAAAGCCGCCTGCAAAGAACCCCATCGCAAGCAGGCTCAGCAAGAGCACCACGGCGCCGACGTGCGTCCAGAAGAAGAACATCAGGGCGATCCTGCGCTTTGCCCCATAGCCGTAGAAGGCTATGAGGAAGAACGAAGGGACGAGCATCAGCTCAAAGAACACGTAGAACTCGATGAGGTTGGTCGCAAGGATGGAGCCAAGCATGCCCATCGAGAAGGCGAGGTACAGGCCAAAGTAGAGGCCCATCTGATGGTTGACGTATTTCTGCTGCTCGGCAGTCAGGGTCACCTGGCCGGTGGAGCCGTGGTGCTCGTGGCCGCCCTGCGAAGCGCTGGCGCCAGGCATCTGCTCCATTATCTTGTGAATCATGTACGGCTTTGAATAGAGCGCAAGCACCGTGCAGAGGATGTAGATGATTAGCGCAAAGGGCAGGGCGAGGCCGTCAAGGCGCAGGCCAAAGTTGCCAAACTGGCCCCACACGTACGACTCCTCGTACGACGACATGCCGCCGTGCAACAGCATGGCCGGCATGAACAGCAGGCCGGTCGAGACTGCAAGCGTGCCAAACGAGAACCATGTCACCGCAGTCGAGCCGGAGCGCTTGCCGATTATGTAAGCGATTGGCGCAAGCAGCAGGGGCATAAAGGTCGCTGCCAACAGGAAATATGACTCTGCCATTGCACTCTAACCCCGCATGCTCCGAAATTCCGCGACGTCGATCTCTTTGTAAAGCCTGTAGGCGATGACGACTAGGCCGAGGCCGATGGCCACTTCGGCCGCTGCAATCGCAATGGAAAATAGCGCAAACACCTGGCCCTGTACGTTACCGGTGTATCTTGAAAAGGCAACCAGGTTGAGGTTAGCCGCGTTGACGATGATCTCTATCGATATGAGCATCCTGATGGCGTTGCGCTTGACCACAATGCCATAGATCCCCACCGCCACGAGAACTATAGAGATTATCAGGAAATCAATTAACTCTGTCATTTTCTTGTTCCACGTCCTCCCTGCGGGCAAGCGCAAGAGCCGCTATTATAGAGCCTGCGAGCGTCAGGCCGAGCACGATGAGCACCGGCGAATAGTAGGTGAGCATCTCCTCGCCTATGGCTACAAAGTCGATTGCAGGCGCGGTAAAGCTGTCAGAGCTGTTCAGGCCGGAAGCCAAAAGCACCACGCCGGCGCCGACCATCATGAACAGCATGAGCACGATGCCGCCGGCCTTTCTCCCCTTGTCTTCCTTGATGGAAAAGAGCGCCTGGGTCCTGACGAGCATGACGGTGAATATGATGAGCACGGCGACGGCGCCCACGTACACGGCTATCTGGAACATGGCCACAAAGGGCGCGTCCAGCAGCAGGAAAAAGCCGGCGATGCCGAGCATCGAGATGGCCAGGCCGATTGCGCCATAGATGAGCTCGCGCGTCTCAAGCGCGATTATGGCCGAGCCGACGGTCAGGACTGCGAGCCCTACGAATATTGGGTCAACCATGCGTGGCCCCCCTGTCGGTTATCTTGATCTCGATGTCGCCGTCGTATTTTGGCTTGACTTCGAGCTGCTGCGGCGTGTAAATGAGATGCTCCTTTGTAAACGAAGAAAGTTCATAGTCGTTTGTCATGAAAAGCGCATAGAACGGGCATGCGTCGACGCAAAAGCCGCAGAACACGCACTTGCCATAATCTATCTGCGGCATGATGCTCTTCTTGTTCTGCTTCCAGTTCTCGTCCACCTTGACCATGCCTATGGCCTCTGCTATCCCTTCGCACGCGATGGCGCACAGCTGGCAGCCGGTGCACTTGTCGTGCAGGAGAATGTGCCTGCCCCGGTAGCCGGCGATGCCCACACCCTTTTTTGGGTCGAACTGGTAGCCGTCGCCCACAAAGCGCAGTTTCTCTTCGGGATAGCGGAAGGTAAAGCGCCTGATGAGGAGGTGCTTTGATCCAGATTCTATCGCCTTGATAAAGCCAGATGCAGAACTCATCGTACCAGCAGCCCTCCCGGACCAAGTACGCCGCCATATATTAGTGCAAGGGCGACGAACATGTTGATGAACGAAAGCACGATCAGCTTGTACCAGCCTGTATGCAGCAGGATGTCTATCCTGATCCTCGTGCTGATGCCCCTTGGGAGCAGCATCAGCATGATTACGCCAAAGGTCTTTATCGTGAACCAGAAGATGGCCGACAGCGTGGTCGGGTTATAGATCTTTTCGCCCGTGTAGCCGGGGAGTATCTCTTGAGGGAATATCACAGGCCCGGACCAGCCGCCGAGAAAGAGCACGACAAACAGCGCGGCCAGCGCGTACAACTTTAGATACGTGCCCAGTTGTATGAGCCCGTATATCATGCCCGAAGTCTCGGTGATCCAGCCTGCCACTATTTCGCTCTCTGCCTCGGGGAGGTCGAACGGGATTCTTTCAAGCTCTGCAAGCGACGAGATGTAGAACACGAACGCGCTTATCGGCAGGAAAAAGACGAACCAGTACGAGGCCATCTGCGACTCGACGATGCCGGTCAGGTTGAGCGTGCCGGCGAGGATGACCACCGACAGCGCCGCTATGATGAACGGGATTTCAAAGGCGATTATCTGGTGCAGCGCGCGCAGGCCGCCTATGAACGGGTACTTGCTGTTGCTTGCCCACGCAAACAAGAGCGTGATGAGGGGGAAGAACCCGAGTATCGCAAAGATGGCAAGCAGGCCCACGTCCACGTCGGCAACCACCCAGCCGGGGGCCACCGGTATGAGCGCGGCCAGCGCGCCTGCCACGGCCACGAACGCTATCGGGGCGGCCCAGAATATCGGCTTGTCAGCCGCCGCGGGGACGATAATCTCTTTGGAGATCAGCTTTAGCCCGTCGGCCATCAGCTGCAGGATGCCTTCCACCTTGCCCGCGTACAGCGGGCCGTACCTCAGCTGCATCTTGGCCAAGAACTTTCTCTCTATGAATATCGTCGCGGCGGCTATCAGCGCGGCGTACATGAAACCGGGAAAGGCTGCCACCCTGAACAGATCCGTGTGAATGAGGAACTTTATTATCGGAACGGTGCGCGTGGGGTCGACGACCATAGTCAGGAAGAGGTACGGCGTCAGCGGCGCGTCGCCAAGAGGCGGCAGCGGCACGTAAAAGAGCACCACGAACAAGAGTGGGAGGCCGACGAGGGAGAATATGATGAGTACCCAGAATACCAGCCACAGCACGCTGCCGATAAACTCGCCAAAGCGGAACGACTCTGTGTATGACATTACCTGTCAGCCTCCACAGGCCAGTAGTTGAGAGACCAGTAAATGGACGGCATGTCTGCCAGCTTGTTGCCGACGAGCAGGTGGTTGAGCGCAAGCATGTTGCGGAACGAGCCTACAGAGATCTTTACCCTGTACGGCTTGGGCGTGCCGTCGCTCACGATATAGTATCCGAGCGCGCCGCGGCCCGACTCTACTCTCCGGTAAGACTCGCCGGGTGGGCCCTTGGGGTTTGGCTGCAGTTTCGTGCGCACGTCGCCGGAATCCGGCATCTTGTCCAGTAGTTGCCGCATAATATTGCAAGACTCTTTCATGTCGAGGAACGGGACGTACGAACGGGCAAACGAGTCGCAGGTCTTCATATACTGCACCTTGAAATCAATCTCGTTGTAAACGTCATAGGGCTCTACCTTGCGTATGTCGTAGGGGACGCCTGACGACCTCAATACAGAGCCGGTGACGCCCAGCTTTATCGCGTCTTCCTTGGTCAGTATGCCGACACCCTCGGTCCTCTGCCTGAAAAGTGGCATGTTGTAGAAAATGTCCTCGTATTCCTTCAGGCGCTTTTCAAAATATGCAATATGGGAAAGGCACTTTTCCTTAAAGCCCTGGGGCATGTCGTTTCTCACGCCGCCGGGGATGTTGTATGCGTGCGTCACGCGCGCCCCGGTGAGGCGCTCCAAAAGATCGATAAACAGCTCGCGGTCGCCGGCAGGCCACATGAACATGGTCGAGTGGCCGAGGAATATACCATAGATGGCGAGCCAGTAGAGGGTGTAGACCTGGCGATTGAGTTCCGATGCGATTGCCCTGATAAACTGGCCCCTTCGCGGGACTTCGATGCCCATCAATTCTTCAATGGCGAGGCTGTAGGCATAGGTGATGTTGTTAGAGTCGTGGATAACAGGCCGCTCCAGGTGCGGGATGTTTTGTATGACGTTGCGGTACTCGGCCATCTTTTCTTCGCCCCTGTGGACATAGCCGGGGTCCGGGTCGCAGTAGACGATATAGTCGCCGTCGACCTTGATTACAAAGCGAAAGTGGCCGGAGCCGGGGTGCTGCGGGCCGACGCTGAGGGTCATCAGGCGGTCTTCTTCCGTCTCCTTTACCACCTGGAGTCCCAATTTCCTCGTCTCCTCTATTTTTTCATCAAGGCTTGCCATGTTATTATCTTCCCTTTATCCTGAAATCCTTGCGCAGCGGCGGAATGTCTGCCCAGTCCTCTGGCAGAAGGAAGCGCTCGTTCCTCGGGTGCCCTTCAAAGTACACGCCGAGCATTTCAAAGGTCTCGCGCTCGTGGTATTCAACGCTCCTGTAGACGTTAATTAAGCTTGGCATGCGGGCGTCGTCCCTATTGGTGCGAGATGCGAGAACCATGATCTGTGCCATCAGTTCGTCGCGCGTGTACGAGCCAAGGTGGTAGTCGACTTCTATCTGGCTGTCCTTTGGATAATCTGTTCCGCCTGCAGACTCGGCGTGGTCAAATCCCACACTGTCGCGCAGAAACGTCGCAACCTCGACGAGGCTTGAAGGCTCGACCATGACCTTTATCCTGAGCGGCCTTATGTAGAGTATCTTTACCGCGTCGCCAAAGCGCGCAGTCAGCTGCTGCGCAAGGCCCTTCTCAAATGCCGGCGGCTCGGGCTCTTTTTTTGCCGGAGGTGCACCTGCTGTTGCTGGAGGCTTTGCAGCTGTTGCCGGTGGTGCAGCCTTTGCTGGCAGAGAAGCGGGTTTGGCAGGGGCGGCTGCCGGCTTGGCCGGCGCGTTTGCAGCTGGAGGCTTTGCTGCTGGCTTTTTCGGCTCTTCGCTGCTCATGTTACTTGATCTTTTGTCTCTTTATTTTTTCCTGGAGAAGCATGGTACCCTGAATAAGCGTCTCTGGTCTGGGAGGGCACCCTGGCACGTACACGTCCACAGGCACTACGCCGTCCACGCCTGGCAGGACGTTGTACGAGTCGATGTAGAGTCCGCCGGTGATGGCGCACGCGCCCATTGCGATGACGTACTTAGGCTCTGGCATCTGGTCGTAGACCATCCTGAGCCTCGGGGCCATCTTGCGCGTTACTGTCCCTTGCACCACGATGAGGTCGCACATGCGCAGCGAGCCGAACGCCTCGATGATACCGAACCTCTCGACATCGTACCTCGGGCTAGAGGCCGCGCCAAACTCGACGCTGCAGCATGCGGTTTCCAGGTGCACAGGCCACAGGGACCAGATTCTTCCCCAGTTGATTGCATAGCCAAGAGGCCGGTCCAGTGCCTTTACGAGCACGTCGGACAGCTTGGATACCATCACGTTAAAGTTGGTGGGGCTGACCAGTTCCTTGTTCATCTCTTTCTCTCCTCAGCCATTTCTACGCTGTTACCGTATTTATAACCTGCGAGCATTACCAGATCCCCTTCTTTCCCGAGAGGTAGAGAGCATAGCCCATTGCGGCAAACATTATTCCAAGGAACGCGATTATGGGCAAAGTTGCCGTCCTCGGGATGTTGAAAAGCGCCGAGCCCCACGCATACAGAAAGATAGACATGACGTCAAAGACGACGAACATGAGTATGTAAGCGTAATACTGCATCATGAAATGAGACCTGCCCTCGCCGGTCGGCATCTGGCCGCACTCCATCGGCAGGAACTTTACTGGGTTATAGCGGCGCCTTGGAGAAAGCAGCCGCGACAAAATCAGGGCCGGGACTCCGGCTACAAGCCCGAACCCGAGCATGTAGAGAATTGGGGCAAACTCTGCGGCGGTCTCTCCAGCCAAGTCAACCATGCTGGTCTGGCGAAGATATAAAAACTTAACGAGAATTGTGTCCGGCAATCGCGGAATTACTTTAGCACCATGTTAAACAGCTGTCTCGCAGCCAGTTTTGGGTGGTGGAACGCCAGCTTCATCATCTTTGCAGCCGTAAAATCGGCCTTGATAAAGTCGATAAACTCGTCGGCAGACATGTCGCGCAGTATCCCGATCTCCTTGTCCCATTCTCCGTCAGAGAGCCCTATCCAGCGCGACTGCACCTTGAGCGCCGACGCTATCTTTGCCGCGACCCGGGCCTTCCACGCTTTTTCATAGTCGGCAAGCGACTCTTTGCTTGCATTGTGCGCAAGCGACCGGGCGCCCACCTCGCCGGCAAGCCGGCCAAACTCTATCGCGTAGCGGATGCCTTCAAGTACAAGTGGGTTTGACTGGCCGGCCGAGTCGCCTACCATCAAGAGGCCGTCGGCGACGCTGTGCTGGCGCGGCCCCTCGTTTGGGATAAAGCCATAGTGCAGTTCGACAGGCTGGATCTTGCCCAGGGCGTCCAGAGGCTTTAGCCGCTTTTCAAGGACCGCATGCAATTTGCCAAGAGGGTCGGCCTGCGACTCTGGCCTCCCGATGCCGACCCCTATCCTCACCCGGTTCTTTGATAATGGAAAGACCCACGCATAGCCGGCCTCCGAATACTGCTGGCCGACCATCAGAGTCCACGTCAGCGAGTCTGCGTGGTCGCAGTAGCACTCGTACTCTGCTCCGACCCCGTAGCGCCTCCACTCGCCGGCCAGGCCGGCCTTGCGCCCCACCGACGTGCTAAAGCCGCTTGCGTCTATCACGAGTGGGCATTTCACCTCCATGTCGCCGGCAGGCGTGCTCGCCTTGACGCCGGTCACTGCGCCATTTTCCTTGGCAATGTTAATGACGTTGCTCTTTACCATTATCGTCGCGCCGGCCTCGGCGGCCAGAAACGCCAGGTGCTGGTAGGTCGCCCGGACATCAAGGACGCACGACCGGGGAGTGCTGCCGGATATCATGACGTCGTTAGAGGGCGACACAAAGCGGTAATTTGCAATAGGGTTATAGAGCGAGCCGGGGATGCCAAGTGACTCCATTGAGTCTATCCAGCTGACGCCAGAAGTTCTCACGCTGTGCGCTATAGCCTCGTCCTTTTCAAACAGTACCACCCTGGCGCCGGCCTTTGCGGCCGACTGCGCCGCGGCAAGCCCCGCCGGGCCGCCGCCGACCACCGCGACGTCGTATGTGCTAGCCACCGGTAAAAGACACCCCGCCAAAGCGCATGTAGGGCAGAATCGAGGAATGTATGACCTTGCGCTCCTTTGAAAGTCCTGTCAGGTTCTTTATGCACTTGAAAACGTTGCCGGCGACCATCACTTCCTTAACCGCGTGCCCGAGCTCGCCATTTTTGATAATCCTGCCGCCCTTGACCACGCCGGAAAAGTCCCCGTTGACCGGGTTGACGTTGCCTGAAAACCTGCTTATCATCATCCCCTGCTTTATTTCCGACACGAGCGAATCAAGGCTCTGCCTGCCGGGCGCCACGATAAAGTTGGTCGCGGCCACGGACGGCGGCGTGGTGGTTGAGCCGCTTGCGTTGCCTGTGCTCCTGACGCCGTCCTTTCTCGCAGTATAGGTGTTGTACAGGAACTTTTTCAGCACGCCCTTTTCGACGATGACGTTTCGCTTGTGGGCTACGCCTTCCCTGTCAAAGCTTGCAGCCGCCAGGCCTTGCGGGTTCGTGGCGTCGTCTTCGATTGTCAGCAGTGGCGATGCAATGCTCCTGCCCAGCTTGCCTGCAAAGTGGCTCGACTTTTTCTGGACAGAGTCAGAGTTTATGGAATGCTCAACAGCTTCTTCGACAAGCTCGATGGCAGCCGCCGGCGTCAGCAGCATCTCGCCGTTAAAGCTGTCTATTTTGCGGGCGCCAAGCGAGTTGACGACGGTGTGTACAAACTCGTCGGCGGCAGACAGGACGTTTATCCCCTTGACAGAGTGCGAGCTTCCAGACTGGACGTCGAAACTTGAAACGTCGCTGCCGTCTATTGCCATCCCCATCACCGACCACGAAAACGCGCTCAGCCTCTCTGAGAGCAGCGTGCCGTTAGAGTTGCCCAGCCAGTGCCTCACGAGCGCGGCAGTAAAGTTGCCGCTGTCGACGCTCACCCGGCTGTCGCTCTTGGCAGCCTGCAGCAACTCTGCTGCAAGTGAGGCCGCGTCGCCGGCCTCAAACGCCTCGGCTTTTCTGTCATAGATACCGCGCAGGGGCGCGACCTTGGACCTGCCTGATGGCAGGCTGTTGAATTTGTCCCTGGGGCTCACCCGCGCCATCTTGACCGCCATAGCCGCCGCCTGCTTTACCTTGTCGGCCGCGACGCTGTTTACCGCGTAAAAGCCCAGCGCGCCGTTTACGAGCACCCTAACGCCCAGCGCCGCCGAGTCTTGCGACTTGGCCTGCTTCAGGTCGTTGTTTTCGATAAACACTTCAGACTCGCTTGCGGTCGCGACGTACGCCTCGCAGTCGCCCGCTCCCAGAGCCTCGGCCTCTTTGATAGCAAGCCGGATGACGTCTTGCATCACTGCATGCCCCCTATTATCGCCGTGCAGCGCACGTGCGGGCCCCCGCCGTCCACCTTGGCCGGCTGGTACTTGCCGCAATAGCCGGTTCCAATGTCGTACTCGAATTTATTTCCGACCATGTCGATTGATTTTAGCACTTCAAACGCGTTGCCAGATATGCTTGCGCCCCTCACGAGTTCCCGCACCTCGCCGTTTTCAATCAGGTACGCCTCCTGCGCCCCGAACATGAACTCGCCGTTTGCGTCGGCCTGACCGTTCCGGGCGCCCTTTACCAGGTAGCCGTGCTTGGTCTCCTTGATGATGTCGTCCAGCTTGTCCGACCGCGGCTCGATGTAGGTGTTTCGCATCCTTATCATGGGCTCGTCGCTGTAGGTGAACGCCCGCGCGTTCCCGGTGGAAGGGGTGTTGAACGCAAAGGCCGACTCACGGTTGTGCAAAAACGACTTTAGGATGCCGCTCTCAATTATTGGGGTCCTGCCTGCCTCCACGCCCTCGTCGTCGATGCCTATCGTGCCGGCGGCGTTTCCGGAAATGTCTGACAGGCCGCTGTCAACAAGCGTAACAAGCTCGCTTGCCACCTTTTGCCCGACCTTGTCCTTGACGACTGAGCCTGACAGCACGAAATCTGCCTCTACCGTGTGCCCTATTGCCTCATGGCAGAGCAGGCCCACCATCCCGGGGTCCAGTATTATCGTCGTTTTTTCACCAGTGGCGTATTTTGCCTTTAGCAGTTTGGCCGCCTTGTCCGCCGCCGCCTGCGCATAATCAAGGTGGCTTTTCTTGAAAAGGTCGTCCCAGCCCCCGGTTACCCCGACGCCTTCGTGTGCGGTAGCGCTCTGGCTGCCGGCTTTGGCTATCGCAGTCACGTTGAACTCGGGCTTTGAATCAAATATTTCCACCTGCGCGCCGTCGCTGTTCACTATGGCCTTGTAGTCCAGCATGTCGCGGTAGATTGCAGAGGCCGACTTGACTGCCTTGTTTTTTCTTGCGGCCGCCTCGGCCTCCTTTGTCATCTTTACTTTTTGCTCAATGTCAACGTCTGCCAGCTTGCCCCTGACCGTGGCTTCAAAGCGGCCCTTGACCATCTTTGATTCCGCAAGGCCGGCCACCCTGTTCTTTTTCGAGCCGGCAAGTACCCGGGCCATCGAGACCGCGCTTGCAAGCGAACCTTTCAGGCCGGCGGTGTTGTTGGTGCTTGAAAATCCCCAGCAGCCGTCAACGAGCACGCGGATGCCGCAGCCGGCGTTTTCGACCATCCGCATCCTCTCAAGCCGGCCGTTGACGAAATTGACCTCGGAAACCGCCCTTGCGTGGTAGCGCGCCTCGATGTAGGTTGTTCCCCTTGACGAGGAGAGGAGTGAGAGCAGGGCGTCTAGCATGTATGCAGCCCTGCAGCGCCTGCTGTAAATTATGTGTTAT
>NZ_JBOGQF010000015.1:0-19556 GCF_050748925.1 Nitrososphaera sp.
AACCCGGGTCACGCGGCCCTGACGTGCCGGCCCAAAAAGTCAAGGGTCTTTTCCCACGCGTCTTTGGTCTCATCTGGCGCATAGTTGTCGCCGGAAGGGTTTGCAAAGGCGTGCCCGACCCCTTCGTAGACGTACACCTCGTTTGTGATGTTGTTGGCGTCAAGGGCTGCTCTGAACTCGTCAACCGTGGCGACAGGGATAGACTGGTCCTCGGACCCAAACACTCCCATCACCGGCCACTTTATCTTGGCGACTTGCTGCTCGTCGGTCACCAGGTTTCCATAATAGATCACAGTCGCCGCAAGGGGCTGCTGCGCGCTCAGCGCGTGTTGCATCGTCTGACCCCCTCCAAAGCACCAGCCGAGGGTCGCGATTTTAGAGCTGTTGACGGTTGAAAGCGACGACAGGTGCGCCACCGCCCCGTTGAGGTTGTCGATGGCCGCCTGCTGGTTATTGCGGACAGAGCCGGCGAGCTCTTGCGCCCTACCCGGCTCTGTGGCCACCTCGCCGTAAAGGTCGACTGCCAAGACGACATAGCCTTCTTTTGCCAGCGTCTCTGCCATGTTCTTTATGTTCTGGTTGAGGCCCCACCACTCGTGGACCATGACAACTGCGGGAAGCCGAGAGCCGGCGCCGTCCTCGGGATAAACGAGGTAGCCTGTAGAGTTTGAATGGTACTGGACGGACTCTCGCGTCAGCCCTTCAAGCTGGACGCTCGTGTTGTTGGCAGGGGACGTGCCGTGCGCCATGTCGCGTCCCGTCGCCGCCTTTGTCGCGTTTTGCGAGCGTTCCGACAGGGTCCCGTAGACAGGCCCGGTGCCAAAGTGCGAGTCTACCCTGTCAGGGCCTATACTCATTGCGATAACAGAGTTGTTGGCGATCTCTATCACAAGCGGCACGTCGGCGACCGGCCCTTCCCTCATGGTGACCGTCGCCGTGCCTTCGAACGTGTGGACGGTGCCATTGCCGTTAACCGCATAGTTGCTCAGCTCAAAGTTGAATATTCGGTGGGTGTGCATCGCGCTGCCGTTGAGCATGACCATCGCAATCCTTGACACCAGGTTCACCTCTGGCATGTCCGGATCGTCAGTCGGCGAGAGCCTCATCACCCAGATGCCCGACTGAATCCATTCCGGGTTCCCGTCCGCATCCATCTGGACGCTAGATACTTGCCCCCGGAGGGGCGATGGAAGTGTCGCCCGTTCATCGCCGCCAGCCTGCCCGTATGCAAGCCCCTTGCCGGCTGCGGCAATCAGCAAAGCAGACAACAACAAAGTCACCGCGCCCGTTGCGCGACTCGGCCCAAAAGTCATACAGGATGGAGCCACCAGGAATTAAAAACACTTTCGCACGCTGCAGGTACGAAACTATAAAGCCACAAGGGGTGATTGTCACGCGTTGAAAGTCGGCCTTGACGAGCTGGACCTCAGGCTTATCGAGATGCTGCAAAAGGACAGCTCGGCGCCGTCAGTCAAGATAGCAGGGATGCTAAAGGTGACTGAAGGCACCGTCCGCAACAGGGTGCGCAAGCTGCGCCGGCTGGGTGTCATACGCAAGTTTACAGTCGCAGTCGACCCGATGGCCCTTGGCAAGACAAACGTCGCGTTTGTTCTCCTCAACCCTTTTCCCGGCAGGTTGCAGGAAGTCGCCAAGAGGCTTGCGGCCATTGACGCGATAGACGAAGTGCACGAGACCCACACGTACGGCGACCTCCTGCTCAAGGTGAGGGCAAAGAGCCCAAGCGAGCTTGCCGACATCATCGCAAGCAGGATAAAGACGGTGCCGGGCGTCGCAGGGACGCAGGTCATCTCGGTCCTCAACGTTTGGAAAGACGCATAGCAAACGATTTATCCCGTCCAGGGCTAACGTCAGGGTCCACCCTTGCTTGACGTCGCCACCACGATTGCCATACTCATAGCAGTCGGCCTTGGAGCCGGCACCCTAGGGTCCATGTTGGGCGTGGGCGGCGGCATACTCATGGTACCTGCGCTCACACTCCTTGGCCTGCCGCCGACGCAAGCAGCAGGGACCAGTCTGTTTGCAGTCGCGTCAACGAGCGTGTCGTCCACGGTGGCGTATTCGCGGCAAAAGAGGATAGACTACAGGCTTGCCATCGAAATGGCGGCGTCTGCCATACCGGGCGCGGTCGTTGGCGGGTTCATTTCCACTCAGATAACCGCCCCCGACTTCAAGCTCTACTTTGGCATACTGCTGATGGCAGTAGGCGGCTATATCGCGTTCCGCGACTCCATCCTGAAGGAAAAGCAAGGCCACAGGGTATCGGCGCTCCAACACGCGGCCGTGTTTGCGATAACGTTTGGTGCGGGGATAATATCGAGCCTCTTTGGCGTGGGTGGGGGCGTGGTGTTTGTGCCGGTGATGCTCCTAATCCACAGGATGACAATGTACAGGGCCGTGCCGACGTCGCAGCTGACGCTGATGCTGACTGCGTTTGCAGGCCTGTTTACTCACGTGGCCCTTGGTCACGTCGACTACCTCTACGCCGTCGCGCTATCGGCAGGGGCTTTTGCAGGCGCGCAGATTGGCGCAAAGTGGTCGCGCTCTGTGAAAAACGCCATACTGCAAAAGATGCTTGCGGTGCTGCTTGTGGCAGTCGCGGTAAAATTCATCGCCGACTGGCTGGGCTCTAGGCCCTAGCCTCGTCGACGTAGAATATTGCCTCGTTCTTTTTGAGCGCCGTGCCTGCCGCAAGGCTCAGGATTGAATTATGCAGCCGGTCCAGGTTTGGCTCTGCGCCTTCGCTGTTGCCGGCGAGCACAAGGTGCAACTTTACATTCGAGCCGAGCACGTCGCCCAGCTCCTGGTTAGTGGTCGCGGTGTATGGCCGGAGGGCTCCCCTGAACACGTCGGCCCTTGCGCGCAGCAGGCCCGAGATCTTTTTGCCTGTCGGGGCATCGGGGCCGACCAGTACCACCGTGCCTTTCGTCCCCTTGAACCGGGCCGGCTCTTCAAGCGCCCCGGGAGGTGCCATCGCTATAACCGCCTCCTTGACCAGCAGGCCGGGGATGTAGAGAAAGTTGTCGATGAGCGAATCCCACTGCTTTCTTGCCATCGTGCTGAACGCGGCGGTGTAGTCGCTGTCGCCGGTAAAGTGGACGACAGAGTCTATCTGCCCAAAGTGCGTCCGGGCGGTGTTGAATATGCGCCTGACGGCGTCTTCGCTCATAAAGTCGATTGCGTGGCTGTGGAATTCCTTGAAATGTGCCTCGTCGGCAGAATTGCGGTACAGGACGATGACCTGCTTTGCTCCGGCTGCCTGCGCAATCTTTGCTATCATTTTTACCCGCTCGACATCCTTTGCCGCAGACGACGTCGTCGTGAGGACCAACACCTTGCCCCTCAGCTCTGACTCTGGCAGCACGTCAACCCCTGTGCCGACGATTGGCTTGACCGGATAAAAGACGCGGTCGTTTGGTATCACCCTGCCGTTAAGGAGCTTGCTCACCTTTTCGTCGGAAAGCGTCATCACCATCTCTGCCACCTCGTCCTGGCTGAGGAACTCGCCGTCGACTATCATCTTGCTCGTGTTGCCCTGGATCTTTTCTGCTATTTCCTGCATCTTGGCAAGCGCGCCGTGCACGGTCTTGGCAAGCGCGCCCACGGTCGCCTCGTCTTCCTTGCCGCGTTTCTTTGCGATCTCTGCCGCCGCGTCCCTGCACGCCTTGGCGACCGCGTCCTCTGCGTCGCCAAGGAACGGGAGCGCCTTTGCAGTCACCACCTCAATTTCAGTGGACGCAAGGCCGGGGTATCCGCCGACGCGCAGAAATTCTGCCGCCGCCTTTGGGTACACGGTCTTGTAGATGCGGTCCGAGTGCACCGGGCCGGGGTTTGTCGCGACCGAGCGAATGCCCCGGTCTGCCAGCTCCCACGCCAGGCACTCGGCGAGCCTGTTCTTGGCGCCCTGCGACGCGGTGTACGGCGTCCTGAACCGGTAGGGGCGCTGCTCGTACCTGTTTTCCTCCGAAAAAAACGTCGATATCGTGATTATCTTGCCGCCCTTTTCCATCGCCCCAAGGCCGCTTGCCGCAGTCCAGAATGTCCCGGTGAGGTGGATTGCGATGCATTCCCGAAATTCTTTGACGCTTGCATTCGTAAAGGTCTTGACCGGCCCGGAGACGCCGGCGTTGTTAACGATGATGTCGACTCGCCCAAACTGCTTTTTCACGCCTTCAAACATCGAGTTGATGCCCTCCTCGTCAGAGACGTCGACTCCCGGAAAGGTCGCGACCCTGCCCTTTGACCCCGCATTTTTGATAATGTCGTTTAAAATCTGCGCGGTCTGGTCGAGCGGCTCCTTGCGCCTGCCCATCAGGACAATGTTGGCGCCGGCCTCTGCATACCTCTTGGCTATCGCCTGGCCGATGCCGGTGCCGCTGCCAGTCACGACTATAGTTTTACCGTCAAACTTTAAGCCCAATATGTCTCAGGGTGCAAAATCCCTGCACGATTATTAAAGGTACCTTCATCTTGATAATGAGCCATCTTTTGAGAAAAGTGCGCGGCGTATTATGGAAAAGATCGACGGGAGGGCCGAAACTCTTTTTCGCCGTGTCGACGGCAAGCCCGCGAGGCTACTTTGCCAGAGCCTTGATGTGGCCGGCGATGACGTCGGCAACCTCGACCATCGCGGCGTCCAGCTTCAGGGCTTCTTCGTAGCGCCACTGGCCATAGATGCGGACGTGGCCCTCAAGCGGGTCGACCCTTATTTCGCCTTCTGCGAGCAACACCTTCTTTAGCAATTCGGCCAGATGAGTGTCGTTCTGCAGCGTGTCTGCAAACGCGCCCGCGCCGGTCCACTTTGCCGCGACCATGCGCTTGTCGCCAAAGTGGCCCTTTGTTATCCGCTCGCACCGGGCAAGGAACTGCTCGGTGTCGGCATCGCCTGTTTCGACGATAAAGTGCACTTGGTACCTGTCAAGCGCGCCATACGGGAGTGGGGTCGCATCGAGCATCCATCTCACCTAGTGTTTCTGCACGACCTGCACGAGGTCGAAATTCCTGTTCCTTACCTTTACCATGCCCTTGTTTGTCGTGAACCTTGGGTTTGATGCAAACTGGTGGCTGTAGCAGGGCTGGCTCTCCAGCGGGTGCGTGCCCAGCGCGACTGCCTCTGCGACGACTCCGCGCTCGCCCAGGCTGGCCGCCACCACCTCGTTTGGCGCCATCTTTTTGACTGTAACCGGCTCTTCGTCGTGGTCGTGCTCATCGTGAGAATCGTGCGAGTGGCTGGAATGTGCGTGCTCCACGCCTACAGTAACAAAATGGCTGCCAAATAAATTCTACTGCTGCAAACGACGGTGCATGTGTGTGTTTCCAGTGGAACACCGATACAAGCGTAGTGGTAGCTGTTAGTTCTTTTATGGCCATCCTGCACTTTTGTATGCAATCTGGCATGCGTGAGCGAAAGAAGAGTGTAGCTGGCAAAAAGCGTAAATCTCCGATGCAAAGTGCGTTTGTATATGCCAAGGGTGTTGCCAAGAATTAGTTGAATGAGGCACTTGTGAGATGAAGGTCCATCCGACGACAAGTCGACAGTGCCAAGGACCATAAACTTGAAATGCTGAAAAAGCAATTTTCAGGCGTGAACCGCCGACGAGCTATAACTATCGGGGCCGCGGCAGTAAGTGTGGTTGCGTTATTCTTCCCAAGTATGGGTCTTGACTTATTCTGCAGCAGAGGTGACCCCCATGAAGCCTTAGCAGGCATTCAATACCAGTGGAATGTGTCGCCTGCTGGCTACTTGGTATATCTCATTAATGGCGAACAAATCATTCAATATAAGGGAGCCTCTTGTGTCCTTGAAAATACCGCATACTGATCAACAATATTACGAAATGAGCCATACCTGCGTCCAAAATCTATCGTAATGCGGATGGATGCAGTACACAGCCCCGCTAGAAACTCACCTTTTGGCCTTTTGAAATCTGTTGCGCCTGTTGAAGAGGATGAGCGCCGCCATGCCTCCGATGGCGGAATATGTCACGATCTCGCCAGACGCTCCATGGCGTAAGGATTACTTTGTTTGTCTTTCCGTCTATAACCGAAATCGAGTCATCGTCAAAGTTGGCGACATAGACCATGTTTGTTTCCGGATTAACGGCGATGCCCATCGGAATTCCGCCCACCTCTACCCTCTCAAGAAGCGCATGTCCGTCGTTATCGCTACCAATGACAAGGACCGAGTCCGAATCTGACACGTAAACCCTGCCCGTCTCTGGATTTACATCTATTGCCTGAGGGTAATCTATTTGCGCGTCATAGCTTTTCCGAAAGGAATCAACTGACATGTTCCGGATAACGTCGACAGTTCCATATTGCACGTTGCCGGCATAAACCAGGCCGCTTGACGGATCCATTGATATCCTCCTAAAGTCGCCATCCCTTTCTATCCGCTCGATTACCTTGTGGGTAGCGCCGTCAATGACGGCAATTTCCATGACATCTGAGGATGCTGCATATATCGTGTTAGTCTCTGGATTGATGGCGATTCCTGTTGGTCTGCCATTCAAATGGATGGTAGCAACAACAGCGTTTGTGCTTGCGTCAAGAACGAGGATGGATGCTGAGAGGTGCCCTGCAACATACACCTTGCCAGAGTTTGGATTTACCTCAATCGCCCAGCCGTTAACGTCGCCGATCGGTATTTTGGAAACGACCGTATTTGTAGAGCCGTCAATTACTGCAACGTTGTCAAAGTTTGCCACATAGACCATGTTGGTTTTGGGGTTGACTGCGACGTCCTTTGGGTCCTCTCCGACAGGGATGGTCGCCTTGCCATATGCTGACGCAGCCTGTGAAAGAAGCACGATGGCGACGTAGCGCTATTACTGTAATTATTGCAAGGTGGAGCACGGGTACGCACTTTATTGATGGGAGAATCATTTCAGGCTTGTGATAGGACATTCTATCATCGTCAATTTACGAAGGGTTTCGAGTGCGTCAGGACACTCCATTTTGTTCTGCCAAGCGCGTTGCAAGTAGAAACTCTGCAGAACTACAGGTCACTTTATCTTTTGCAGGTATTTCTTGACGCCCATGTCTTCAAGGGCGCCCGCCTTTTTCAAGACCGCGCTTTCCATCTCCTTCTTGAATTCTTCCACCTTTTTCGCAATATCGTCGTGCTTGACTGCCAGTATCAGGCACGCAAATATTCCCGCGTTCTTGGCGCCGTTTATCGCCACCGTCGCGACGGGCACGCCGGGAGGCATCTGCGCTATCGACAGCAGAGAGTCAATGCCGTCAAGGCTCTTTGTCTTTATCGGCACGCCAATGACCGGCAGCGGCGTGATTGCCGCGACCATGCCCGGCAGGTGAGCCGCGCCGCCTGCGCCTGCAATGATGACTTTGATTCCCCTCTTTTTCGCAGTCTCGGCATACGACACCATTCTTTTAGCGGTCCTGTGCGCCGAGACGACTGTTATCTCGTATTGCACGCCAAACGAGTCCAGCAGGTCTGCAGCCTCCTTCATGACCGGCAGGTCCGAGTCGCTTCCCATGATTATCCCCACTAGCGGCTTCATGCCTGTCTCTCCATAGAGGGGACCAGCTTTATTGCCTTTCTTGCCCTTGCTGCCCTTGCCAGCGCCTCTTTGACAGTACTGCCAGTCGCCGTGACGTGGCCCAGCTTGCGCCGTGGCTTGCTGACCTTTTTGCCATAAACGTACAGCGCGGCTCCGGGAACCTGCATCATCTTTTTCAATCCCGTGACAGCGTACGGCCCCTCAAAGCCCTCCGGCCCGAGAATGTTTATCATGGCCGCAGGCGCCAGCAGTTCAGGCTTGCCCAGCGGAAGGTCAAGCACCGCCCTCAGGTGCTGCTCAAACTGCGACACCGAGCACGCCTCGTTTGTGTAGTGGCCCGAGTTGTGGACCCGGGGCGCGATCTCGTTTATCATGACCTCGCCTTTTTTCGTGACAAACATCTCTATGCCAAAGATGCCGGCGCCATGCAGCACCTGCATCGCCTTTCTAGCCAGCCTCGTCGCCTTTAGCTCTACTTTCTTGCTTATCTGGGCGGGCGCGATTGTGGTGTCAAGTATGCCGTTTTTGTGTATGTTTTCAACTACGGGAAACGACTCTATCTGCCCTGACGGGTTGCGGGCAACCATTATCGACACCTCCTTTGCAAAGGGGATGAACCGCTCCAGCATCATTTCGCGGCCGTTAAAGTAGGCGTACGCTTTTGCAACGTCGCCTTTAGATTTTATCACATAGTTTCCGCGGCCGTCGTACGAATCTTCTGTAGCCTTTAGCACCGCAGGTAAGCCAAATGTCTTGCACAATTCCTGCAGATATTCCTCTGATTGCACTAGTTGAAATTCAGGGACTGCTATGCCGTTCTTTAGCAGAAACGACTTTTGGCGGTGCTTGTTCTGGATTATCCGCAGAGTCTCTGGCGCAGGCCTGACGGGATAGTTGCGCCCCTCCAGCTGCTTTAACGCAGACGAGTTGGCCATCTCTATCTCATATGTGAGGACGTCGCACTTTTCTGCCAGCCGCATGATGGCAGGCTCGTCCTTGAAATCTGCCACTATCTGCTCGTCAGCAATCCTCGCCGCGGGGCAGCCGTCTGTCGGGTCGAGCACTATTACCTTGAGCGACATGCGCCTTGCTTCATGGGCTATCATCTTGCCGAGTTGCCCGCCGCCAATGATGCCAACGCAAGTAGGCCGTCCAAGATCGAGCGTGCCGCTGTCTGCCATCGGATAATGGAAATCAAGGGCGCGCCGTTAAAAGTCTTTCAAGCCGGCTCCGGCAAAAGCCTGGCAGTCATTCCAACGGGATATTTTCCGGTATAGACTTTTAACGCATGAACCCCAAAAGATTGCGGAAACAGAAAATGGTGACAGAAGCGGCTGCCGTGATCCAAGATTTTGCCATAGTAATGGTCATCGCTTCTGTAATGGCCCTGATATTTTACAAGATAAAGCAGCCGATGGTCATCGGCTACATCGCGGCCGGGATGCTCATCGGGCCCTACACGCCGCCGTTTTCGCTGGTAACCCACCCCGAAGTCGTAAACCTCCTTGCAGAGATAGGCATAGTCCTGCTGCTGTTCGTTGTCGGCCTTGAATACCCGATAGCAAAGCTGAGGTCCGTCGGCAAAAAGGCGCTGATAATAGCTACGACTGAGGCTTTTGGCACCCTTGCGCTTGGATACATCGTCGGCCAGGCGATGGGCCTTGCGTTCTTTGACAGCCTGTTCCTTGCGCTTTCCATCTCTGTCACGAGCACAGTCATTGTAATGCGCGTGCTCGAAGAGCTGGGGATGATAAAAGACAAGGCGGCAGTCCTTCTTTTAGGAGTCGCAGTCATCGAAGACATCATCATAGTCTCGATACTCGCAGTATTGCAGTCAGTTGCGGCAACCGGGAGCCTATCGATTCAGGAAGTGGGGATATCCGTCGGGCTCGTGCTGGCGTTCATCGGCGGCGCGCTGTTCCTCGGCTCAAAGACCGTCCCCAAGTTTGTAGACATGGTAAGCAAGACAAACCACCACGACCTCATCATAGTCGCGGTGCTCGGGGTGGCGTTTGGCCTGTCTTTTCTTGCGAACCAGATCGGAGTCTCTGTCGCCGCCGGCGCCTTTTTTGCAGGCGTGCTGGTGGCAGAGTCCAAGTC
Organism: Nitrososphaera sp.; assembly: GCF_050748925.1. Classification (GTDB taxonomy): domain Archaea; phylum Thermoproteota; class Nitrososphaeria; order Nitrososphaerales; family Nitrososphaeraceae; genus Nitrososphaera. The sequence continues at coordinate 9,642 of NZ_JBOGQF010000015.1, forward strand.
GCACGCGATAGCCAGGGTCCTGTCGATGCCCCTGCGAGACATGTTTGCAGCCCTGTTTTTCGTGTCGGTGGGGGCGCTCATGGACATTAGCCTGCTGCCGCTGTTTATCGTGCCTGCCCTTATCCTGATTGCCACGTCGTTTGCCGGAAAATTCGCAACCGTGTACATATCTGCCAAACTGATGGGCACGGACAAGAAAACGTCCTTAAAGTCCGGCTTTGCCCTTTCTGCGTCCGGCGGCGAGCTGGCCCTGGTGACGGCAAAGGGCGGCGCGGACGTGGGGGCGACGAGCGCGTTCATCCTCCCGATGGTCGGCACGATGACCATCATCACCACCTTTCTGTCGCCCTATGTCATCAAGTTTGGCTGGAAGTTTGCAAACTCGTTGCGGCAAAAGGAAGAAGAGGAGGAAAAAGGCGACGTGCCTCCTGCCTAGTTCCAGAATAGATAAGCAGATATGCAGTCAGGCTCGTGATCGAGGCGTTGAAGCTTTTACGCAAGGGCAAGGTCAAGGACATTTACGAACAGGATGGCGACATCCTTTTCCAGTTTTCAGACCGCGTCTCTGCCTTTGACGTCAAGATGGCAACGCCCATACCGAGAAAGGGCGAAGTGCTCTGCAGGTTCGGCGAGTTCTGGTTCAACGCGCTTGGCACGCCGCACCACATGATAAAAGTCGTCGACAAGGACAGGATGCTGGTAAAGAGGCTGTCGATGGTGCCGATAGAGTGCGTAGTCCGCGGATATTTCTATGGCAGTTTCGCCGACCGCTACAAGGACCATCTTAGCAAGAGCCTGCCGGCCGACTTTCATCCGGTACTTGCAGGCAGGCTGCCAAGGCCGGTGTTTGACCCGACAACCAAGTCGGAGGAGCACGATCTCCCAATCGACAAGGAGCAGGCAGTCGCGATGGGCCTAGTTTCTGCAAGCGACTATGACTATCTTGAAAAAACGTCGATTGCCCTATATGAAAAAATGAGCATGATAGCAGAAAAGGGCGGCTTTATCATTGCAGACGTGAAATTCGAGTTTGGGCGCGACGAAAGTGGCAGAATAGTGCTTGGCGACTCGCTAGGGCCGGATGAGTACAGGCTATGGATCAAGACAGACTGGCAGCCGGGCAAGATTCAGGACGCCTATGACAAGCAGCACCTGCGCGACTGGCTCATCAGGACGGGATTCAAGGAAGAGATCGACCGGCTTGCCAATGAGGGCAAAAAGCCCGAACCGCCCGCGGTCGATCCTGAAATCGTCAGCGAGCTGAGCCGGCGCTACATCCTGGCCTACGAAAGGATAAGCGGCGAAAAGCTGTAATCCGCTCAATCCCCTTTAGCTTTTTCAGCCTTTTTCAGTGCGCCGCGTGCTCGCAGGAGCCCTGCGGGCGCCCGCAGCAGTTTTATCGGCCTGCTTTCTAGAGTCCATAGTATTATTATCATAAATTAAAGTGCGATACTGCACTTATCGGCTCTAACGCACTGACGTTAATTTGATACCAGATAACACTGATTGCAACGATAAAAGCGACTGCAGTTGACAACAACGGCAAAACAAACTGACAGGACGCCTTTACTGCGCAGGCATGCATGATATCAGTATGCCAGGCACGCTGTTCCAAAAAGACGTCAAGGCAAGGCGCGTGACGACGATGGGCCATGTGGCCGCGCAAGGGCTTGGAGACCCGGCAAGGATAAGGATACTCGAAGTCCTGGGCCAAAAGCCAATGGCGGCCGAAGAAATTGCCAAGGCGCTTGGCAGCTCCGGCTTTAAAAAAGCAACGACGACTATACGCCACCACCTTGACACGCTCAAAGAAGCCGGCCTGATAGAGGTTGCCAGGATGGTCGAGGTAAGGGGGGCAGTCATGAAATACTATTCTGCCACGCTCAAAGTATACACGTGCGAGCCGCCGGCAGACCTTGACGCCAAGGCTGCGAAGCTGGTCGACGACACGAGTGCCAAGCTTGCAAAAATCCTGTCAGGCATACAGGGCGACAAGCGATTTGCTGCGCTGGACAAGGACGGCAAGTGCAGAGAGTTCCTTGCGCTAGAGATAGTTAATGCCGCCCTTGCAAAGGCGACAGAGAGAAAAGAGCCGCAGACCAAAAAAGCAGCTAGCTGACCAGCAGTTTTCCGCACACAGAGCACTTTACGTGAAATTTCAAAAGGGCTACTTCGCGCTGGTCTGTCACCTCGACGCATTCCTTGCCCCCTTCCTTGCACATGTGGCAGTACATTTTAGACATGGGTGAAAATGCTCTTTTCACGGCATTAAGGCGCTGTATGTAAAATAGAGGAGCTACTCGACTGTTATCCTGAATAACCCTTTTGTCTTTGGGTCCTGCAGGCGCTCAATCATGCTCCGGGGTATGTCTGACGACGCCCTGTCGCACCTCACCGAAAGCGTCCGGGGGCAAACGAAATTGGTCTTGCGGATGACGATGTCGTGCGCGTCTTTGAGTGTCAGCCGCTCGTCGCCGCTGCCCGATATTGCATAGACGTCGCTTCCCACGATTATCTCCATCCTGGCCGGCAGGTTCTGCATGAGCCCCTTCCTCACCGGGTCACTGATGTCGGCGCAAGCCCTTTCAGCTTTCACGCCTATTATGCAGTCACCCCTTAAGGTCAGGTGCTCCTCCTTTGTGATTTCGACGGTGCGCGCGTGGAACGACTGGACGTTTGGGTGCCCGTAAAACGCTATCTCATCCTGCGCCAACAGCCAAGCTTCCAGATAACGCTATTAAAATCTAGCATCTGAAAAACGAGGTAGACTTAAATGGAACGGCGGGGCGAATTTAATTTGAATTGTTACCCGCAGCAGCAGGCTATGACCGTGCAATCACTGTATTCTCGCCGGACGGAAGGCTTTACCAGGTTGAATATGCGATTGAAACCGTAAGGCGCGGAACGCTTGCCATTGGCATCAAGTCCAAGGACGGCGTCATCCTTGCAGTCGAGGAAAAGACGAGAAAGCTCCAGATAAACAACGTCACACAAAAGATATTCCAAGTCGATGACCACATCGGCGTCGCTGCGGCAGGATACATTCCCGATGCGCGCACGCAGGTAGACCACGCACGCTTTTTTGCGCAGAGCAACCGGCTCATCTATGACGAGCCGGTGGATGTCGAAGGCGTTGCCAAGAACCTTGCCGACATGGCCCAGCAGTTCACGCAATATGCAGGTGTCAGGCCGTTTGGCGTCGCACTCATACTCGCAGGCGTCGACAAGAACGGCGCAAACCTTTTCCTCACAGACCCATCCGGAACCTATATCGGCTATGACGCAGTCGCCATCGGCGCTGGCAGCGACCAAGTCACCGACTTTCTAGAAAAGTCATACAAGCCCGACATCTCGGAGGCAGAGGCGGCGGCGCTGGCAGTCGAGTGCATCTACATGGTGAGCGAGGAAAAGTCAGGCACCAAGAACCTGAAGATGGCAATCATTGACCACGCGGCCCACACGATGCGCAAGGTCGAGGAAGAGGACCTTGAAAAGTACGCCGCGATGGCCAAGGAAAGGGCCGCAAAGCGTCCTGCCTAGGCTCCAGGCCTCTTCTTTCTCTCTTTCTCACGATTTTATTTCGGCCGCCAGGTATTGCAAAAGTTAGACGGCGAATAAACGATATTCTCAGGATCAACGGATTTGCGTGGCTCCCGGACAGAAAGGATAGCTGAGGGATCAAGATGCTAAACTAGTGCAATTATTGTTATTGCCTCATTACAGCTCGGAAAACACCTAGTCCAATGAGGATAAAGCCGATTGCAATTAGAGATATGTAGAGATAAGGAAGTACTATAGCCAAGTATAGATTCAGACCCATCGTCGGTTCTACTAATTTAGAGACTGCAAGGATTGCACCACCTGCTATGAGCAACACTGTCGTTATTCTTGCCTTTTGTCTAAATCCGAACCCAATAGACAAGAAGAAGAGCACTATCGATGATATGCCAAGCAATATTCCGCTCTGCTGATCAGTTAGTGGCAAGAATCTCTTTCCGCCTTGCGCTATGAATGTCTCCGCGGTGTCTATACCTAGGAGGACTATGGCAACAATAGCAAGTGTTTCAGAAATCTTTTTCTTTCGGGGGTCATTTTGAAGGCGATACATCCTCAATAAAAACATGGACAACAAATGCTAAATGCGTTACTGGGCCTGCACTAACTTCTGCTTAGCACAAACTTTTGCAGAAAGATTCTCTGCGCATGCACCACCCCAAGTTAACACCCTGTGCGCCGAATTTAACGGGCACCCGAATTCCGCCCAAGAATCACCAGTGTATAATTCTCCAAAGGTTAATTTAGCGACTTCGACCCTTTATCGCATCATGGTCAAACTAGGAGCCAAGGCCCCGAACCTCCATGTTTCCGAATGGGTCCAAGGCAAGCCCACAAACATCGATAAGGAGAAAGGCAATGTCGTCGTTGTCGAAGTTTTCCAGGTAAACTGCCCCGGCTGCTTTATGTACGGCATCCCGGAAGCCATCGAGCTGTACAATAAGTACGGCAAGAGCGGCGTGACGGTGCTTGGCATGGCGACTGCGTTTGAGGACTATGACCTATTGATAACCTGAAAAAGCTGGTGACTACCGGCGAGGTCGTTGGCGAGACTTTTAACGCGCTATCGCAATATGGCCAGCTAAAGGACGGCAAGAGCCTGCCGTACAAGATCCCGTTCCCGGTGGGGATGGATCTCCTCAAAAACGAGTCGGCAGAGCTGACCGAGAGCAAGGTGCAAGACTTTATCGAGGCAAATGTCCCGGACTATCGGTCGTACAGCGAAAAGGACAGGCAGGTGCTCGTCGGGCGCGTAAAGGAATACATGAAGAACAAGAAATATTCCGCCAAGACATTTGAGGAATACACCATGCGAGGGACCCCGACTTCGCTTGTGATAGACAAGAAAGGCAACCTGCGGCAGAACCTCTTTGGCGCGACGGGCCAGCTCGAGTTCACCGTCCAGCAGCTGCTGAACGAGTAGGCATGACAAACCTCTGGGTCGCCATCCCTGATTCTGCCCTTTCAGACGAGCAGACAAAGAGGGACAAGAGCGTCAAGATAGCCCAGTTTGCCCGCGCCTGCTCTATATTTCGCGTAAAGCGAATCTACATCTACCACGATCCGCTGTCGCAATTTGAAAAAGAAGATCCGGTTTTGCTGCGCACGATACTGCGCTACCTCGACACGCCGCAGTACCTGAGGAGGGTCCTGTACCCGCGAATGAACGAGCTCGAGTTTGCAGGCATTCTTCACCCGATAAAGGCGCCGCACCACAGGCCGCCGCAGGACATAAAGACGGTGCGCGCAGGCGACGTGCGGACCGGCGTGATTGCAAAGGTAAAGGGCGCGCTGTTTGTAGAGGTGGGCCTCGGCTCCCTCGTCCCGTTTGACGGCGAGGGCTCGGACGGCAAGAAGGTGAACGTCAAGTTCACGTCGCCCCACCCGCACCTGCGTGCGATGGAGGCGACAGAGCTTGACATCTTTGAGTACTGGGGCTATGAGGTAAAAGAGGTGCCTTCCATCGTAAAGCTGTTGAGCGGCATCGAGAAAACCACTGTCATCGCCACGTCGAGAAAGGGCGGGTTCATCAAGAACAATGAAGCCAAGCTTGCAGAGAGCATAAAAAATTCCGAGAACGTGCTTGTCATATTTGGCTCACCCAAGCACGGCGTGCACGAGATAATCGCAAAAGAGAGCAGCAATATCAAGCCGGAATTCATGGTAAACATGTTTCCCAACCAGGCGACTGAGACGGTGCGCCTCGAGGAGGCAGTCCTTGGCACGCTGGCTATCCTGAACGCGTCGATTTTGTCGAGGAATTAGCTTCCTTTACTGCATAATTTATAAAAGGAAGCGCTGAACTGTTGCGTTACCTATGGGTCATCGCAAGTATAGCGCCCCGAGAAGGGGCAGTATCGCCTTCAGACCAAGGGCCAGGGCCAAGAGCCTCGAAGCGAGGGTCAGGACATGGCCGCAGTTGGCTGGAGAAAAGAACGCTCTGCTCGGGTTTGCAGGTTTCAAGGTTGGCAGTATACATGTTCTAACCATTGACGACAGAGAAAAGACTCCGAACTTTGGCAAGCAGCTGCTCAACGCTGCAACGGTCATCGCGACACCGCCGGTAAAGATAATCGGCGTCCGCGCCTACAAGACAGACATTTACGGCCAGCACGCGGTCTTTGACGTTTATGCCAAAGACCTTCCAAAAGAGCTGGCGCGCAGAGTCGAGATCAAGCAGGCAGAGGACGCGATGAGCAAGGCCGAGGGCAAGGTCGCCCAGGCAAGCTCGGTCATGGCAATAGCCGCAGTCTCTCCAAGCGCGGTCGGCATCCCGCAGAAAAAGCCGTTTGTGTTCGAGCTGGCAGTTTCCGGCAAGGACGTCAAGGCGCAATTCGAATATGTCAAGGGCATTCTTGGCAAAGAGCTCAAGGCTTCCGACATATTTCAATTAGGCCAGAACGTCGACGTGTTTGGCATCACCAGGGGCAAGGGCATCGAGGGCCCGGTCACGAGGTTTGGCGTCAAGCGCAAGCAGCACAAGTCGAGAAAGAGCGTCCGAGCAGTTGGAACGCTCGGCCCCATTTCGCCTGCGGTCGTCATGTACACAGTCGCAAGGCAGGGCCAGCACGGCTTTCACCAGCGCACCGAATACAATAAGCGCATCTTGCTAATGACAAACACCGATAAAGACGGCATCAACCCCAAGGGCGGGTTCAAGCACTTTGGGCTTGTGACGGGCGACTATATCGTCGTCCGCGGCTCTATCCCCGGCGTTCCAAAGCGCCTAGTAAAGATGCGCCACCCGATACGCAACCTTCCAAAGAAGGTCCTTGAGCCCAAAGTACTGGAGGTAGTCGTAGAATGATAAAGTCCAGCATACTAGGCATTGACGGCAAGGAAGCAGGCAATGTCGAACTGCCCATTGTATTTGAGACGCCGTACAGGCCAGAAGTCATACAGAAGGTCTACGTGAATCTTTTGTCGCACACGTACCAGCGCCAGGGCCGCTATCCGGGCGCAGGTGAGAACGTCTCTGCAGAATCCAAGAACACCGGCCTTGGCATCGCGCGTCTTGCGAGGGCAAGGGGCGAAGGGTTCCCGAGGGCAGGCCAGGCGGCAGGCGTGGCAGGCGTAAGGCACGGCAGGGTCGCTCACCCGCCAGAGTCGTGGAAGAACATTTACAAGAAAATCAACCACAAGGAGAGGCAGCTGGGGCTCTGCTCGGCAATCGCGGCGACGGCAAGGCGCGACCTCGTCGAAGGCCGCGGCCACAAGCTCGACAAGAAGGTAAAGCTCCCAATCATTGTATCAAATGACATCGAAGGGATAACAAAGTCCAAGGACCTGATAAAGGCACTCGTTGCGCTCGGCCTCGGCGACGACTTGGAGCGCGCAAACGTCCGCAAGGCGCGCACAGGCACGGCGCGGCGTAGGGGAAGGCCGGCGCGACCAGGCATCAGCGCAATCATCGTCGTAGGCAACGAAGCCAAGGCGTCGGCAATCAAGGCGATCCCCGGCGTCGCGGTTAAGAACTCAAGGGAGATAAGCGTGCTTGACCTCGCCCCGGGCTCAAAGCCAATCAGGCTCGCAATATATTCTGAAAACGCGATCGAGCAGCTGAAAGACGTCAAGGCGCCATTGCACAAGATCATGGAGCTGGTGAAATGAGTAACGAAAAGTCGGCAGCCAGCATGACAGCCGAGCAGGCGACCACGATTGTGCTCGCGCCATACGTCACTGAAAAGACCTTCAACCAGATAGAGAAGGAGAACAAGCTGTCGTTCAAGGTGTCAGAGCACGCCACAAAGCACCAGATAATCGAGGCGGTGCGCATACTCTACGAGGCAGAGGCGACAGAGGTCAACACGGCCCGCACGATACAGGGCAAGAAGGCGTTTGTCACGTTCAAGGCGCCCGAAGGTGCAAGAGACCTTGCGACGAAACTGGGGCTGGTATAGAATGACGCTCGTTAGATTTAAAAGTGGTTCAGCAGTCGTGGAGATGATCTAATGGTACGTGAATTCAAGTTCAAGGGTTACACTCCAGAACAGTTACAGTCACTGTCTATTGAAAACCTTCTGCCCCTTCTCAATTCACGCCAGCGCAGGTCGCTGGACAAGCGCGTCAGCACTTACATGACAGACGACAAGAGAAAGCTGCGCGAAAAAGTAAAGCTGGCACGCGAGGGCAAGCTGAAGGGCGCGCTGAGAACCCATGTCCGCGACATGATAATCCTCCCCGACATGGTCGGACTTACAATCATGGTACATAACGGCAAGGAATTTGCGCAGGTAGCAATCAAGGCAGAGATGATCGGCCACTACCTCGGCGAATACGCTATAACAAACAAGAGAGTACAGCACGGCGCACCAGGTGTCGGCGCATCAAGGTCAAGCCTGTACGTCCCGCTAAAGTGATGGATATGCCAGACTTTTCTTACGCTTTCCAATACTTTGACAAGGCCCGCCACGTGCGCGCCGCTGTCCGTGAAAAGAGCATATCGCACAAGCACTCGCGCGAAATCGCGCTTGCAATCAAGGGCCTGTCCATCGAAAAGGCGCGCGAGTTCCTGGAGAACGTCGTAGCCAAGAAAATCGCGGTGCCATACAGGCGCTACAACAACGAAGTCGCGCACAGAAGCAACATCCGCGACGGGTTTAGCGCAGGCAGGTACCCACAAAAGGCAGCGCACGAATTTTTGAGATTGCTAGATAACCTTGAATCAAACGCAGAATACAAGGGCATGGACCTCGACAGGCTCCGCATCGTGAGCGCGGTGACGCACAAGGGCACCAAGATCAAGCGCTTCCAGCCACGAGCCATGGGAAGGTCGAGTCCCAAGTATGACACGCTCGTGCACGTCGAGCTTGTAGCACAGGAGGTCAGTGCACAATGAGCGCAGTCAAGAACGTCATGAAGAACACCTACCGCAACATGGAGATAAACGAGTTCCTCATGCAGGCGCTAAAGGACGCAGGATTTGGCGGAGTCGAGATCCAAAAGACGCCGGTCGGCGCAAGGATTACCGTCTACGTCACGAGGCCCGGCTTGGTAATCGGGCGCAAGGGCGTCGGCATCAAGGACCTGATGGCCAAGCTCGAGAGCAAGTTCGGCCTGCAGAACCCCCAGATCTCTGTTCTGGAAGTCACAAACCCGGAGCTGAACCCGAACATCATGTGCAACAGGATTGCGCAGCTCATCGAGCGCGGGACGGCGTTTAGGCGCGCGTCAATGTGGACGCTCAACACGATAATGAGCTCCGGCGCATTGGGCGTCGAAGTCTCGATAGCCGGTAAGCTCAGGACAGAGCGCGCGCACTTTGAAAAGCACACGGTAGGCGTGGTGCCAAAGAGCGGCGATGTCGCAGGCAAGATTGTCCAGACCGGAATGACCCACGTGCTGACAAAGATGGGGCTGATGGGCATACAGTTAAAGATAGCGACCAAGGCAAACCTCCCGCAGGAATTTTCATTCAACAGCGAAGGAAGCAATGCGCCTGGAATGGAACAGCCAGCAGCTCCTTCATCGCCTGATGCACCCGCAACAGCCGACGCACCAAATGTGGAAGCGCCAGTGGCAGTAGAAACAGGAGTAGAGAACAATGGCACGTCCTAAGCTAAAGACACTGCGCGAAATGAACGACACCGACCTTGGCCAAAAGCTTTCAGATATGAAGGCAGACCTGGCAAAGGTGAGGTCAGAGCAGGCAAAAGGCACGCTGAAAAAGCACTCTGGCGACATACGATACATGCGCCGCGACATTGCGCGCATTCTGACCATACTGAACGAAAGGAAGGTCATGGCTTAGCATGATAACCGCGGAAAACGTTCTGGCGCACGAGATCATCGGCCTTGACGCGAGGGTAGTCGAGTCCTCCGACCCGACAATCACCGGCCTGCAGGGAACCATAGTTTTTG
>NZ_JBOGQF010000016.1:0-19057 GCF_050748925.1 Nitrososphaera sp.
AACCAGTTCATCCCCGAAGAGGTGTTCGAGCTTGCGAGGCAAAAGGCAAGGGACGCAGGCAGGCTCCTTGTCGAGAGGCAGTCGCGCGTCTTTCGCTCGCTGCGCTACGGCATGACGTTTGAGGCGGCGACCGGCCCGGCGGACTCGTTTCTGAGGGCGCACCTTTACCACAAGGTGCCGATGGTGATGCTGTACGCGGACATCGTAGGGTCGACAAACATGAGCCTCACTGTCCCCGTCGACACGCTGTCGGCGATAATCCAGGTGTTCTTTCAGGAGACTTCGATAACGATAACAGAGCACGGCGGCTACGTCCTGAAATACGCAGGCGACTCGGTGCTCGCGTTTTTCCCCCTCATCGGATCGGATTCGTCAAAGCAGCAGGACGCAGAGGTCGCAAAGGAGGCCGTCTCGTGCGCAAGCGAGATAATAACCGTCATCCGGCAGGTGATAAACCCCATCCTCAATGAGTATTACTACCCCGAGCTTGCGGTGAGGATAGGCGTCGACGCCGGCCTCTGCGCCGTAGTGCTCTATGGCAGCGACAAAAAAGCGTCGTACGTCGACATCCTGGGCCCCTGCATCAGCCTGGCGGCAAAAATGAAGTCGCTTGGCAGGCCGGACAGCGTGGTTGCGGGGCAGGCAGTAAACGAGTGGCTCGGTGGCGACAATAGCCTCGCGCCCCTCAAGGTCGAGATTGAAAAGTGGAACTATGTTGACGACTCGACCGGCGCCGTATACAGGCTTTACCAGGCGTCACAGTAGCGCAAACCTGTTGCCGCCCCTGGCCTCTGGATATGGCGGTGGCAGACCCTCCTCTTCAAAGTTGTAAAAGTAGACGCTCCCGATGATGGGCTTGTTGCCCGACGCGCGCACGCCGTTTGCCCTCGCAAGTCTTTTCCACGCGTCAAAGCCATCGGAAAAGCCGGCAAGGCTCGACCGGGGCACCCTGCCGCCGGTGTGCTCCTGCCACAGCCGGACGCGCGTCTTTGCCGCAAGGTCTGCAGAGGTGATGCCGAGGTTGAACTCGCTAGAGTCGTCGGTCCCGTTCCTGTCGAGGTTGGCCGAGCCTATGGTCATCCACTGGTCGTCAACTATCATTATCTTGGAATGCACATAGACCTGCTTGCGCATGGTCGGCATCGTCCTGTGCTGCGAGATGAGCGAGTACGTCGCTACCCGGCCCCCGGACAACCTGCGCAGGTCGGCCAGGTTCTTGTTGACGTCGTTTACGCTCATCTTGGACAGCATGCTGCCGACGAGCCCCGGCAGGTTCGGCTCCATCGGCCCCACGATGACGACCTTTAGGCCCGGCTCTTCTGTGAGCCTCTTTGCCAGGAGCTTTGTCAGCGACCTGCTCTGGAACGGGAACTGGTTTTCTATGTAGATGCCCACTTTTGCCTTTTGAAACATCTCGCCGTACCACGCCTTTATGCTCCCGTTTCTGTCCATCTCCTTCCAGGTGCGCAGCGCGACGACCGGGACGGTGCCGGCACGCTCGCGCCCCGCGGGCAGCTTGACGGCTGCCATGGCGGCGCGCCTGTCGCGCGTGTCGGCGTACGACCACCTCTGCCAGAAATGGTAGGCGAGGTCGCGCACCACCGGCCCCCTCACCATCGCGTGCACGTCGTGCCACGGCTCGGCGTTTGCGTCGCGCAGCTGGCTCTCATAGTCGTGGGCGCTGGTGTCCCACTTGCCGTTTGAAAGGTCGAGCCCTCCGCAAAAGCCGACCTCGCCGTCGATTACCATTATCTTTTCGTGGTGGGCGGAGGTCAGCGTCGGGGCGGTGCTGTCGATTTTTACCTGCAATTTGTCGCCCACCCCGTAGCTCCTTGCGATGCTGTTGAGGATCTCTACGTCGTCTGCCCTGCCGTCGATGCCCCGCTCGTCTGCCCCAGGCAGGAGCCTCAGCACCAGCCGGGGCTGCTACACGATTATCTTTACCTCGACGCCGTTGCGCGCCTTTTCGATAAGCAGGTCCTGGAGGGTGTACCGGCGCGACTCTTCTGTGATGCTGGCGGCAAGGGACTTGCTGCACGCGGACTTTATCATGGCGTGCCGGGCGGCAAAGGGATGGTTTCTTGCAAACCGCAGGTGCGGGTCAAGGTCATAGTTGGCGATGAGCACCGACTTTTTCGCGCTCAGCACGTGGCCGTAAACCTGCTCAAAAGTGTCCCTGCCGTCTATTGTCACGACGACGCAGTTGCCGTTGATTGGCTCGCCAAACTTGCCAAAAAGGCCGCGGGCCGGTCTCACGCCATTAACGCGATTGCTGGCCATAAAAGCGTGACATAAACTGGTACTAGAACAATCCTCTTCGATAGGTTAATTTCCCAAGCGCGCCAATGCTATGCATTGAGCAAGGCGGCGCAGTTTTCAGGCCACGAGTGCATCAACCTCGAGACCTACAGAAAGGCTGGCGAGCCGATCAGGACGCCCGTGTGGTTCACCATCGACGGCGACAGGATATTTGTGGTGACAAGGAGCGAGACCGGCAAGGTAAAGCGCCTGCGCAACAACGGGAGCGTCAGGATAATGCCATGCGGCATGAGGGGCGAGCCCAGGGGCGAATGGGTCGCGGCAAGCGCAAGGTTTGCCACGCCGGAAGAGCAGGAAATAGCACTGCGGCAGCGCAAAAAGAAATACGGGATCAAGGCCAGGATCGCGGGGCTGTTTTCGTCAGGCAAGGGCGATCTTGTCGCGATATCGATCTCTCCTGACAGGGAATCGAATTAAAAACCGGCGCCGCAAAATACCATGGCAATGCTCTGGGTCACCATCTCGCAGGTCTGCGACGAGTCAAGGCCGGCCGTCCTTTCGGCGCTAGCAGGGCTTGGCGCGGAGAAGGTCGAGGACAGGGTAAAGGTGCAGGAGGCGGAGGGCAGGCAGGTGGTCGCATTGCTTGGAAAGGCGCTTGCCGGCAGCGGCTATGTCGCCGTCGAAAACATGCAGGACGCAAGCGAGATAGCAGTTTTAAAAGAAGGCGACATCGAGCAGCTTGGGCTGTATCTTTGCGGATACTGCGCCATGGTTTTCAGGAGCGACCTTGAGCGCAACTTGCACCAGCGCGTCCACTATTTTGGCTTTGGATAGCATCGTCGATCGACGAGGACAATTATTCAAACATCAATTAAAGAATTTTGAAGAAATTAGTATTTTCTCTGTAAATCACTGGAGTGATAACTGATTTCATGTATTTAATTGAAAAACACAATATTTTTATAGTAATTCCTGTATAACACACCAGATGACAACACCGACCACCGATGCTTAACGTTGGCGCTTGGTGGTAAAGGAACAAAACTGCGTCTAAAGGTACAAACCGCGACTTTAACGGCATGGGCTGTAACTGGTCGTGACGCGGGATCGCCAAGCGCCTCTAACCCTCTTTCAGTTCTACCTTCTTCACCCCGACCTGCATCACCATGAAATATTCGTCGCCGGCTTGTATGACGTCGCCCGGCGCAATCTTTTCGTGCGGCCTGCCGTCCTTCAGGGCGCGCCCAAAAGGCATCGCCTCGTCCTGAAAGCGCAGCCAGATCCGCCCTATCGTTATCACGTTTTTGAGCTCTGACTCCCAGACCAGATCGTAGATGGTGTCAAGCGCCTGCCGGCCGATCCTCTGGCCGGCTTCCGGCTCTTTGCAAAAATAGACCCGCACCCTCAACGGCATTGGTTAGGGAAGGCGGTATTTACTGCTTGACCCTCGGCGCGCGGTTGTTGCCGATGTCGTGGCCCTGCTCTCGCAGGTATTTCAGCGACAGCTTGTAGACGATCTCGTCGTGTCCCGACGCTTCCATCACCCGCGACCAGGAAACCTCGCCGGACTGGGCAACCTCGGCCGCCAAGATTTCTGCAGCCTGTCTTGCCTCCTGGCGGCATTGGTCAAACGTCTTGCCGTTGCGGTACGCCTTTACCCGCGGGTTGCAGCTGTCCAACAATGCTGTTTTCCCGGCAAGAGATTTAAACGGTTCACATTTTCAGGAGAGCATAAAGTCGCTGATAATACTGGCAGTTGTAGCAGCCGGGGCGTACCTTGCGCTGTCGGCATTCGTGGTGCCCCAGACGTACCTGCTGTCGCTTGCGTCCCCGAGGCCGGCGCCAGAGATAACAAGCGTCTCGCTTTCCAGCCCCGAGATTGCGCTTGGAGAGACGTTTACGATCCGCGTCGCCGCTACAAACCAGGGCGAGCAGGCAGACCTGCAGCTGGTCTCCATCGCGTTCCCAAACGCCACCAGCGCGCAAGTCGCTGCCGTGCAGGGCCACACTTTCAAGCAGGCGCCCACGATGATAAATCCTGGCAAGGCAATTGGCGCAGGATATTTGGGGCTTGAAAGAAAGGTAGTCGCGCAGTATCCGGCAGTCGAGTCGGCAAGCAGGCCGTGGGCGCCGGGCGAAACCGCAAGCGTCGACCTCAGGGTAACGCCGGGGGCGGAGGGCAGGTTTGTTGTCTTTGTAAAGGCAGTCAGCCTGCCGCACAACGGCGACCAGGCGCACTACCCGCAGCAAGGCGTGCTGGACCAGCAGGGCGAGTACGTCACGGCCTATGAAGTGCAGGTCGCAAAGGCTTAAAAAACTGCAAGGGGCATTACTGCCATTGAACTATTTCCAGCGCGGCACGCTGGCTCTGGATCCGGGCCGCAGGCTTCTCGCCGGCTATGCCCTCGTCAGCATCGGGATATTGATGGCGATCTCTGGCGCGACCTGGGACGTTACCTATCATCTCCTCAACAAGCCCGAGACGTTCTTTTCGCCTCCGCATGCCATACTTTACGCCGGCGTCGCAACCGCGCTTGCAGGCGCGATAACGGCCGTATTAGCTTCGCGCTCTTTGCGAAAGATAGAGTGGCCGGCCAAGATGGTCATCGGCGGAATAGTGTTGCTGATTGCTGCAGGCCCCGGCGACTTTGTTTGGCACTCGGCGTTTGGGCTCGACGGCCTACTGAGCCCGCCCCACTCTGTCCTGCTTGCAGGCATGCTGGCAAGCAGCATTGGCGCAGCCGCGGGCATTGTAAGGAACAGGCTGCCAGTCGCCCTCCTGGTGCTCGGCATGCTGCCGGTATGGCTGGCGGCCGCCGGCGCGGTGCACATGTTTTCGCTCCCATTTTCAGAGTCTGCCTTTTTTAACTTTAACCCCGAGCCGCGGGCCGGCGCGGTGGTCGCGACGATTGGCTTTCCGTTCGTCACGGCGGCCGTCCTGGTGGCGGCAAAGACCGTGGCAGGCAGCAGGAGGTTTGGGGTAATGTCGGCACTCGCAGGCGCGTTTGTAGTCACCGGGATGCTGACGTCCATAGTCCCCAACGAGGCGCTCGCGTCCACGATACCGCTCTATGTGGGCGTCCTCGTGCCGCTTGTGGCCGCTGATTACATCATGTCGCGGTGGATGTCGCCAAAGGCCGTCATTGCGGCAGGCGCGATGGCAGGCCTCTCTTTCCTCATGCTCTACTACCCGCTGATAACGCACACGTACAACGAGACGATATTGCAGGAGAGGTCCGTGTGGGCGAGCCTGACTGCCATAATTTACTTTGACATGATGGCAACCATATTCCCGCTCGTCGCGGTGCCGGCGGCCGCAATGGGCATCGCAGGGGCCATAGCCGGCCAGAGGATGGCGGCCAGGGCGCAGCTGGCGCTCTTGAAATAAAGTTAAATGCTTGCCTTCATGCGGCAAGCCTGATGGAGCCGTACAGGGTCGTGCGCTATGGCAAGGGCGCAGCGACTTTTTACCTGCAGGACTGCGTCGCCGGCCTTGGCGAGATCAAGGAAAAGTCAGTCGACGTCGTTGTCACGTCGCCCCCTTACAACATCGGCGTCGGCTACAGCTCGTACCGCGACACCCTCCCGCGCGAAAAATACCTTGAATGGATGCAGCAGGTCGCAGCCGCGGTCAAGGGTGCGCTTGCAGACGACGGCTCGTTCTTTCTCAACATCGGCAACAGGCCCAAGGACCAGTGGATTGCATGGGACGTCGCGCTCGTGCTGCGCCGCCAGTTTGCGCTCCAGAACGTGATACATTGGGTCAAGTCGATAGCGATCTCCAAGGCGGACGCCGGCAACTATCCTTCCATCACCGGCGACGTCGCGGTGGGCCACTTCAAGCCCGTGGTGAGCAATCGCTTTCTCAACGACTGCCACGAATACATTTTCCACTTTACAAAGGCCGGCGACGCAAAAATGGACAAGCTGGCAGTCGGCATCCCCTACCAGGACAAGTCCAACATTGGCAGGTGGAAAACCGCAAAACAGGACAGGCGCGACAGGGGCAACACCTGGTTCATACCGTACAAGACGATACAGAACAAAAAGGACAGACCGCACCCCGCTACGTTTCCGGTAAAGTTGCCAGAGATGTGCATCCGGCTGCACGGCAGCGCAAAACTGGTCGCCGACCCGTTCACCGGCATAGGCTCGACCGCGCTGGCGGCAAAAAACCTCGGCACCTCGTTTGTCGGCTTTGAAATCGACAGGGGATACCTCGACGAGGCGATAGCTAGGGTTTCGTAGCCGAGATCATCATCACAGGGTTTCTGGCAAGCATCATGGTGCCCGTCGTCACCTTGCGCGCCTTGGCTATCGTCACCTGCGTCACGTCGACTTCGGCCAGCTGCAGCTCGTTGACGGTTGTCAGCGCCTGGTACATCGTCTCTATCAATATAGTGTCGATGACAATCCTGCCGCCCTTTTTCAGCCTGCCGACTGCAAGCTGGATGACCTGGCGGGCGTCGCCCCACGTCCCCCCGACGACTATGGCGTCGACTTTTGGCAGCGTCGGCAGGACGTCCTGCGCCTTGCCAAGCACAATTTCTGCGTCCACGCCAAATTTCAACAGATTCTTTTTTGTCAGCTCGACTGCGTTGCTGTCAAAGTCTATCCCATAGACCTTGCCCCTTGTCTGCAGGCACAGCTCTACCGTGATGCTGCCGCTGCCGCATCCCACATCTATAGCGGAAAAGCCTTCCTTCAACCGAAGTTTGCTGACGGCAAGCGCCCTCACGTCCTCCTTTGTGATGGGGACGTCCTCTGTGCGCTCGAATAACTCGTCAGGGATGCCAGGCGTGCGATAATCCCACACGGCGGCTGTAATGAAAAGCCCGTATTTATCTTAGGATGGGCGGCTGGTGCAATGCGGTATAGACGAGGACCATGAACACGATGTTCATGAATATGAAAGGCACGAGGCCGTCATAGCCGGCCTTTTTCCGCAGCTCTTTTGACAACCCCTTTGACATGCTCCTGCTGACGCCTATCGACACGCCGAATAACGCGACTGCGATTGCAAGTGCGATGCCCACCGACGTGCCATGGTCAAACTCGGGCGCGATGGCAAACCCGGCGATGATGCCGCCGATGACCCCTAGGGCCACTCTCATAAAGTATATCTTTTCTGGGGTTGCCACGGTCTTTTTCAGGTTGTCAGCGGCTGGTAAAATGCCTTGCGGCTAGCCCCAGCCCATCTTGTGCTTGTAATAGCTGGCCAGTTTGGCGTGCCTCATGCGCTCGCCTGACGTGTCTGCCTTGTCCATCTTGCGCAGGTGCGTCCTGAACTGGTAGAGGTCGCACATGCAGACGCCGGTGACCGGCCTGTATTTTACGCGCGACACTTCGTGCTTTTTGTGGTCGGCGTACATTATCATGAATTTTGGCACGAGCTTGCTTGCCATGATGCCCCCGATGGCAATGTAGAGCGCCGGTCCTGACGCAAACGCCTGATACGGGTTGACGTTTGCAAGCTGGAAATAGAGCAGCGGACCCAGGATGGACGCGATGACGCCGCCAAATGTCGCGATGGCAGATATTTTCGACATCCTGTCGTACCGGGCCGTCTCCTCCTCGAACTGGTCGATCAGCGTCTCGTATTTCTGGTCCAGACGGGCCTTCTCTTCCTCTGTTGAAAGCGCTGCCGAGTTTTCCATGCCCTCTAATTGCACGGCTTGCTGATAAAGTTTGTTTAATAGAGGCTGTTTGAATGTTATTTTTGTTCATTAATCCCTACATTGATGGATTATTGAACAAAAACGCGTTTTAGGCCATATTTTCATAAATCAAGACTAAAAGTCCTGTCGTAAAACATTCGAGAATTTGCAATATTAAGGGGCTTTCTTGCAACTGCTGGCGCGCCTCGAGCTTGCCATGATGTAATTATTCTATTTTATGATAATGTAAGACAGCACATTTATCGTGTCAATACTAATATTTCGTGCAGTTTTTTACAAGATTGTGGAGACGAGCCGCAAGGGTAATAGCGCAAAGAAGGTATTGAGACTGCAGAGTCAAAAGATGGAGAACCTGACGCCAGAGATTTTGGCAAAGTCAATGTGGGTCAGCACCGCCCTTGCAATGATATTTACGCTGCCGCCCCTAGGGCTGTTCATCGGCCTCTACGAGTTTGGCGTAAACGTTGGCGCTGCGGCAGGCATCGGCTTTGGAGTCCACTTTGCGACCCTGGCACTTTCAAGAAAGATAGCTGCAGGTCTTGACAAGCTGTTTGACTAGAATTTTTGACACCGCTGTTTACCAGTCATGCAGGGACGACAGGTTATAGTGCAGGTTTTTGAAATACACCGGTACCGCGGCGGGGAGTTCCAGTACGTCGTGGCGAGGACCAACAAGCATTCAGAAGACTATGTAAAGAACGACGTTGAAAAGATGAACGCTCTTTTGTCTCCGGAGATGAAGGCCGACGGAATCAGGTATGTCTTTGCGCTTGGCACGGTCGACAGCATTGTGAAAAAGGCCGGCGAGAAAAAGAAAAAGGCAGCAGAGAAAGTCGAGCTATCGCCTGCGTGATTTGTGCTGCTCGATAAGGGATTGTATCCTGCCGCCGTGCTTTTCTTTGTAGCCGCTTTTGCACGCAGTGCAGCAGAAAAACCGCTCCATGTTTGCGAATTTCAGCACTTTGGGCTTGCCGTGGATCGGGCCGCCGCAGAACTCGCACTGCATCTTTACCTTCAGCCCCTCGAGCTTTAGCTGCTTCTGGCTCTTGGCCTCAAAGTCGCTTCTGCGCGACGCGTCTATTTTTGAGATGTCGAGCTCTGGCTTCACCGACTTTATCAGCCCCATGTTCACCAGCCTTTCATAGCGGGCCTTGACGGTGGGCGTGCTCACCTTTACTTCCCGGGATATCGCGCGGAATGATTTTCGCCCGTCCTGCATCAATGATTTCAAGATAGCGACGTCGGTGTCGTCAAGGCTTACCGGCACGCGCTTTATTGCATTTTTGCGCATATAACCATGCTGGCGACCTAATGATTTTTATAAAGCGCCAAGGAATCGAACTTGACTCATGAGCAACAAGGTCAGCATTCCAAACAAGATCTTTGGGACCGTTCTTGCACACAGCATGAGGGGCAAGATGCTTTCAAGAAGCGAGCTCCAGACCCTTGCCGAGTCGAGGGACATTGAAGAGCTCGTCACCAGGATGAAAAACACCATCTACCTTGACGCACTTGCAAAGCTTGTCAAGCCGTTTACCGCCGAAAAGGTGGAAGGCGCGCTGCGCGAGCACCTGGTAAACACGCATGCCAAGATGGTAACGTTGGCAAGCGGCGCCGGCGTGCTTAACGCATATTTTGTCCGCTATATCACGTGGAACCTAAAGATCATCCTGAAGGGCAAGGCGCTCGGCAGGACGTACGAGGAGTTGCTGCCCAAGGTGAACCTGAGGGCAGAAGAGCTCGTCGGCAGGCGCGACCTTGCCGTCAAGGCGCTGGTTTCCAAAGACTTTGACGAGGCAGTGGCCAGCCTGCAGGGTAGCGAGTTTGGCGAAGATGCAAGAAAGGCAGCGACAGCGTTCAAGGAAAAGGGCGACGTGAGGGTTTTCGACACATACCTCGACCACGCCTTTTACAAATCACTTGACAAGTCCATGTTCTCTGAATCAAAACTGCAGGACGTGCAGAAACTCGTCACAGTCGACATTGACACTTATAACGTGCTTGCCGTGCTGAGGGCCAAATACTGGGGCCTGTCTGCGGCAGAGACGAACGACCTGATAGTGACGACGACGACCAAGATAACGCGCGACACTCTGCAAAAGATGATCAACGTAGAAAAGATCCAGGAAGCGATAGGCGAGCTCTCCAACACCGCGTACCGCGACCTGGTACCAAAGAGCGCGGCAAACGACATTGACGCCATCATGCAGCTGGAGGCGGGCTTTGAGCGGGCGTCGATACGCAGGATTATGGCCTCTTTCAGGACCGTGTTCACGCTTGGCAACATGCTAGCGTCGCTAAAGCTGATGTCGTTTGAGATACGCAACCTGGCAGCGATTGCCGCCGGCGTCGAGCAAAAGATACCGGTCGACAAGATAATGGCCAGCCTGATAAAGCCTGACCAGCAATAGTTCGGACAAAAGCTCAAAAGGACCTTTTCAATCAGTTATAGCGTGGCTGGAACTGCGGCGCCTGTCATGGCAGGTCTCGCTGCAGGCGTGGCTTTTGTCTTGCTGTTTGCGCTGTATGGGATAGAGCCGGCCAAGTCCATCGTAGTCATCCAGGAAGGATCTTCGGTGGAAGAAAGCGGCAAGAATTTTGAGCCGCGAATTATCACAGTAGTAATTGGCGTCAACAACACCGTGGCGTGGATAAACCAAGATGTTGTACCAAACACGGTGGTTGCAGACAACAATGGCGAGCCGGATCCTCTAATGCAGGGTGAGGAATTCAGATACACGTTCACGCGGCCGGGCGAATTTGGCTATCACAGCGAGCCGCATCCGTGGATGCGCGGCACAGTAATAGTGCTGCCGGGCCGATAAAATCGGCGCCTACTTTTTGTCGCCGTCTTTCCACGTCAGGTTCGTGTAGAGCATCGGGGGCACCAGTTTCTTAAAGTGGATGCCGTCGGACTTGTACCACTTGGGGAACCACTCGTACAGGTGCAACCTGATGGTCTGGATGTAGACTATAAGGCCTTCGATCATCATGATGCCAATGTTGCCGCCGATGAGGATTGCAAGCCCGCCGCCGTGCTCGTACGAGTTGTTGACCGTGACCAGCAGCGCCGAGTGCACGAGGAGCATGATGCCAAGCCGGGAATAGCTGATGGTGTTGGCAAGCATCTCTATCGTCCTGACCATCACGGTCTCGACAATGATGCCCACCATGCCGCCATGCGGCGATTCCTTGCCGTGCGCCTTCAGGTGCTTTTCTTCCTTCATGCCGCCAATGATGGACACGATTATGCACCCGATGATTACTGGCGGGCCCGCCTTTGCAACTAGGTTGACCGTCACCCAGTCGCCAAACGCAAAGGTCAGCCACGGCACCGGGCCGTAGGTCTTGTCCGACAGGAACATGCCGATGATGTCGTATTTCGAGCCGATTGCCGCCAGGATTAGCGCGACTACTGCAAGGTACTGGATGATTGCCGGGATATCGTGGGTGAACACCAGCAGTTTGTTTCCGACGCGCCAGTCTGCCCTGAGCCGGAGGAAGAACGCCAGCAGCAGGTGCACGATGCCGACGGCTACCGACACGGCAAGTATCTTGATCACCTGCTCAAACGTCAGTTCAGCCACGGACAGCAGGCCGATGAACGGCAGCGCCTCTGTTAATCCTTCTAATACAGGCAGATGATCGAAATGGAACCCAAACAATTCCCCGGTTCCAAGGCCCCCGACGGCTGCCGCAAGGCCGCTTGCTGCAATCAGCGTGCCCCACATTTTCAGCCGGCCGTTGCCGCGTATCTTGAAGAGCATGCCGAGGCCAAAGAGCAGGATGCCGTGGCCAAAGTCTGCAAACATCAGGCCGTAAAAGATCGGCCAGACAAACGAGATTATCCTAGTCGGATCGGTCTCGCCGTATCTCGGGAGGCCCTGCGTCTCTGTCACGACTTCAAAGTTCTTGGAATATCCCTTGTTCATGAGGAGCGTCGGCATAGTCGGCCTGCCTGCGTCCTGCAGGTCGATTGTGACGCCAGCGTCCTCTACGACAGAGACATAGTCGGCTGCAAGTTTCTTGAACTTGCCCTCCATCTCTGCAGGGATATAGCCTTCGATTATCGCAAAATTCCTGGTGCCTCCCGGCTTGCGGGTGGTCTCCAGGATGTCCTTGGCAAGGCCCGCCGCTTCGCGCAGCGAAAGCACCTTGGGGATGATTGTCTGTTTCAGCTTGGCCACTTGCTTGTCAAGCTGCGCCTCCTTTGCTTCCAGCTCTTTTACCTTGGCCGTTGCCTGCGAAAAGGCGACGCTGGGGTTCTGGGGCATGTTTGGCGGGATCTGGAGTGGGTTGATGCCAAAACTCCTCATCACCTTGCTGATGCGCTCGGCGTCGTCAGCCGCGCCGACGACCGTGAGGGCGACCTTTTTCTCGGCAAGGCCGGTCGAGTACACTGCCGTGTCGCCAAGGCTCTTGCGTATCTCGGCCTCGTCTGAAGCGTCAATGATGTACATGCTGGCGTAAAACTTTGATAATTTTCCAAGCGTCGTCAGGTCCATGGTGAGGCCCGATGCGTTCTCTGTCACGGCTGCGAGGTTGCCGTATTCTTCAAGCTGCTTTTGCACCGCGCTCCGCTCTTCTATTATTTTCCTCGGCCCCGCGAGCTCTTTTGCGCTCTTGTCTTCAAGGTCCGCGATAAAGCCCTGGATGTCGTCGACGTTATAGTTCGTCTTGCCCTTTGGCGCGCCCTTGAACATGGTCACAAGCACGCCGGTCTCTGCAGGGATGCCCAGCCCCTTGACCACTTCGTCAATGTCCTGGTACAGCTTTTGCGCTTTGAGCAAAAGGTCGTCATAGTAAGGGTTGATGTGCTCTGAAGTGGAAGCAGTCTGTATCGGGTGGAACCATTCAAGTTCCGCAAGCTTGCTGACTGCTGCCTGCGTCTCCACCCTCGGCAGAATTACAGTAGCCTTCATTAGCTTGGCTAGCCCCATTCCACTACTTTGAAAAGACGATCTCTTTAAAATCCTTTCTTTCTGAGGTGGTTGAAAAATGGAAAAGAGGAAAAATCGACCGCGCCTGCGGTCCGTGTGTCCTTACTGTCCGAGGATGATGAACATCATGACTATACCGTAGATGGCGATTGACTCGACCATGCCTACGATAATGAACACGCTGGACTGCATCTTCGGGTTTTCGCTGATGGCTGCCAGACCTGCTGCGCCTACGAAACCGAGGCCGAAACCTGCGCCGAGAGCGGCAAGACCGAATGCAATGCCCGCAGCCAGGAACTTGAACGCGCTGCTCTCTACAGCTGCGCCTGCTTCCTGTGCATAAGCAGCCGGAGTTGCAAAGGACATGCCTGCAAACACTGCCGCCGCGAGAAGTGTCAAAATAGAAAGTGCTCCTCTACCCTTTAGTTGCATCTTCATTATGGCAAGGGCGCAGCGAGCCCTATTTAATAGTAACTGCATTGTGATAGTTACATTGCCGGTTCAAAATATTATTGAAAAAGAAAGGAAATGACCTAGGCCTTGGTCATGGCCTGGCGCTTGCTCTGGGCGACCTCTTCCTTTACCTTCTGCGCCATCGAGTCGCGCTCGGCCTGCAGCTCGGCCTTGGCTTTTTCGAAATGGTTTGATATGTCTGTTGTCATGATCTTGATACTGCCTCCGCTTCTGCCAGCTTCTTTTTGTCAAGCACTACTTTAACCTTCTTGATCCTGACAAACTCTTCGCGCTCGCGCTCTTCAAGTGTCGCCTTGATGAAATAGACAGCGTCCTGGTACTGCGGGATGATGATGAATTCAAGCGCGTTGATCAGCTTTTGTGTCTTCTCCAGCTCCTTTGCCAGGCTGAATATGGCGTTTTCATATTCTGCCGCCTTGCACACCGCTGGCAGCATGTTCTTGATCAGCTTTGACGCCTTGTCGACAGAGGCGTTCGTCTCGATAAAGCCGTAGGACAGGTGCTGGCCGCCTTCCCTCGTCTTGACCGTCAGCGTCGGTATCTTTACATCGACAATCCTGCGCACGTTGACGTCCGTCTCCATCACGCTTGGCGTCGAGTCCGATATCGATTCAAGCGTCGTGGTGCCGAGCGACATGTATGACGTGTAGACGGCCGAATAGATTTCGGCAAGCGGGGACCAGATGTCGTCGCGGGCCTTGTTCGCCTCTTCGATCATCTCGTCGATCTTTTTCAGCAGGACTTCGCGCTTGTCGTCGAGGATCTTGTGCACCATCTTGGCTACCTGCATCGAGCGGCGGATCTTGATCAGCTCGATTTTTGTGGCGGTGACCCTTCGGGACGACATCGCTACTTACCCTTGTAGTATGCCTTGATGTGCTTTTCCTTGATCTTGGTCAGCTCGCTTTCAGGCAGCGTCGACAGCACTTCCCACGCCCTGCCGAGTGTCTCGTCGAGGTTCCTGCTCTCGTCTGGCGCCTGTTTCAAGAAGTAGTTCTCGAACATGTCGCCTGCGTCGAGGTATTTCAGGTCCGTTCCCGTGAGGCCTGCCCTGCCTACGATTTCTGAAAGAGCGCGCACTTCCTGCGCCCTCGAGTAAAGGTCATAGAGCTGGTTGCCGACTTCGGGATGGTCAGAGCGCGTCTTGCCCTCGCCGATGCCGTCCTTCATGAGCCTTGAAAGCGACATGAGGACGTTGACCGGCGGATAGATGCCCTTCCTGAACAGGTCGCGGCCAAGCACAATCTGCCCTTCGGTGATGTAGCCGGTAAGGTCGGGAATCGGGTGCGTGATGTCGTCTGCCGGCATTGACAGGATTGGCACCTGCGTGACAGAGCCGTTCTTGCCCTTGATCCTGCCTGCGCGCTCATAGTTGTTTGCAAGGTCGGTATAGAGGTAGCCGGGGTAGCCCTTTCTGCCGGGCACTTCTTCCCTCGCTGCCGAAATTTCGCGCAGCGCCTCTGCATAGTTTGTCATGTCCGTCAGTATCGCAAGCACGTGCATGCCAAGGTCGTACGCCAGGTATTCTGCGACCGTCAGCGCGACTCTGGGCGTGATGATCCTTTCGATGGCAGGGTCGTCTGCCAGGTTGAGGAACAGCACCGAGCGCCTCAGCGCGCCGGACTCTTCAAGCGAGCGCTTGAAGTACTGTGCCTCTGAATACTGCACGCCGATTGCTGCAAACACCACGGCAAAGTCTTCCTTTGTGCCGACGACTGACGCCTGGCGCGCAATCTGCGCCGCAAGGACGTTGTGGGGCATGCCAGAGCCGGAAAATATCGGCAGTTTTTGGCCCCTTACAAGGGTCAGCATGCCGTCAATGACTGACACGCCAGTCTGGATGAAAGACGTCGGGTATTCCCTCCTTTCAGGGTTCATGGGCTCGCCGTTGACGTCAAGGAACTTGTCCGCTATCGGGTCCGGAAGGCCGTCGTTTGGCCTCCCGAGGCCGTCAAACACCCTGCCGAGGAGCTCCTGCGAAACCGGCATCTCCATGGTCTTGCCAAGGAACTTGGCCTTTGTGCCAGAGATGGTAAGGCCGGTCGTGCCCTCGAATACCTGGACGACTGCCTTGCCGAACCCGACTTCAAGGACCTTGCCGAGCCTGCGCTCGCCCTCAGATGTTTCTATTTCCACGAGTTCGTCAAAAGAGGCCTTGGTTATGCCGTCGATAACCATCAGCGGGCCCTTGATCTCTGCTACCTTTGTATATTCAATTCCAGATGTTGATTCAGGCAACTACTTTAACCTCCTCTGTCTTTGCTGCGCCGGAGCCCAGTTTCCTGAACTCCTCGTCGAGCTGCTTGTCAAGGTCCGCCAGCTTGCTCAGCTGGTCCTCCGGGATGTCGAATTTCGCCTTTAGCAGCAGCGGGATGATTGGCATCGCGCGGATGTCTGCCAGCGAGGCGTCAGCCTTGAGCGCCTTTTGCGCCTCCTTGAAGAACTTGACCATCAATTTCACGAGCTTTACCTGCTTTTCCGGCCCGCAATAGGTGTCAATCTTGTCAAACGAGTTTTGCTGGAGGATGCCGATTTTGATCATCCTTGCGACTTCCAGGACGAGCTTCTCCTCGTCTGGCAGCGCCTCGGGACCGAGCAGCCTGACGATTTCCTTCAGCGTGTCTTCCCTCTGCAGGATGTGGTAGGATTCAGAACGGAGGTCATACCATTCGCTCGACACGTTTTCCTTCCACCACTTTGCCACGTCTTCCAGGTAGCCAGAGTAGGACTGCATCCAGTTGATTGACGGGTAGTGCCTGGAATACGCGAGCCTTGCGTCAAGCGCCCAGAAGGTCTTGATGAACCTGATGGTGTGCGTCGTGACCGGCTCTGTAAAGTCTGCGCCTGAAGGCGATACTGCGCCCACCAGCGTGACAGAGCCTGCGCGGTTTGGTGAGCCGAGCGCTCGGACACGCCCTGCGCGCTCGTAAAACTCGGCCAGCCTTGACGCCAGGTACGACGGGTAGCCTTCTTCTGCAGGCATCTCTTCAAGGCGCCCCGACATTTCGCGCAGCGCCTCTGCCCACCTGCTTGTCGAATCAGCAACGAGCACAACGTCATAGCCCATGTCGCGATAGTATTCTGCCAGCGTGACGCCCGTATAGATGGACGCTTCCCTTGCAGCCACAGGCATGTTGCTCGTATTGGCTACCAGCACGGTCCTTTCCATCAGGGGCCTGCCGGACCTCGGGTCAATAAGGTGCGGGAACTCGACCAGCACCTCGGTCATCTCGTTGCCGCGCTCGCCGCAGCCAATGTAGACGACGACTTTAGAGTCGGCCCACTTTGCAATCTGGTGCAGAGTCACGGTCTTGCCCGTGCCAAAGCCGCCAGGGATTGCGCCCGTTCCTCCCTTGGCGATTGGGAAATAGGTATCGATAACCCGCTGCCCCGTTACGAGCGGGACCGTCGGGTCGTAGCGCTCGGCATAGGGCCTTGGCTTGCGCACCGGCCACTTGTGGTACATCTTTAGCTGGCGTTTTTCGCCGGCCTTTTCCGTCGTGGCGACGATGTGTTCGATGTCATAGTCGCCTTCCGGCGCAATGTCGGCGATCTTGGCGCCCTTGGCATGGTCTGGCGGGACAAGGATGCTGTGGACGAGCAACTGGGTCTCGTCGACAGTGCCTAGGACAAAGCCAGGGCCTACCTCGTCGCCCTTTTTTATGCTCGGCTTGAAATGGTATTTCTTCTTCATGTCGACCGGCGTCGTCTGGATGCCCTTGCCGATGAAGGCGCCCGATTTCTGGGCGATCTCGTCAAGTGGCCTCTGGATTCCGTCGTATATCTTGCCAATGACGCCAGGGCCCAGCAGCACGGACAATGGCTGCCCTGTGCCGACCACCGGCTCGCCCGGCTTTAGGCCGGACGTGGACTCGTATACCTGGATGAATGCGACGTCGCCTGTAAGCCTGATGACTTCGCCGATGAGCTTTGAATCGCCCACCTCTACCGTTTCATACATTTTTGCAGCTGACATGCCGTCGGCCTTGACTGCAGGACCGCTGACCCATACAATGCGTCCCTTTGCTACCATTATTACTCGCCTGCCTCTCCTCTCAGCATTCGTGCGATATTTTTCCTTATTAAAGGTTTGAGTCTTTCGAGTCGTGAATCAATAGTGTTGTCAAATGACATGGTGCCGTCTGCCGACTTTACCCTTATGCCGCCGAGTGCGTTGATGGGCTGGTCGGATACCCGCGCCTTTATCTTGCTCTTTTTCGACAGGTCGGCGACTATTTTCTTTACGAGCTCGGCGTCGTTTTTGGTGCACTCGATGACGACTTCGTCAGAGCCTACAGACGGGAGGCTGTCCTCGACGATCTTTGCCAACAGCGCCTTGTAGGCGCCGTCGTTGCCCGAGTTTGCGAGCTTGGTCTTTGCCTTCTCGAAAGCCTCGTTGACGTCGGTCTCGATCATGACCAGCTCCTTGTTGCGCGCGGAGAGCCTGCTGGACCCCACTATCTGGCGCTTCAGGTTCTCGGCCTGCTTTTTTGCAGACTCGATTATCTTGGTGCGCTCGGCTTCAAGCTTGCCCTTTGAAGCTTCTAGGTTCTTTAGCGAATCTTGATAAGCCGCATCAATTTGCGAAATCAAATCCGCCTCTTTTTGAGATAAAACTTTGTTTATGGTTCGCTCTAGAGCAGAATTCGAACTCATGCTGTACTGTTTGCCCGCCTGTCGTGATTTTAACCTTTTGTTGATGCTGGGTTGCCGGCAAGGTTCCTCTCAAGATTCTCTGCAAGCGCCCGGAGGCGCTGCAGGTGGCTGCCGTCCCAGTAGACCTTGCCGCAGCTGGTGCACTGGTAAAAGCTGCCGTGGCGCGCAAGGACGGCTTCCGGCACCGTGCCAGAGACTTCAGAGGGTTTTTTGCCTGCAAGAAGGCCGTTGCAGGCGGCGCACCGCGAGCCTATTGCGACGCTGGCGGATTTTATCCCCAGCTTTGCAAATATGTGGAGCAGGTCGTCAAAGTCGCTGGAGCCTTTGACCAGCACGCCTTTTGCGTCCCTGCTGACAATGCGCTTGAAAAATTCCTTGTCCGCAGTCAGTATAATCCTGCCCTGCTCTACTCCCAGCTTTAGCACCTCGTCGTCGGCGGTGTGGGCGATGTAGGCGGTGTCAAAGCCAAATATGCGCAGCTTGCGCGCGACGCTTCCCAGCATTGCGTCTGCCAGGAAGGCGGGATCAGGCCTGTGCAGACGCCTCGCCGCGGCAGACTTCGCAGGCAAACGCGCCCTCGTCGTACTGGAGCATGTCGGACCACTCGCCGCACTCGTCGCAATAGCCGGATATGTTGCCGGCCGACCTGCCGGTCTCGCCCCGGATGATTGCGGCCTTTTCCGATACCACGTCGACCAGGTCAGGCGTGACTGCGATGACGTCAGAAGCTGAAATGATGCCCACGAGGCGGCTCTTGTAGACGACGCCGAGGCGCTTTAGGTGGTGCTTTCTCAAAAGGCGCGCGGCTTCTGTGATGCTCTCCTCGCTTTCGATGGTCTGCAGTTCCTGCATCACGTCCTTTGCCTTTACCTTGCTGGGCTGCGCGTCACGGGCAACGCCGTTTACCACAATGTCATAATCTGTCACGAGTCCCACCGGCTTGTCCTTGTCCATGATGACGATGCTTCCTATCTTTTCTTCCTTCATCTTTTTCGCGACGTCGCGCAAGTTGTCGCCGGGGGACGCAGAAATTACCGGGCTGTTCATGAT
>NZ_JBOGQF010000017.1:0-18473 GCF_050748925.1 Nitrososphaera sp.
GGGTTGAGTTCCCTGATGGCAGGGTCGTCCCAGCGCGTTATGTTGCCCCGGAGGACCGCGCCCAGTGTGGCGGGGTCAAATTTCAGCCCCGACGGCACGTCTGGAAAGCCCGGCACGTTGTAGACCAGGGCCACGGCCTGCGGGCTGACCGGCAGAAACGTAGAGTTGGCGTATGTAAAGCTGCCGCCGGAAGGCAGCCTCCCCATCACCGCCATGTCGGCAGAGTGCTGCGCAAGAAAGCCAGAGATGTTTGAATGCACCACCGCGATGCCGGCGTCGTCGACGTCGTCTGTATAGCTCACCTGCGCAGAAACTGGGCCTTCCATGTTGTACCGCGCGGCCCACTTTTCCATGATGGGCAGCGCGGAAGGCGTCGACAGCACGCTTGCCACCGGCCTTGGCACCGTGCCGGTGCCGTTGGTAGAGTTGCCCGGCGAGGTGGCGTTGCCGTCCGGCGCCCTGCCAGTAAGGGCGGAGCCGGCCAGCAGGGCAACTGCGATGGCCGCCACGACTACAGAGGCAAGTACGGCCCACTTGGCCCCGCTATTCATACCGTATAATTGTAGAGAAGATAATTAACGACTTTCGCTACCGGTGCCTCCGCATGCTCCGGATGGCAAGGTAGTAGAACACCGACGCGCATGCCAGGGCGACAGGGTACCACCACACGACGCCGTAAAACGACAGCTGGAGGGGCGTCATCACGTCCTTGGGCCACTCTCCAAACAGCACCCAGTAAAACAGGTCTTCAAGCCAGATGAAATTCAGGATGTTGCCGGCGCCCCACGCAAGGGCCTGCTTTCTGGCAGGGTTGCTCGAGCCGAAAAAGAGCACGTCAAAGAAGGGGTTGAACGAGATGAGCGTCGCCAGGATGAACATCAGGACGTGGTAGAAATACAATTGCCCCACAAGGTGCAGGTTCAGCGGATAGGCCAGGATGCTTATCCCAAGCGGGCTTGCGAGCAGGGTGTGCTCTATCATGCCGTAGACCATTGCAAAGATAAAGACAGAGACCGCGGAGGTGAAATTAACGGCGCGAATAGACACCTGCCTGCCAAATATCCCCAACCGAAACATTGCCGCGGCCCGGTTTCCATACTACTCCATCCCTTTTATCTCTACAATTAGGCGCGACCCTAGGTACGGGACCCTATTGGAAAATAATAGAGGAAAATATCATCGCGGCGCATGACTCTTTTTAATGATAGAATCCTAATTTACTGTTGTTTGATAATATTGCGATAATCGTCGCCATGTTTTTCTGGCTCTCTTATGTCCCGATTGCGATACTCTCGCTTTACAGGGTGATAAGCAACCGAAAGGTGTTCGTCGAAAAGCAGGTGGGGCGTGCGCGCACAAGCGCCCCCATAATATTCCAGATAACGACCCGCTCTGCAACCAAGACGCACGTGGTAAAGCGCGGCATAGAGTCGATACTGAAATCGGCCCACAAGGTGGGATATTACAACTACCAGGTCTCTGTCGTCACCGACGACCCGGACGATACAAGGACGCTAAAGGGGATGAAATGCGAAGTAATAGTAGTCGACAAGGCGTTCCAGACAGACGCGATAAGGAAGGGCAGGGCGCTGCAGTACGCGGTAGAGCACCGGCGCAGGACGAAAAAGAACAGCGAAAAATACTGGGTCTTCCACATGGACGACGAGAGTTACGTGACTCCGCAGACGGTGCTGGCTCTCTTGCAGGCGACAGAGAGGGACGAGGTCGCGTCAGAGGGGCCCATATTTTACCCGTTAAAGTTCGAGTCTGCAAACAGGCTGACTGCGCTTGCCGAGTCGATAAGGCCCTTTGCGTGCTATGACTGCGTCTCGCAGATGACAAACCCGCCGCCTTTGCACATGCACGGCAGCAACCTGCTCGTCAGGTCCGACGTCGAGGACGCGATAGAGTGGAAGTTCGGGCCGACCCTTGCCGAAGACCAGATGTTTGGCTACAAGATATATGAAAAGTACGGGCCCGGCTCGATGGGCTGGCACGGCGGCGCGCTGCTGGAGCAGCCGCCGCTCAACATCAAGGACCACTTTTTCCAGAGGCGCAGGTGGGTGCTCGGGACGCTCCAGAACGGCAACAAGTTCCCCATGTGGCACAGGTTCAAGCTGCTGTACAAGTCTATAACGTATTTCCTCGGGTTTGCGTCTGCCGTCGCCTCGACAGCGTTTGCCGCGTACAACTATATCCCGGCGCTGCTTTCGCCGTCGACTTATGTCAGCGACATCGAGGAGACGCTGGCCATGTTTACGCTGCAGCCCGCGGTCATCGACCCCGTCGAGATAGGCATAGGGGCCGTGCTTTTGTTCACGTCGCTGGTGTGGCTCTCTTCGTACCAGCTGGGGCTGTACCTGAACCTCAGGTACTCTGACATCAGCTGGAAAAAGAGGGCCAAATATCATTTCCAGACTCTCATCCTCTGCCCCATCATAGGACTGGTCGAGACGTTCCCGGCTTTCTGGGCCATGATAGAATACAACGTAAAGAAAAAGAGCGAGCCGGCAAAGGCCCCGGTCTATGACTTTTACGTCGTGACCAAGTGACCGGTCACAGGCCGCCCTTTGCGTAGAGTATCTCATGGTTGCCGGTCGTCAGGTCCTCCCACGAGACAAAGATCTGGTTTCCAGCCGTCGATACGGTCGGGCATTCGGATATCCCCGCGTTGTTGCTGAGGTTGGCGGCTTTGGCAAAGGTCCGGCCACCGTCCACGCTCGATGTCAGCAGGATCTCGTGATTTTCAGACGACAATGCGACCTGGCTTGCGACGTGGATCGCGTATTGCTGTCCGGAAAGTGGCATCACCACCAGCTCTACGTTCAGGGGATCTTTGATGCCGATTGGTACAGGGCCGGCAAACGTGTCCCCGCCGTCGCCGCTCCGGGCATAAAACAGGTCGTCGACTTTAGCCTCGTGCAGGCCGCCCCATATCACGTGGACGTCGTCTTTGTATGCTGCTACCTGCGCTTCGCCAACGGCGTTGTCGCCATTCAATTTGATGACTTTGGAAAAGGTGTCTCCACGGTCGATACTCTTTACATGATACAGCGCGGATTCGTTGGCAACTGTCCACACGATGTGAACCGCGTCGCCGTATGCCGCTACCTTGGGAAATGATTCCGGACCTGCGCCGTCTGCAATGGCGACGGGGGCGTCAAAAGTTTCTCCGCTGTCGTGGCTTGCTCGAAATATTACGGCATCGTCATTTGCCTGCCACACCAGGTACACGTCGCTGCCAAAAGCTGTCATCTCTACGTTGTAGCTGTCGCCGGGCTCGCTCAGGGTGATCGGCTCGCTGTAAGAGGTGCCATCCTCACTTTTTGCAAAAAATATTTCTCGCCTGACGGAAGGATCATCGGTCCAGGCGACGTACACGTTGTCATCAGATACTGCAAGCTGGGGATGCTCTGAAAACCCCGCGTTGTTGCTCAGGTTGACTGTATCGTTTTCAAAAGTGTCGCCCCCATCCCGGCTGCTTTTGATAAATATGTCATAGTTGCCTCCGCTTATGGATTCCTGCCATGCCACGTGCACATTATCGCCGGTGGCAGCAATCTGGCCGTAGACGGAATCGTCAGGGTTCTCTGTCAGGTTCGTCACGCTACCAAACTTGGCAGTTGCAGTAGTAGCGTTTTGCAAGTTGTTGACATCCTTACTTGCAGTGAATGAGGGCGGGCTTTTGCCAAGTGGAAGAAAGCTCAGCAGTGAAAGACCTACTATTATCAGGACTGCGGCAGACAGCGCTGCTACTATCAGGGCGGCACGTTTCATAGACACAATGTCACTTTCAGGTATATTACAATAGAGCAATTAGGTTTCAGAAAATGCCTGCCGGCCTGACGCAAGGCCGGCCAATTGCACGATAGAAACTCTACTTTTTGTTCCTGTAGCTTTCCATCGCTTCTCGGATCTTGCCCTTGGCAGTCGCCGCATCCTTCCAGCCGGTGACCTTTACGTACTTGCCCTTTTCAAGCTCTTTGTAGTGCTCGAAAAAGTGCTTGATCTGGTCCTGTATGTGCTGCGTGACGTCGTTGATGTCCTTGACGTGGGAAAACGTCGGGTCTATCTTGGCCACCGGCACCGCCACGACCTTGGCGTCCTCGCCTTCCTCGTCTGCCGTTATCAGCACGCCCACCGGGGTCGAGCGGATGACAGACGACGGCACCACCGCGTCGTTGCCGAGGACCAGGACGTCCACGGGATCGCCGTCCTTTTCCTTTGTCTGCGGGACAAAGCCATAGTTGCACGGGTAAAACATTGCGGTAAAGAGCTTGCGGTCGACAAACAGCGCGCCGCTCTCTTCGTCAATTTCGTACTTTATGTTGCTTCCTTTCGGGATCTCGATGACGACGTTGATCTCTTCCGGCGGGTTCTTGCCGGCCTTTAGCGTGTCTACAAGCGCCAAGCTATATCGGCATTTGCGGGCGCTTTTTAAGATATAATCCTATTGGAGCCGGGCGAGTAGTTGCGAGCATTCCCTCTGCCGTTCACCTAGGAGCTATGCATATAAGGTAAGAAAGTAAGAATATGTACGAAATCATGACCGCCAGCGAAGAGGCAGACGTAACAGTCGTTAGCAGCAAGGGCCAGATAGTGATACCCCAGTCAATAAGGAAGAAGCTGGGCATTGGTCCCAAGACAAAGCTGTTGATCTACGGCTATAATGACGCGGTCATAATGAAAAAGCTCGACGTGCCTGACGTGCTAAAGGACCTGGAAAGGATATACAGGAACGTAGATGAAAAGGCAAGGAAACTCGGCATCCTGTCGGACGAAGACGTTAGCGATATTGTCCAAGAAAGCAGGAGAAAAAGGCGTTCAGGCAGACAGTCATGAAGATAGTGCTGGATACCAACGTCCTGATCTCGGCCTTAATTCATGACGGAAAACCCCGGTTTCTTTTATCAGAAATACTGCGCAGGCAAGAGCTTGTAATCTCCAGGGAAATCCTCAAAGAAGTCGCAGTTGTGGCCGAAGAGGAAAGAATCAAGAAATATGTCAGCCGGCGCGACGTTGCCAGTTTTCTAAGAGACATATCCAGCTCGGCCAGGATAACAAGGATAAGGTCGAGGTTCTCGGTTGTAGAAGAGGACCCAGATGATGACGATCTTAAGGACGGCGTACGACGGCAAGGCGAAGTATGTTGTTTCAGGAGATGGACACCTTCTCGGCTTGGGAAATTTCCGCAGGATCAGGATAGTCACTGTCGGTGAAATGATAGAAATCCTCAAGGACTAGCCAAAGATATAAACGGGTCACGCAATCGCTTTCCGCATAGATGGAATTCAACGCCCGTTTCGACGCCAAGGCGATCGAAAACGAGGTTCGCGCTCATCTCAATAACATCGACCTAAAGGCGATGCTCGAAAACGAGCTTGCCGGCAGGCCGCTGGTAGGCTATATCGAGGGCCCGCCCACAATGAACGGCGAGCCGCACGCAGGCCACCTCCGCGGCCGCGTCATAAAGGACCTCTGGTACCGCTTTAACACGCTGCGCAAGAACAAGGTCATTTTCAGGGCAGGGTGGGACACGCAAGGGTTGCCAGTCGAGTTGGCGGCAGAAAAAGAGCTAGGGCTCACGGGCAGCAAGGCAGAGAACCTCAACAAGGTCGGCATAGAAAAAATTGTAGAGACCTGCAAAAAGATGATCCACGCGTACAACGAAAAGTGGATAGCGATGGACAGCCTGCTTGGCATGTCGTTCAACTATGAAAAGGCGTACTGGACCTACAAAGACGAGTACATCGAGCGGGAATGGCAGGTCCTGAAAAAGGCGTGGGAGAGCAACATCCTGACAGAGTGGTACAGGGTAGTCGCGTACTGCCCGTCCTGCCAGACTTCGCTTTCAAACTCGGAAGTCAACCAGGGCTATGAAACGGTAGAGGACCCCTCGTTCTATTACAAAGTAAAGCTGTCAGACGAGGACGCCTATCTCATAGTCTGGACCACCATGCCCTTTACAATCGTAACAGACGAGATGGTTGGAGCCAAGCCGGAGGCGAAATACTCGTACGTCTGGGTAACGAAAGAGACGAACGCCGGTGGCGAGCGCTGGATCGTAGGCTCTGATCGCCTGCAAGAGCTGATGAAAGAGCTCCGGATTGAAGATTACAGAATTGAAAAAGAGGTCACGGGCAAAGAGCTTGACGGCCGGCACTATATCCACCCGTTACTGCAAATGATACCGGGGCTCGACGAGCTTGCCAAGAGCGGATCGATTCACTTCGTAGTCGCCGAAGAATTTGTAGATGTCGCGACAGGCAGCGGGCTCGTGCACCTGTCGCCGGCAAACGGAGAAGAGGACTTTGAAATAGCGCACAAGCGAAACGTCCCGATATTTGTCCCGATAGACGACCGCGTCATCTTTACCGAAAAGGCAGGCGCCTTCAAGGACCTGTTTGTGCGCGACGCAGACGTAAAGGTGTTTGAAGCAATGAAGGCAGCCGGCGCGTCGGTCAAGATGGGCCGGCTGAAACACCAGTACCCGACATGCTGGCGCTCGCACCACAAAGTCGTGTGGCTCGCCCGGCGCGAGTACTTTTACCTTATCGACAGGATGGGCGAGAGGCCAGCACAGGCGGCGCAAAAGGTAGAGTACTTTTTCGAGCAACCCAAGAACAGATTCATAGAGATAATCAAGGAGCAGCACCCCTGGTGCATATCGCGCGAAAGGGTGTGGGGAACTCCCCTGCCGATATGGTCGTGCGGCAAGTGCGGACACAAGGAGCCGCTGTTTTCGAGAGCAGAGATTGTAAAGAACGCTATCGATTTGCCGGACGGCCCGGACTTTGAGCTGCACCGGCCATGGATTGATAGAATCAAAATAAAATGCGCAAAATGCGGGGCAGAGATACAGCGCGAGGCGTTTGTGCTCGACACGTGGCACAATTCCGGCGCGGCCCCCTACGCGTCCCTTAACGACCAGGAATACAATGACCTGATACCCGCGTCGTTCCTGACGGAAGGGATAGACCAGACCAGGGGATGGGCATACACCCTGCTGATGGAGGGCATGATAATGAAAGGCTCGGCGCCGTTCCAGTCGTTCCTCTTCCAGGGACACGTGCTGGACGAAAAGGGCAACAAGATGAGCAAGAGCGTCGGCAACGTGATTGAGGCAAGAAAGCTGCTGAGCGAAAACCCGGTTGATTTGATACGCTTGTATTTCATGTGGAAGTCGTCGCCCATCGAGGCACTCAATTTCAGCCTCGACGAGATGAAGACCAGGACCTATCAAGTTCTGAGCACGCTCCACAACCTCCACGTCTACTTCAGGCAAAACAGCGAGTTTGACCATTTCGACAAGGGCAGGCATACGCTGCAATGGGTCGTCGACAGCAACCTGATGAGCCCGACAGAAGTGTGGCTCCTGTCAAAGCTGCAGGGTTTGATGACAGACGTCACCGATGCGTTTTCGCGCTGCAGGTTCCACGAAGGCGCCAAGGCCATTGACAGCTTTATCATCAACCACCTGAGCCAGACATACGTCCCGTTGACGAGAAACGTCATCTGGGACGACAGCGCCGAGAACCTAGACAGGCGCCTTGCAGTTTACGCGGTCCTGGCGCACGTGCTGGAGAAGATCGACGTCATGCTCCACCCGCTGTCGCCTTTCATCAGCGAATACATGTACCTGGCGTGCTTTGGCAAGAAAAAGAGCGTGCTGCTTGAAACGTGGCCAGAGCGCGACGACAGGCTTGCCGACGCAAAGGTAGAGGGCGCGTTTGACATGATAAAGGAGATAGTGTCACTCGCAAACGCGGCGCGCAACCTCGCCAGCCTGAAGAGGCGCTGGCCGATAGACGACGCGACCATCTGCGGCACGCAGGCGGAACTCGAGATGCTAAAGGTGGACGGCGTGGCCGAATCTTTGAAGGGCCAGCTCAACGCCGAGCAATACAAAGCCGTGCAAATAACAGGCGGCTCGCAGCTCGACAGGGCGTCCGGCCTGCTGGCAGCCAAGATGCCCATCGTCGTTAACGTCGGCCTCGTGAGAAAGAGCGTCGCGCCGAGGGTAAAGGCCGACATCAACGCCGTCCTGAAGGCGTTTGAGGGAGTCGACAGGCTGGCTCTCGTGTCTGCGCTCAAAGCCGACGGCAAGTACGCGCTCGCATACGATGAAAAGTCAGTAGACATCTCGCCTTCCGACGTCGACATTGCGTACAAGGCCGCAGAAGGCTACTCGATGGCAGAGCGGGGCAACCTGGCTGTGTTCATATCGACCAGGCGCGACAAAGGGCTGATAGCAAAGGGACTGCTGCGCGACCTGGCAAGGAACCTGCAGCAGCAGAGAAAGGAGCGCGGCTATAATCCGACTGACATCTTGCCGGCGCTCTACATCGCAGGTCTTGACGACGAGGAGATTGCCTCGCTTTCAGCCATGAAAGAAGAGATGATGTACCTGGTGCGCGTCAAGGCGGCCGTGCTGTCAAAGGAGCGGCTTGAAAACGTCAATTATAAAGCAGTAGAGATAGATGGCCGTGAATTCCGGATATCTGTGGAATGAATTTCTGGTAGGGCTGGAGCCGGCGCAAAAAGATCGCATTAGTCGCGCTGTGCGCGCTCGCAGTCGCCATACCGGACATCCTGTGGCTTGCCGTGTTGAATTAATTTAGTTCACCAAATTGTATGCAATTTTGCTGCTATAACGTAATAACGTCTAGCCGGCTTTTTGTTGTTATTCGGGGGAGCTAGAAGTTTGCTAGCAGTACTGGCAAGTAAGGATAATTTGAACGCCAGGTCAACATTTGTTGGCGCATCATCCTAAATAGATATTTTCCCCGGAATATCTGCAATTGACCAACGAGCAAGTAACCCTTGACAGCTGGGTCCTCGACAAGTTGCGGGAGAGGCTGCGCAGGGCGTCCATCATTGCCACGAGGACGGGTAGGCCTGTAGTATTGTACAGGCACACGATAGAGGAGATCGACCAATCGGCAGAAGAAGAGATAGCCACCGTCAATGAACAGTATGTGGTCGTGCAGGTGATTACGCACGGTGGATTCATCCCGCCAAATTTTCAGCAGCAGTACGTCTTTACGTTTGAGCAGTTCCCAAAGTGGATAATGAGGCGCAGCAACGAGCTTTTGGCGATGTGCATTGACACGCTCGACCAAGAGATCTCGGACTAATTAGTTCAAATATCGCCCATCCTGATATTACAGCCAGTATGGCCAAGTATGACGGCATAAAAAATCAGGAGCTTCTCGACGTCGAAGAGACCAAGAACGAGATCACGCTGATCTTCAAGGACAACAGGTACCTGTTTGTCAAGCTACAGAACGGGCAGCTGGTAATCGACTCTGTCCCCGAGTAGTCATTTTTTATTCTTCAGGTATTTTTCATACATCTCTATCGCCCACTCTTGCGCCTCTGACTGTATAGAGCCGGGGCGCATCGACCGTATCCTGTCGATGGACTGCCGGGCGCCGAGGCCCTCTTTTTTCACGAGATAGGAGGCCAGGATGACGCCGGTCCTTCCCTTGCCGGCGGCGCAGTGCACCATGACGGGCCGGCCGCTATTTATCTCGCATTCGATAAAGTCGACTGCGCGGTCTATCTCTTCAAGTTCCGGCGCGCCATAGTCGTCGACCTGCAGGTGCATGTAGCCGATCTTGTCGGTCCACGCCGGTGGCAGGGCGGATTCGCGCACGGTGACTATGGACTTTACCCCATGCTCCAGCAGCCAGCCAAACTCGTCGCTGCTGACCGGGAGGCCAGAGCCGGCGAGCTTGTCCTCTATGACCCACCCAAAGTTTGTGGGCCTTTCAGACATCATGCTGTGAACGCGCCGGTACATGTCGCCTATCTTTGTCAACTGCAAATTATCGGTTTTTGGACCTTATAACATTATGCAAAAGGCAAATATCCTCGGCTTTTGAAAATATGTCGTGCTTGAAGCCAAGTGCCCCGAGTGCGGCAGGAAGGCGCAGGTGGACGACGACATGGAAAACGTGAAATGCCCGCAATGCGGCTTTACGGCAAAATATGACGACTATATCGAGATAATGAAGGGCAAGGCGGTGATGATGTCTGACGACTTTCAGAACAGCTGGGACAAGAACCCGTTCTAAAGTCCTACCTTTTCTACGCGGTCCGAACAGCGCCGCAATTTCCCTGCAGCGATGACAGGGCGGCCATACGTGTCCACCAGCTTTTTCTTGCAGTCAGTTCCCATCATAATCAGAGATCTTTTGCACGCCAAACAGCAGCACCTTCCGGTTGTATGGAATGAGCTCCGCGCAAGGGATTGAAAAATCGATGTCCAGGGTGTTTGACAATGTCGAAAAAAGTTATTGCGAGTCCAGCGTCCTATAGGTCACGCCGTTTTCGCGCAGCACCTCACAATCATCTTCTGATACCACGTAGTGCCTTTCCCCAAGGTAGCTTATGGGAGAACTCTTGTCAAACAGCACATTGAACCCACGGCACTCGTCATTTTCCGTTGGAAATATGACTTAGCGATGGACCGACATTGACTGGTACAGATATGGACACTTGCAAGATAAACGCATAGTTTCAGTTTACCAGGTGCTTCCTTTTTCGGAGCAATCCATGTGACTTCCACAGTTTGGGCATATCAAATGGCATGCTGTCATGTTCTTCATTTCAAAGCCGCACCGGAGGCACTCGACAGCTTCCTTGGATTCCGCCACGCCGGAATTTCGGCAGTCGGGTTTTTAACCCTTTCAATCATGCCGAAAAAACGCAATCACATCTTGATGGTCAACGCACTATGAAGAACCTCAAAAGTTGCAGGCAGAATACCGATAGGCTCGCCGTCCACCGTGACTGTCACGTCCCTTTCTTTTGATTTGATAACGACCTTTTTGGCCTGGCCGTAGAATATCTTGTCTTCTTCCTGGTAGTCGCCCTCTTTCATGTTTACCAGCTCGTCAAGGACCTTGAGGCTGCCAGAGTCCTTTAGCACGACGACGTCGAGCAGGCCGTCGGCCATGTCTGCCTTTGGGGCAGCCTTGAACCTGCCGCCCAGGAACTTGCCGTTGGACACCATCGCCATAGTCATGTTGGTGACGATCTTTTTCCTGCCCCGGCCCGTGCTCAGCAGGACTTCGCACATGTTGCTCTGGTAGGTAGGCACCGTTGCGATTATGCCAGCGACGGTCGACAGCAGGCGGCTGTTCACCGCCTTTCTGACCTTCTTTGACCTGTCGATTATCTCGGCGCCAAGGCCGATTTCGGCAGCGTTCAGGAAGATCCTTTTTGAGGACGTAGAATAGTCTGCGTTTGTTACTGTCGCGGCTATGACGTCTATCTTTCTCGGTGTCCCGGAAGAAAACGCGCGGCAGCACTCTACCACCCCTTCAGGCATGCCCATGGACTTTGCCAGTACGTTTCTCGTGCCGCATGGGACGAGTGCCATGATTGCGTCAGGGCTTACCGCCTTCAGTGGCAACGGCGCGGCGTTGGCGGCAAGCGATTTGAGGCGGAGGTTCCGGCCCGTCGAGTCATCATCGCCCGGCACCTCTATCGGCTCAAAAAAGCCGTTTGCGACTTCGTTCAGCGTCCCGTCGCCCCCTATCGCCATGATGCTCTTGAACCCCCTTTTCAGGTACTTTCTTGCAATGACGGTGCCGTCGCCCGGCTTTTTGCTGAGGACCACCTTCAGGTTTTCCCCCAGGACCTGCCTGATGCTGGCATACAGGGATTCCCAGTTCTTGCCAGTCAGGCCGCTGCACGAATTTGGGTTCACAATTACCAAGGTCGCGTCTGCGGCGCTTTTTCGCATCTTTCTCAGCGGCATCCTGTCGGCAGGGATGTCAGTTTGTAAAGACCGCATTGCGGTACATAACGCGCAGGCCGTATTTCTGGCTTAGCTCCAGATTGCTTAATAGCGTTGCATGGTAACTTACAGCATCCTTTGGCTCCCGATTTAGCCGAGATAGAAAAGATGGCAGACGAACATGCCAAGCTAAGACAGGCACACGGAGGCAACGACGCACGCCTTGCCGAGCTGGCCGCCAGGATAATCGACGCCCTGTCTTCCGAGGGCTTTGCCTTTCCCTTGCGGGACGAGGCGTTAGTCAGCGACCGGACGACTACGTACGTATACGAGAACGGCGCGGCCTACCCAAAACTCTATGACTTTCTTTCAGAAATATTGCACGCAC
Source organism: Nitrososphaera sp. (assembly GCF_050748925.1). Lineage (GTDB taxonomy): Archaea > Thermoproteota > Nitrososphaeria > Nitrososphaerales > Nitrososphaeraceae > Nitrososphaera. Next base: position 12,138 of record NZ_JBOGQF010000017.1, read on the forward strand.
CCGTCCCCATAGTCGTTAACGAGGCAAAATTCGGCCCCGGGGAAATAATCGTCGGCGCCGGCGAAAAAGACAAGGCGGATGCCGAGCTGCAGTCGGCAGTAAAAGAGTTGCAGAAACTGGTCCACGGCAAAAAGACAAAGGCGACCCAGTAAAGACGGCAGGCTTTTCTTGGCCGTTTCAACCAGGGCGCACGTAACTGAAGCGCAGCCTTATTGGCATGAAAAGTCAATACATCACGTGATGCATGGTTGGTAAAGACAGCCGACATTGTTACAGAATCATTGCTTGACTGGGGCGTTGAGGTCATCTTTGGCCTCCCCGGCGACGGCATCAACGGGTTTATCGAGGCGTTGAGGCGCAGGAGCGACAAGATCCGGTTTGTCCTGGTCAGGCATGAAGAGTCGGCGGCGTTCATGGCATGTGCCTATGCAAAATACACGGGCAAGCTCGGCGCGTGCGTGGCGACTTCTGGGCCGGGGGCAATCCACCTGCTCGCAGGTCTGTATGACGCCAAGGCAGACGGCGCGCCGATCGTCGCCATAACTGGCAGCACCTATTCTGACATGATGGGGTCGAGCTACCAGCAGGATGTCGACCTGCTCCAGCTCTTCTCCGACGTTACGGTTTACAACAACATGGTAAACAGCCCCGAGCACGCAGAGATGGTCGTGGACATTGCGTGCAGGACGGCGCTCGCAAAAAGGGGCGTCAGCCACCTGACCATCCCGATCGACGTGCAGGAGAAAGAGCTGCACGGACAATATTCAAGGCACAAGGTCCCCGGCCACACGTCTGACGCCTTTGCATCGCCGGCGACGATGCCGGACATAAAGCTGGTCGAGCGCGCTGCAGAGATCCTGAACTCGGGCGAAAGGGTCGTGATGCTGGTCGGGCAGGGGGCGCTGGGCGCCACTGACGAGGTGATAGCGGTTGCGGAAAAGCTGGGCGCGCCCATAGTCAAGGCGCTGCTGGGCAAGGCGGCTGTCCCCGACGACCACCCGCTCTGCACTGGAGGCATCGGCCTGCTCGGGACGTCTCCTTCAAGCGACGCTATGGCAGAAGCTGACACCCTGCTGATGGTCGGCACGTCGTTTCCTTACATCGACTACCTTCCAAAGCCAGGCCAGGCGAGGGGCGTCCAGATCGACCTGTTTGCCGAAAAGATTGGCCTGCGCTACCCAGTCGAAGTCGGACTGGTAGGCGATTCCAGGCTGACCCTTGCGGCGCTCCTCCCCCTTTTGCGCGACAAGGAGGACCGGCATTTCCTGCAGTCGAAAAAGGAGGCGATGAAAGGGTGGACCGACCTGCTGCGGGAGCGCAGCGGCAGGACTGACACGCCCATGAAGCCCCAGTTCATTGCAAGGGTGATCTCGGAAAAGCTGGAAAAGGACGCCATAATTTCGGTGGACAGCGGGACCAACACCATCTGGGCTGCCCAGTACATCGACGTAAAGAGGGGGATGAAGTTTTCCCTTTCAGGCACGCTTGCCACGATGGCGGCCGGCCTGCCCTACGCGATAGCGGCCCAGATAGCGTACCCTGACCGGCAGTCTGTGGCCTTTGTCGGCGACGGCGGGTTTACCATGCTCATGGGCGAGTTTGCCACCGCGGTAAAGTACGGCCTGCCGATAAAGGTCGTAATCATAAAGAACAACTCGCTTGGGATGATCCGGTGGGAGCAGCTGGCCTTTCTTGGAAACCCGGAATACGGAGTAGAGTTTGCGCCAATAGACTTTGCCAAGTTTGCAGAGGCATGCGGCGGCAAAGGCTACTCTATAACAGACCCCGGCGACGCAAGGTCGATAGTCAGGGAGGCCATGTGGCAGGACAAGCCGACGATAATCGAAGCATACGTAGACCCGTTTGAGCCGCCGATGCCTCCAAAGGTCGATCCGGCTTTTGCAAGCAACATGGCAGAGGCTTTTGCAAAGGGCCAGCCGCACGCCAGGAGGATAGGGTTGACCATATTTCGGGACCAGGTGCACGAGGCGCTGCGAAAGGTCCATTCGCACGAAGACGAAGACAGGCAATGAGAACGGGCCGTTTATCAGATAATAAGCGTGCTTGTTACTGAGCCTAATCCCGCCGCCATGCCTTGGGATAAATCCATATTTGCCGTCAAGTACCTCAAGAAAGCACCAGCAGCAAGCTGCTGGCTCTTGACTGGACTATGCTGAGGAAACTGGGCTATTCAGCTTGTCTTGCACGTCTTTTGGCAATGTCTCGAATTTTGATTTTGCTAGTGTTGCAATCTGGCTTTCTTCGATCTTGGCGGTGCGCAATAGACTTGTTCTTGCGTCTGCATTAGCATCGTTGTACTTTGTTGCTGTTTGTGCTTGTGACATGCATACCAAGTATGCGTGCATCGCACTTATTACTTCCTCCGTCAAATAATAGCCTGCATACTAGGATGCGGCACAAAAAATGCCCTTGCTAGACTATACGACCTGCCATCATTTTTGCAGAACAAAAGAGTTGGAAATATCATCTCAGAGTTTCTGCATCAGATGGTTCTTGAACGGATTGGAGCATGTACAGCATCTTTTTGATGTATTTCTGCTTTGACGGGGTTTCAACCAGTTTCTGTTGATAAAAATCAACTAAATGGGAAATGAAGCATGTCATTTCCTCCTTGCTTTCAGGCAGGTTGGTGAGTATCCATGAATACCAGTAATCTACTAAAGCATCTTCGCCATACCTTTTTTCCAGCTCTACAACGGCTGCAAAATTGGCATGACATTTTCTGCATAAACCTCCATGGGCATCTGCGTATGACTTTGTTGCAAGATGACCACATCTGGCTTTCTGGAACACGGCAAGAGTTATGGAGCAAAAAAGAAATATAAACGATAACTAGGAGAAAAAGATGGAATTTATACTATAAACAAAAGTAATCATCGAGTTACCTAAGCAAATGACCAAGGTCTTATTAATCATGAAGCGCATATTAACAATGTACAAAACATGTCTGACGTAGATTATAATGCAGAAGCAGGGGAGGGCTATCTGGAAGGCGCTTCAAAGTTTAAGCCCATGAAGGTCGAAATGAAAGTTTCAAACGTAAACAAAGACCAGGTTCACTACTGGGTAAACGAAATCGCAAACCAATATGCTGATTTTGTTGTGACAAACGTAAACACGGGAAGCGACAAGATATCTTTTGACATAGGCTCGCCCAGCATGAGCGACCTGACTGCGCAGGACATCAAGTTCAGAATGGAAGAATATCTAACCATGAACGTGCCTCCTTTTGAGCTCAAAGAGTTAAAGGTACAGTAAGCAACAAATACCCTTGCAGGAGCGTCATTCTTGCCAGCTAATGCTTCGGGTGCATTGTAGACCAGTTGCAATATCCGGAGAGGTCAACCATATACATGTAAGTTTATGGACACACTTCCCTTCAGCAGTTTTACGTTATAGTAGTTCTTTTGGCCTGCTACCGTCATAACGAAGGTAATGATTAGGTCAGCTATAGCTTTTGCGAATTGTGGTTCTGGCAACTTATCGGGTGATACTTCTGCCCTAGCTCATTCTCGCTTTGCTGAAACCATTGCTGATTCAAGCAGCATCGAGTTTACTTTGTTAATCATGGTTTCAATGCTTAATGGCTTCAGAGCAAATGCGTCAGCGCCATAGTCCATTATTCTGGTCTTTTCTTCTGACAGGTTTTTGTCTGCCAGAACAAAGATCTTTACCTTTAGGCGCATTTTCATGACATTTTGGATAAGCATTACGCTCCTGTCTGCTGCTATATTGCCATTTACAACAATCGCATCAATAACGTCGTTCAGCTCCTTGACTTTGTCGATACACTCGGTGGCCGACAGCGCCTGATGAGTTTCATAGCCATCCATCATGAAGGCGCTTCGAATGTATGCGTTAAGTTCTGGATTGTTGTCGCAGACTATAACATGTGGCGTCTTGTTCTTGTCCAAGTCATGAATATTGCAAGAATCAAGCCTATTATCTGCTGCTAGAAGGTTTTTCCGGTTCTGTCTAGCCAGCTAAATCCTGTGCATCATTACCTACGTTATGCGTACAAACTCACGAGGGAAAAGTGGGATTCCCTTTTTACTCTTTGTCGATAAAAGGGAACGCCCCCTTTCACGTTCATTTTTGTGCCGCATCCACGTTAGGTTGTACGCTATGATTTGTTGGAATTCGATTCTAACTGCCACCAACAATATTAGCAACGATCGCCTAATCATTTATTGTTCTCAAGAATTCTTGTTGCAGTAGACGGGTCCGAGTCTGCAAAAAAGGCGTTTGAAAAGTCTGTATATTTGGCACAAAGGTGCAATTCAAAACTAGACATAATCCATGTTGTGGATGATTCTACATATGGCGGAGATAGTGCCACCACATTTGACCTAATTGAAGAGCTTGAAGAAAGGGGCAAGAAACTATTGGAACAATGCAAGAGTCAGGCTACGAGAAATAACGTCCCAGTAGAAACATTGCTGGAACTAGGAGATCATGCTCAAGTAATTATTGATGCTGCAAACAAAAATGATTATGATTTGATCATAATGGGAAGCAGAGGATTGAGTGCTTTTAAGGAATTACTCCTTGGCGGTGTTTCGTTCAAGGTCATGCATCATGCCAGATGTCCGGTTATGGTTGTAAGATAAGATCAGTTTCTAAATTCCTTGTTGATAAATAGGGATCCCTCCACCTTGTGCGTAAACTCGTGCCGCTTTTTTCATGGCACAAAATTGGCGCTAACGGTTAACAATGTACGGCATCTGTACGTACAAAAATGGATATTGGAGAAGGCGTTCTTTTACAAATGCGTGAACATTTTCTTAACGGTTTAATACTTGACGTTCCATATTAGAAATATGGAAGAGCTTGCCTTCAGATCAAAGGCGCTGCAATACGCGGTAGGAGTGCTGCAAGCCAAGAAGAATAAAGAGAATCGGAAAGAGCTTGATTATGTCATCAACATTCTGAATGAAAAAATGAAGGCACTTGAAGAAGAGAAAAGAGAGAAGATTGGCGTAGCATAAAGATATTGCTTGACAACTAAAGTATGTTAGCGGCAGTTGTCTCTGGTGAGCGGCGCAAAACAACGGAGTCCATTATGGAAAAGAAGCATCTCGTCGGAGTTTGGGAGCCCGCAAATAAGCGGCGCAAACCCTCGAGGGAAAAGTGGGGTTGTATTTTTATCGACAATGCGCGATATGAAGAGACACATACATTCTATAAACAATTTTGTACTAAAGGTTAATTCTCATATAATACAACCAAAAAACCATATTTGTCAACTAATAATTGGCTTTTACTTGTATAAAGCCGTGCTTCCTAATATTCTACGATTACTCGCACGGCTTTTGTAAACAAGGGTCGTTAGACTAGATATGAGAACAGAAATGATGGCAGCATCATCGTCATCAGAAAAAGTCTTTCGCAGGCCTTCGTCAATAGCGATTGCAGTAGCCATAGCGATATTGATAGGGGCAGTAGCAGCGGGTGTCGTTTCGCTTGCATTGATCGTGGGTTCCCTTGACACAGAGAAGCCTGTCGTGTACGGGATTGGGACTTCGCCTAGCGGCACTGTAAAAGCATACGGAGACCAGGACCAAAGGCTTCTGCTATTCTCAAGATAGAGATGGAATTTTGATCATCCTTTTCTTTTCCCCCTTTAACGTCATAGTAGTCATTACTTTCGCACATGCGGCCAGCCATAGGGATTACATGGAGCGTCAGATTTTTATGCTCAAACGGGGGATCCCTATTTTTACTCCTTGTCGATAAAAATGGTTTCCCCCCGCTTTACGCTCAGAAATCTGACGCTTTCGTAAACTGTAAAGCTATGTAGGTTATACTAGGGAGCATAACGGAAGTAAGCACGGAGAATTAGGCCGCTTTCTTATCCGGCAATGGGCGTTAGTAGAGATTACAGAGGTAATGCGGAAAGAGTGCTGTTGCCAAAAGTTAATTATCATGTGACAGGAGAGGCAAATACGTAGTGGACATATTCAGAATGTTGAATGAGCGACGAGTTCTTGTCATTAAGAAGGTGTTATTCATCTGAGAATCACTATCATCGGAGCTACGATAGCTTGACCCATTTAGAAACAATAAGGAAGACATTGCTTGATCCGGGAATAAGAACCGTATTTGGAATACTTCTTGTTCCTCTGCCTCTTGCTCTCGTCTTCTCTTTTTCTAACACAATACTCAAGACTATCAATGATTGGTTTGGCCAGACTGGCTCGTCAATATTTCTTTTCTTTTTTTTCTTTATCTTTCCTCTTACCGTTATTTATCTAGCAGCAGGCTTTTCGAGATTTCTTTCTCTTCAAAGATACTTCGAAAAATACGATGAAGAAG
>NZ_JBOGQF010000018.1:0-18434 GCF_050748925.1 Nitrososphaera sp.
CTCTAATGCAAAACTGACGCCGTCGACTGCCTTGACAAACTCGGCGCCCTTGAACATCTGGCGAAAGCCCTTTTTTACGGGGAAATACTTTTTCAGGTCCCGTGCCTCGACAAGCGCGCCCAATTGTGCAGTGTGCGGGGTCTGCCGATATAAACAATAGCCATGGGGAGGATACCGGCATGCTGGGTTGGCAGGTTACATGTGGCGGCATCGTGGCAAATGTCGATGCCAATAACTCATAATAATTCTCTGCACCTTTAATGACCAATGGCTAAAGGTGGAAGGAAGACTTTTGGGGACAAGCCAAAAGGAAAGGCCAAGCACAAAGGCGCAAAAGGCAAGGCTTCCAAAAAGAAAACCGGAAACAAGATCAAGACCAAGGCCAAGACTGCAAACCGTAGAGTCAGCAAAAGGCAGCAGCAGGTTGCCAAGGGCAAGGCGACGGCTCCCAATGAAAGCCCGACCATGAGGAACAGGGAGCTCGATGAAGCAGCGCCTGCGGCCATCAGCGGTGAGATGGAGGCTTCAACGACAGCCAGGTCGTCGGCCGCAGCATAACCATACACATCGCAAACAATAGCCAGATATTGAGCGGTCGCCGCGTCAGCGGCATGAAGCTGGCTGCGCTCTACTCTGGCGGCAAGGATAGCACCTACTCTATCTACAAGGTGCGCGAGATGGGCCACAGCGTCGAGTGCCTGATTACCATGCATCCTGCTGCCGACGACAGCGCCCTCTTTCACTACCCGAACAGCTGGGTGACAGAGTACCAGGCGCAGGCAATGCAGATTCCTGTCCTTGGCTTTCAGGTCGCCGGCAAGAGCAAGGAAGACGAGACCCGGGCGCTTGAAGAGGCGATAGTGCAGGCCAGGGCGCTCTACAATATAGATGGCGTGGTGTTTGGCGGCATATCAAGCGTGTTTCAGAAAAACGCGTTTGAGGGAATATGCGAAAAGCATGGGTTGCAGGCAGTGGCGCCCATCTGGGGAGTCGAAGCCGAGAAATATTATGCAGAATTACTGGACAAGAAATTTGAGATAATGGTTGTAGGAGTCTCGGCGATGGGGCTTGAAAAAGAGTGGCTCGGCAGGACCATCGACAACACGGCACTTGCAACACTTGCCCGGCTTTCCAAAAAGTACTGCTTTAACCTCACGTTTGAGGGCGGCGAAGCCGAGACGCTGGTGACAGGCTGCCCGCTCTTTAACAAGAAATTGAGGGTAAAAAGCTCGAATGCCCGGTGGGACGGCCAGAGGGGTATATTTGAAATACTGGAAGCGGAGCTAGTAGGTCAATAGCCATGTTTGACAACCTGCGCGACGGGCTGAGGAGCGCGCTCAAGAAAATCGTCGGCGCCTCTGACATCAACGAGGAGCTCATAGACTCGCTCTGCAAGGACGTCCAGCGCGCCCTTTTGCAGTCAGACGTCAACGTAAGGCTCGTCCTCACGATTACAAAGAACCTCAAAGAGCGCGCCATGCAGGAGCAGCCGCCAAAGGGCCTTTCGCGCAAGGACCACATCGTCACGATACTTTATGGCGAGCTTGCCAAGATGCTCGGCTATTCCGGCGAGATTGCAACCATCGACAAAAAGGGCGTCGACGACGACCCGGGCGCGACCGCGTCCTTTCAGCCCGGCAGGCAGAACGTTGTCCTGATGCTCGGCATCCAGGGCTCTGGCAAGACGACTGTAACGGGCAAGATGTCCAGGTGGCTCACGAAACACGGCTACAGGGTCGGCGTGGTAGGCGCTGACACGTGGCGCCCAGGCGCGCTGACGCAGCTAAAGATGAACTGCGCCAAGATCAACGTTGAGGTGTACGGCGACGAGAACAGCAAGGACGCAGTTGCGATTGCCAAGCGCGGCCTCGAACACTTCAATCCTCAAAACCTAGATGTCGTGATCATCGATACCGCCGGCAGGCACAAAGAGGAGGCCGGCCTCTTGCAAGAGATGAACGACATGTATAAAGTCGCCACGCCGGACCTGGTGTTGCTCGTGATAGACGGCACGATAGGCCAGCAGGCGTTCAGCCAGGCCGAGGCGTTCCACAAGGCGGCGCCGGTGGGCGGCATCATACTCACGAAACTGGACGGCACGGCCAAGGGCGGAGGCGCGCTTGCAGCTTCTGCCGCCACGGGCGCCAAGGTGATGTTTATCGGCACCGGCGAGCGCATCGACGACTTGGAGCAGTTCTCGCCGACGGGCTTTGTCGGCCGGCTCCTCGGCATGGGCGACATCAAGGCGCTCCTTGAAATGGCAAAAGGGCTGGAGATGCAGGCAGACGAGAATCAGGCAAAGAGGGTATTGTCAGGCAAGATGACCATCGAGGACTTTTACGCGCAGATGGAGCAGGTGAGCAAGATAGGCTTTCGAAACGTCATTGACAACATGCCGGGGCTCTCTGGCATGGTCAAGGAAGACCAGCTGGACGCAATGCAGGAGCGCATGGAAAAGTGGCGCTTTATCATCCAGTCGATGACCAAGGAAGAAAAGAAGGACCCGGACCTGGTCAACGAGGCGCGCCGGAAGCGCATAGCCCGCGGCGCCGGGATGGCAGAAGGCGAGATCAAGCACCTGATACAGCAGTACAACAATTCCAAGACCATGATGAAGCAGTCCAAGGGCCGGCAGATGCAGGGCCTCATGAGGAGGTTCGGCATTGGTTGATGCGCAAAAGAGCCTGCTCCTGCTGAAGGAATACTCGCTCTGCCGCCACTGCCTCGCAAGGCAGGCCAGCACTTCGAGGAGGCAGGCCGGCAAAAAATGCTACATCTGCCGCGGGCTCTTTGACGACCTCGACGGCCTTGCGGGCAAGGTATTGGCAGCTGCGAAACAGTACCAGTTTGAGACCTTTCTCATCGGCGCGACTTTGCCGACGCAGCTCTATGAAAGGGAGGACGCGCTGCGCGCCCGGCTAAAGATACGGGGCCGCGAGAACATCAAGAACCAGCTGACCCGGGAGCTTGGCCTGCGATTGACAAAAATGACGAAAAAAAAGGTCGACTACCACAGGCCGGACATCGCGGTAAACCTCTCGATAATCCGGGACGGCGACGCGGAAGCGACTGCGAGGTCAAGGCCGCTTGCGATAGAGGGGCGCTACGTCAAAAAGGCGCGCGGCCTGCCCCAAAAGCAGGAAAAGTGCGCCATGTGCCTTGGCAAGGGCTGCAACCTCTGCGACGGCTCTGGCCTCGCCGGCTTTGAGAGCGTAGAGGGCATGATTGCAAAGCACCTCATGAAGGCGACAAAGGGGCAGGCGCCCAAATTCTCGTGGATCGGGAGCGAGGACAAAGAAAGCCTCGTGCTCGGGCAGGGCCGGCCGTTCTACGCAAAGATCTCGGACCCAAAAGTGCGCACGCCAAAAATGAAATTCAAGGAATCTGGCATCGAGGCGAAAATAGTCTCTGTCCTTGACGACGTGCCGGACACCCAGGCGCGCTTTGCGGTCAAAACAAGAATTGTCGGAAAATGCGAAAGGCCGGTCAGTGCGGATGACGTCAGGCAATTAAGGTCGCTTGCAGGCGCCGAGGTGAAATTCGAGAACAGGTCCAAGATTGCTGCGAAAAGGATCCATTCCGCGCAGGCAAAAAAGGCGGGCGATAGCGAGTTTCAGCTCACGTTACATGCGGACGGTGGCCTGCCGATCAAGCAGTTTATCGGCGGCGAGGAGTATATGGAGCCCAACGTCTCAAAGTTGCTTGGGGCAAAGTGCGAGTGCGTGACATTTGACGTGCTCGCCGTGGAATTGCATTCCGCAAAGCCTTGACTCCGCGTTAAATATCGGGCAATGACCTTGTTCCTTAAGAACGAGCGAGAATATGGCGTAATCACCGCTTGAAAAGACAGACCTCTGCTTTGTTCTTGGTCCTTGGCGCGGCAGGCGCACTCGCTGCTGCACTAGCGTTCACACTCGGGGGCGCGTTATACTATTCTACTGATCTCAAACCAGAACCACCTGACAACTCCGTTACTGAAACTAGTAAGATTGGAGTAGATGCACGGGATGACATCTTTGCTAAACTTACAAAACAGTCATGGTGCAATCGGGAAGCTACAAGGGGTTCTCCTTTTCCAGATTATGCGGACTACAAGTTCAAAGCAGACGGGACTTATGAATGGCATTTCTTCACAGATTCCACTCCTGCTTCAAGTGGTGAAGGCAAGTGGAATTTCGAAAAAAACTCGGCGGGTAGCTGGCTCCTTCTCTATGATGACGGAGCAAGGCAGCGATTCACTCTTTACGAAGATGGCACACTGACCTTTGAAGGAATAGACCTGAATCCTTGCGATCCCATCACTATTTCAAATCCTTATACCGCTGCCACTTTACCCGCAATTCAATTACCTAGCGATGCAAAGCTAGTTGCAGAGAAGCTAACTTTACAGAAATGGAAAAGGGCAAACGATTTCGATCTTGATTATGAACCTACCACCATTGAATTCAAGAAGAATTATGAATACATTGCCACTTATCGCGGCGGGGAGTGTCAGAATGACGGCAACTGGTATGTAACTGCTAACGGAATCGTTGGAGATAGCCTAACTAACGATTGCGATATAAGAGACGACACTTACCCTGAGAACCTTTCTGCTAAGCTGCTGAAAAATGATTTCCTATTCCTGAATCATGATCTTTATACACCTGAAAACTATCCGTTGGAAAAAGGCGTGATTTGGAGCGTTTTTGGTTATTCAGATGTTGTCAGTATCAAAGTGGAATATGATATGCCGATAATCAGCGGCATCCCTAACAAATTTGACGTTGAAATGACAAATGTCGGTAGAGAAGATTATCCGGGACCGGTGACACTACAGAGATTTTCTGTTACTGAAGACTATGTTAGAAATTATAGGCAATCTCTCACCACGACATCTCAGCAGGTAGATGAGATTGGTGGTATAGATCTTGGCTCGAAAATTCTGTCACCCGGACAGACCTATAGATTCTCTTTTGATGTGACTTTTCCACACTCAGGAAAGCAATCGATGTACATCAACGCTTTGATAGACGGACCGACTCAGGCTTGGGACACTCATCAGCACTACTCTATTGAGGTCCTGTAAGTGGTAAAGACTATGCTGCTATATGTCATGATGGTTGACGAATCCTGGTATTGTATGTCAGCGGCAAATCCATTGCATATATCTATTAACGGCAGATCTGCGGCCAAATCATTTCCAATACTGGCGATTCCTCCTACGGATGGGTGCATCCATACACCTGTTCAAATTTTCTTACTTTTCCATCCTTGAACACGTCTTTTGCACAGTACTTCATAGAGAATGCGGCCATCTGGTCTAGGATTGGCTCCAGCGCCCTGCCTTTTTCAGTAAGGATATATTCAATCCTGACAGGAGTCTCGTGAAAGACCTCTCGCGTTATCAGCCCGTCCTTTTCCATTTCCTTCAGCCTTGCTGAAAGTACCTTTGCATTGATGTCTTCTATTTCGAGGAATTGGTTGAATCTCATCTGGCCCCGGTGCATCATGTTCCGAAGTATCAGCATGGTAAATTTCTTGCCGATTATCCTGAACGAGTTGTTGATAGGGCACACCTTCATGTGCTGGTCCATCCACTGGACCTGTTTCTCTTCTAACAAGTTACCAGATGCTCACCTGCTTTCCATATTGCCACTTGCCAATTTATATACTTACCCTGCGTTATCTGGTAACGACAGGTAATTTAGAAAATGAAAAACCCGATTATGCCATCGATTGGATTATCGCTGCAGTACAAGGCGGCAGTTATATTTGACGCCGGCCGGCATGATGTCGCCAAGCACACGGTAGTGCCGTAAAAAGCCTATAGCGAGCAAAAGGTGATAGAATTGGAAGCACAAAACAACAAGACAGCAACAGTCAGCCGCTCGGCATGGTTTACCCTTGCAATACTCAGCAGCACGCTTTTGGCAGTCATGTTCTCCGAGACCATGCTCCTGCCCGCCATCCCGGAGATCATGCGGGACTTTTCCATTCCGTACGGGACGGCTGCGTGGATATTCAGCGCGTACCTGATAGTTGCCGCCGTGATGACCCCTATCGCAGGCAGGCTGTCAGATATTTACGGCAAAAGAAAGGTGTTGCTCACGCTGCTTGCAATCTATATCGCCGGGACTGTTGCCGGCGGATTTGCAGACAGCATTTCGTTCCTGCTTGCCAGCAGGATAATCCAGGGCGTCGGCCTGGCGGCAGTCCCGGCGGCCTTTAGCCTCCTCAGGGACTCTTTCCCGCCGGCCAAGCTCGCCATCGCCGTGGGGGTGTTTGGGTCGGCGTACTCGGCCGGCTCGGTAGTCGGCCTCCTGGCGGGAGCCAGCGTCATCCAGAACTTTGGATGGCATGCCACCTTCTTCTTTATAGCCCCCATCGCGGCCGTGGTGACGCTGTTGATCGCCCGGTTTGTCAGGGAGGAACAGCCGCCAAAGGCCAGGGAAAGTGCCCCGGACAAAAAGCGATCATCAATAGACATGAAGGGCGCGGTAGCCCTTTCGGCCACGATAATCTCGTTCCTGATGGGGCTGACGCTTGTAGAGACCGGCGTAAGCGCGGAAAGCCTGCCGCAGATTGCCGCCGCATTCGCAGCGTCGGCAATTTCGTTGTTAATCTTTGTCGCCATAGAGGGACGAATCGCATCGCCCTTGCTTGACTTGCGGCTGCTGAGGGACAGAACGCTCCTGCCGTCTTACCTCATACTGGTGTCCACGGGGATTGCCATGTTCATAGCATATCCGTCCATAGTGCAGCTGGTGAGGAGCCCGGCGCCGCTGGGATTTGGAGGGGACGCAATAGACGCTGCAAACGTCCAGCTTCCCTTCATGATAATGTTCCTGGTATTTGCAAGCGCGACTGCATTTATCATAAGCAGGATAGGGAGCATAAAGCCGACCATCATTGGCGCGGTCATCAGCCTGGCAGGGTCGCTCGGCCTCTTGATGTTCCACTCGACGGAATTCGCAGTGTCTGCAAGCTTGGCGGTAATTGCCACCGGCCTGTCGCTGACAAGCACGGCGGTATGGAACCTGGTCGTATCGTCGGCGCCCAAAGAGTTCATCGGGATTTCGACAGGGGTAGGCGCCCTCTTGCTGTTCGTAGGGATGGCGATAGGCCCGGCGCTGGCAGGGGTGTACATGGAAGACAAAGAAACGATTGAAGGAGTCGGAGGCTCGTACCCCTCTCCAGAATCGTACAACCTGATCTTCATCACATCAGGATTGCTGTCGGCAGCCTCGCTCGGGTTGGCATTGATGCTCCGGAAAAGGGCGGCGGGGCAAAGGGCAATAGAGGCTTAGTTGGGTGCGATCCGCCCGGCCTTTTTTGACGGTGAACGGCAGCTGCTCTGCCTCACCCCCGCGCAGGCCGCACTTGCGTTTTCATCGCCACCATAAAAGAACCAACTCTTGGCCGCATTTTTTGCTGATAAACTGAAACATACACGTGGCGCTACTTTTCCTCCCGCCGCACTTTTACGCCCCGCTCTGCAGGCAGTATAAAAGAACAATTATTTTCGCGGTTTTCCACTGGAAACGCGCGCTAGGGCTTTCATATGCTATTGGATGCCGGCAGTTGTCAGTAACGTTTTTGTTTGACAACGGACAGTGAAACCCCGATGAGCTTTGACCCGCTTTACAAGGTCCACAACGCCGCAGGCGCGGGCCAGATCCCTGACAAAGCCTACAAGCTCCTTGCTGAAAGGTTCCCGCTTGTCATGGAAGGGATCAAGAGGGTCGAAGACGCGTCGGGATTAAAGTACCCGTATTATTACGTCGAGCCTGCAATGATAGTGTCGACCTCTGCGGTCGAGTTTTCGCAGTTTGGGATATTCTTTGCCCGCACAATCCCCGTGGTGGGCGAGGACAACCATCTGCGCGTAGTGGTGCAGCTGACGGCGCCCTTGGTGGCGTACGGCCTGAAAGGCACGATACACGCCATCCTTGCGCACGAGTTCATGCACTACCTCGAGCTCGTGAGCAGGATAGTAAAGATGCGCATCGTCTCTGACGAACTGTCCGGCACGCTCTTTGAAGGCAGGTACGCCGACTCGGGCAGGCTGCTCGAAGAGCGCGCCGTCTTCAAGTCGGACCCGACGCTGATAAAGCACATCACCACAAGGTTCCCCGAGGGATTCCGAGACTTGAAACTTGAAGACAAGGCGATAAAGCTGTGGATGGACAAGGGCCTTCCGATGACGCGCGTGCCCATAGACGCCAACGTCATAAAAATCCCGATAGAGGCCATGGCGAGCCTCCAGGTGGAGCAGGCCGTCAAGGACAAGATATCCGAGTACGAAAGCGTAAAACTGCGCAAGAGAAAGAACGATCCGGGCTATGGCTAGCCTGGCGCCGGAAGAGCTTGCAATCGTGGACAGGTGCATAGCCAGGATAGCAAAGGGGCGCGCCGTGGCAGCCGCGTGCGTGTACGGGTCAAAGGCCGCCGGCTATGCGCGCCCGGACAGCGACATCGACCTTTTGGTCGTGCTTGACGACTACCGGTACAAGGTAAAGTACGCCTACGTAAAAGAGTCCGGCGTCCACGTGTCGGCGCTGGTAGTCGACAAGGGCGCGCTTGAAAAGGACGCCTCCCGGGGGTACCTCGGCGAGTTTGTGGCCGGCAGGCTCTTGCACGTCTACAGGCCAGTCGTCAACGCCGCGTTTCTCGAGGGCGTGGAGAGGGCGTGCAAGCGCAGGATTATACTGGAGGAGCTGCACGAGCTCGTAAAGACGTCAGGAGTCCTTGCGACCGAGATATCGTTCCCGCTAGAGTACGTCCTGTTTTCTAAAGTAAAGCGCAGGGCCGCGCTGTACCCCGCCGCCGCGTACAGCTATTACAGGACGTACGCGGACGGGCGCAACCTGCGCGCCGCCCTTGCCGGCTACAAGGACGCGCTTGCAGACATTGTCTCAAAGGACGGCGAGCTCTTTGAAACAAGCGGCGGCGAGATCCGCATCTCGGAAAAGCGCATCGGCGTCGCAAAAGGAGAACCTGCGCTCCGGCTTGCCCAGCGCATGCACGAGTTCAGCTCTTACTTTATTCACTCGTACGCCGGCAGGCACATGTTCCACATGGCAGTCGTCGAGGCCGAGGCCAAGATCCGCCGCCACATGCGCCAGCCTGTCGAGTTCCCTCCCTTCATGGCGTGCCCCGCCTGCGAGTACCTGAGCCTGCCGGAAGGATTGTTGATATCCGACAGCAAAAGGCAGGACTGGCTCGACATGGTCGCCAAAAGCCACGGCGTCTCTCGATATTCTGTCTCCCGGCGCCGGCTGGGCAACGCAAACAGCCGGACCGTGCTCTATGCTCTCGATGGGCTAAAGCTGGCAGTAAAGGACATGTCCAAAAGCAAGGCGGTAAAGTGGGCGGCGCTTTCAGTCTGGACGGCGCCGGTGAAAAAGTTCCGCGTGGGGCCGCTCCTGCGCCTCGGCTACGAATACCGGGCGCTCCGGCACCTGCGGAAACTGGGCCTTGCGACGCCGGCCGTCGAGGCCGTGGTGCTTGACCGCAAGGTGCTCGTATTGCAATTTGTCGAGGGGCGCAACGTCGCCGGCATCATCCGCGACTCGCTTGCAAGCAGGGACGCAGACCTTGCGCCATTGAGAAAGGCCGGCGAGCAGATGGCCCGCGTGCACGAGGCCGGGCACGCGTTTGGCAACATCAAGCCCAAGAACGTCATCATCGGCGACCGGCTCTATTTCACCGACCTTGACCAGTTTGCCTTTGAAGGGGGCGACCCAGCGTGGGACGTGGCCGAGTTTGTCAGCTGGGGCCTGAAAGAGAGCATGAACGACAAGGCCGCCGCGGCTATAGCAAAAGAGTTCCTGTCCGGCTATGGAAACGCGGGCGTGATAAAAAAGGTCGCAAACTCGCGCCGGTACATCGAGGCGTTCTACCCCGTGCTTGTGCCGGCGGTGGCGCAGGCCATCAAAAAAGAGATGAAAAAGTTCTAGCTACTTCTTTGCCTTTTTGGGCTGTTCCTTGCGCGCAAACTCTGTGTAGCCGCACTTGCCGCATGTGAACCTGTCCTTGTGCTCGGCCATAAAGACGCCCTTGCCGCACTTTATGCACTCGCGCTTGTTCCGAGTCACCTTGTCGCCGTCTACCTTGTAGAACTTGTAGACTGACACTTCGCCCTTTTTCGGGGCTTTCTTGTTATCTGCCATTACTTCTTGGCGCCTCCCTTTTCAGCTGCGGCCGCCTGCTTTGCCTTTAGCGCGGTTGCCTTTTCCTCGTCCAAAAGCTTTTTCCTGTCTGCCTTGGGCATCGTCCTGAGCATCCTGAAACGGGGCAGCTGCTTCTTGGCGACTTCCTCGCTTTCATAGACGTAGAACGTCGCGTGTATATCGGTCATGCCGGTTTCGCAAAAGAGGTTAATCGGGATAACTGCCTTTTTGTCAACTCCAAGCTGGCCTGCCATCTGCTCGGCAGCTTCTGTCTTTCTCAGCTTGCCCGCGGCTCCCCTGAACAGCGCCTTTACCTCGCGCCTGCCCAAAAGCGAGTTCTTGCGGTCTTCGATCAATACTAGTTCCTGCGACAAACTGGAATTATCGCTGCCTGTAACCCATTTAAGTATTTGCTTGAACCCGTGCGGGAAAATCAAATATACCTCGTGGCGTATCGAATAGCAGTTGAAGCCATCATTCTTTCAAGAGATTTGCGACAAGGTTGTGACGCTTGACAAGTCAATACGGTTCGTGGGCATCGCCGACGCGGACGGCAAGCTCGTCGCGGTGGCAGAGCGCAAGGGGCTAAAGGCGATAATGACGCCTGAAGAGCGGGCGCAATACGCCATCACCGCGGCCACCCGCCAGTTCACCCGGCTCAGGTGGGAGTTTCTCCTCGGCAAGATTGGCTACGCGTCGTCATATTATGCAAAGCTGATACGCGCCACCATACCGATTGCAGACGAGAACAGCCGGCTCTACTACGTCATGCTGCTGTCTTTTGACGTCTCCGCCGGCGACATGGTGCACGGCATTATAACGAAAAAGATACTGCCCCTGGTAGGCAAAAACACCGCCAAGTTCCTAAAGGACTAGTATTGGCAAATGCCGTTTGAAAGCCTGGGGGAATACGTGCAGGCGCTCGAAGGCGCGGGCGAACTGCGGCGCATCAAGGCAAAGGTCCGCGCAGACCTCGAAGTCGCCGAGATCATGCGCCGGCTCATGTACAAAAAGGACCAGCCTGCCGTGCTCTTTGAGAACGTGGAAGGGTCGCAGATGCAGATCCTCGGCAACGCGTTTGGGACCATGAAAAGGTTAGAGATGGCGCTTGAATCCACTGATTTTACCGACATCGGCAAGCGCATCGTAGAGCTCACCAGGATGAAGATGCCGTCCGGCATGTTGAACAAGTTAAAGATGCTGCCCAAGCTGTCAGAGATCGGCGAGTACGGGCCAAAGTACGTGGACAGCGGGCCGGTGACAGAAGTGACCGAGACTGACAAGGCGTCGCTCAACTCGATGCCGGTGCTGAAATCGTTTGCAGGCGACGCAGGCCGGTTCATCACCTTTGGCATGACCGTGACAAAGCACCCCGAGACTGACATCCGGAACCTGGGCGTCTACCGCGTCCAGATAATCGACGACAGGCACGCCAGCATGCACTGGCAGACCCACAAGCGCGGCGCGCAGCATTACAGGATGCTAAAAGAGCAGGGCAAAAAGATAGAAGCGGCCATCGTAATCGGCGCGGACCCTGCGACCGCATTTTCAGCAATCGCGCCGGTGCCGGAAGGCATGGACAAGTACCTCTTTGCAGGCATAACGAGGAAAAAGGGCGTGAAACTTGTAAAGTGCAAGACCGTCGACCTGGAGGTGCCTGCCAACGCGGAAATCGTGCTTGAGGGATACGTGGATCCAAACGACATGCGCATGGAAGGGCCCTTTGGCGACCACACCGGCTATTACACGCCGGCAGAGCCGTTCCCGACGTTTACCCTGACAGGCATCATGAGGCGCAGCAACCCCATCTACCTGACTACTGTCGTGGGCAAGCCTGTACTTGAAGACGCCTACATTGGCAAGGTCATTGAAAGGTCGTTTCTGCCGCTGATACAGATGTTCCATCCCGAAGTCGCCGACTTTTCCATGCCGGGCGCCGGCTGGTTCCAGGGGCTGGCAATCATATCGATAAAAAAACAGTACCCCGGCCAGGCCAAGAAGGTGATGATGGGCCTGTGGGGCATGGGCCAGCTGGCGCTGACGAAAATGTTTATCGTGGTAGACAGCGACGTCAACGTCCACGACATGGACGACGTCGTCTGGGCAGTGACCACGCGCGCCGACGCCGCCCGCGATACAATGATCATCGGCAACGCCCCGACTGACACGCTGGACCCCGCTTCGCCCCTTGTAAACCTGGGGTCCAAGATGGGGATTGACGCCACGCAAAAGACGAGGGAGGAGGGCTATATGCGAGAGATCCAGCAGCTTGCAGTCGTCGACGACGCAACGAAAGCGCTGGTGGACAGGCGCTGGAAGGAATACTTTACATAACATCAGAGGGAAAAAGTGGCGTGACAGAGATTGTGATCCGGCAGATGCAGGAAGGCGACCTGCCTGAAGCAGACCGCATAATGAGGCTCGCCTTTGGCACTTTTCTCGGCCTGCCCGATCCCATGTCGTTTTCAGGAGACGCAGATTACATCGGCACCCGCTACCGCGCCGACCCGCCTGCCGCGCTGGTGGCAGAAATTGACGGCAAAGTTGCAGGCTCTAACTTTGCGCTGCACTGGGGCAGCGTCGGCGTGTTCGGCCCGCTGACTGTCCATCCCGATTTCTGGGACAGGGGCGTGGCGAGGCGCCTGCTCGAAGAGACGATGGGCATCTTTGCAAAATGGCAGGTGAAACACGCGGGCCTCTTTACGTTTGCACAGAGCAGCAAGCACGTCCACCTGTACCAGAAATTTGGCTTTTGGCCGCGGTTTCTCACTTCAATAATGTCAAAGCCCGTGGACAGGGTCATGGACGCCAACCTGGTCAGGTACTCGGAGCTGAGCGCTGCCGAAAAAGAACAGGCCGTAGAGGCGTGCAAGAACCTGACGGGCGGGATCTACGGCGGGCTGGACCTCAGAAAAGAGATCCATTCTATCGATAAGCAGCGTCTCGGCGACACTATACTGACCTACGACGGAGGCTCGCTGGCAGGCTTTGCAACCTGCCATTGCGGGGCCGGGACTGAAACCAGCAGCGGCAATTGCTACGTAAAGTTTGCCACGGCCCTGTCGGGCCCGGGCTCTGCAGAGCGCTTTGACGGCCTGCTGGACGCGTGCGAATCGTTTGCACACTCGCAGGGGCTGTCGCACATCATCGCCGGCGTCAACACGGCCCGCCACGGCGCGTACAGAAACATGATCGCGCGCAAGTTCCGCACCGACATACAGGGAATTGCGATGCACCGGCCAAACGAGCCGGGCTACAACAGAGAAGATGTCTACCTGATAGACGACTGGCGGTAAAACCACTGCTAGTAGTGCCTGATTGTCTGGTATGAATTGTTGCGCTCTGCCGGCCTGTATCCCGCCTGCTTTATCGCTGCAATAATCCTGTCAGACGTCAGTTCAGTCGACCTGGCGCCCGTCGCGCTCACCACTTCCTCGCCTATCAGGGTGCCTCCAAAGTCGTCGGCGCCGTGGCTCAGCGCCAGCTGCGCCATCCCGATGCCGTTTGTGAGCCACGACGACTGCAAGTGGTCTATAAGCCCAAAGAGCATTATCCTCGATATCGCAATCATCTTTAGCAACTGCAGGCCCCCTGACGGGTATTTTATCAGGCCCTCGGCCTGCATCTCGGTGTTGTTGGGCTCAAAGCTCCACGGGATAAAGCACGCAAAGCCGCCGGTCTTTTCCTGCAGTTGCATTATCTTCATTATGTGGCGCGCCCTGTCCTCCTCGGTCTCGACGGTGCCGTACATCATTGTCGCGACCGACTTCAGGCCAACGCCGTGGGCCTCTTCCATTATGCGCAGCCAGTCGGCGCTCTTTATTTTCAGCGGGCTTATCTGCTCCTTGACGCTGTCTTCGAGGATCTCTGCGCCGGCGCCGGCAAAAGTGTCCATCCCCGCCGCCTTTAGCCTCGACAGCACTTCCTTCGTGCTGGACTTTTCCACCTTGGCTATCATGTCGACTTCGGACGGCGACAGGCCGTGGATGCCGACTTCGGGGCACTTTTCCTTTATCGCCCGGAAAGCGTCTTCATAGTATTCTATCTTTAGATTCGGGTTGTGGCCGCCCTGCATGAGCACCTGCGTTATGCCAAACATCTGACGCGACGTGGCGACGCGCCTAACAATCTCGTCCTTTGGCACCGTGTACGATTCTTCGTGCCCCGGCGGCCTGTAAAAGGCGCAGAACTTGCAGTAGGTGACGCAGACGTTGGTATAGTTCAGTATGATGTTGTTGACAAACGTGATGTTGTCGCCAAAAAGCCTCTGGCGCAGGACGTTGGCAACTAGGCCCATCGAGTATGCGTCCTCTGATTTCACGAGCCGTATGCAGTCGTCGAGGCCAAGCCTCCTTCCGGCAAGCGCGCCGTCCAGAACGTCGCTGATGTCCGACTTTTTCATTAGCTCCTGGAGCAGGCTCTGCAAACGTGATTCAGGAGCCTGAGAACATATTTAATCTATGTGCCATTGCGAGCCTAAACTTATAATGTCCTTGGCGCCTATCGCAATCGTTGCAGTCCATAGACGCCGTCGGCAAGGTTGGCGGGACGGCCGCGCTTGAAAAGGCGCTTGCAGGCGAGGAGCTGTCATATGAAGACGGCGTGCAACTGATGAACGACGAGAACCTGTTTTTGCTCGGAGCGGCTGCTGACAAGATGCGCCGCGACCTGTCCGGCAACACCGTCACATTTGTCGCGTCTTATTACCTCAATTACACTAACGTCTGCGCAGCGTCGTGCCCGCTGTGCGCATTCTACAGAAAGGGCGACGAAAGCGACGCCTATACGTTATCTACGGATCAAATAGTGGGGAGGGCGAAAATCGCGATAGAGCAGATGGGCGCGACGGAACTGCACATCGTGGGCGGCTTTCACCCCAAGCTGGGCCTTGACTATTACGAAGGCATGATGAACGCGATAAAGGCCGCGTACCCCAAGGTCGCGATAAAGGCGTTCACCCCTGCCGAGATATTCTTTATCGCCCGGCTGACGCACAACACGGTCAAGGAAGTGCTCCTGCGGCTAAAGGAAGCCGGCCTTGACGCGCTGCCTGGCGGGGGCGCCGAGATTTTTCATCCGGACACCCGGAAGAAAATAGTGATAGGGAAATGCTCCGGCGACGAGTGGCTCGACACCGCAAGGCAGGCGCACGAGCTAGGCCTGCGCAGCAACTGCACCATGCTCTTTGGGCATGTAGAGAAACCGGAGCACGTCGTCGACCACGTGATAAAGATACGTGAACTGCACAAAAAGACCGGCGGCTTTACGACGTTTATCCCGCTAAAGTTCAGCCTCGAAAACACGGAACTGGAGCAAAAGGGGCTGATAACGGCCGAGAGTCCTTCACCCTATGACCTGCGCGTCATCGCAGTGTCACGGCTGCTGCTGGGCGACACGCTGCGAAACCTATCGATATACTGGGTGGCGCTTGGCAAAAAGATAGCGCAGGTCGCGCTTTCATACGGGGGAAATGACATGGTCGGCACGGCCTACTCGGAGGAAATTTTCAAGGCCGCCGGCAAGGCATCGGGGACATCGCTGCAGGAGCTGGCGAGCATGGTGCGCGAAATAAAGCGAGAGCCGGCCCAGCGCGACACGTTTTTCAACATAGTGCGCCGGTTCAATCCGTAGACTACGGACAAACCGGTCATGGCTATATACTTGATAGCTGGTGAATAGGGGGTTGGTATCCAGAGGATTGCCGTAATCGGGGATCTGCTTGGCAGAGTCAGAAATACTCCACATTCTCGTCACGGTGGCTGTGCTGCTGTTTGCGGCAAAACTCTTGGCCAGACTTGTAAACAAGATGAAACAGTCGGCGGTGCTGGGAGAAATCATCGCCGGGATAATAATCGGGCCGTTTGCCCTCGGCGGCCTTCCCCTGATAAACGGTGAGCCACTTGCAGTCATTGACGAGACAATCCTTCACATCGGCGAAGTGGCAGCGATAATCATCCTTTTTGTCGCAGGTATGCAGACAACGCCAAAAGAGTTTGCCAAGCTAGGCGCGCCGTCGTTTACAGTAGGCGCCCTCGGGGTAATTGCCCCATTCTTTGTGGGCTTTTTCGTCCTTTCAAGTATGGGCATTGAAACACTCCCTGCAGTCATTGTGGCAACGGCGTTGACTGCTACAAGCATTGCCATCTCTGTGCAGGTGCTGGCTGAGCTTAGGCGGCTGCACTCCCGGGAAGGCAGGCTGATACTTGGAGCGGCAGTCGCAGACGACGTACTCGGCATAGCTGTCTTGTCAGTGGTCCTGACCATGGTAAATACCGGTACGGTCACTGCTGACATACCAAACATCGCGCTTTTGCTGTTGCAGATACTTGGGATATACTGCGCCATCCTTGTCGCTTCTGTGTTCTTGGTGCCACGTCTGCTCAATTCAAGGCTATGGGAGCCAAAGGGCAGCGCGGAAGTGGCGGCCACGGCGACGTGTTTTGCTATCTCTGGCGCGGCTGCATTTGCTGGGCTTTCGCCCATCGTGGGCGCATTTGCAGCCGGGATGGCCGTGACGGCTTCCAAGGCGGCAGCCAAAATACGCGAATATGCCGAAAAACTAGAGGTCTTTTTTGCACCCCTGTTCTTTGCCATCGTTGGCGCTCAGGTAGAACTGAGAGGCGCTAACCTGGAAGTTCTGGCTCTTGCCGGAGTTGTCATTGCTATTGCAGTGGTTACAAAACTGGTGGGCTGCGGCCTGCCCGCCATGATCTTTTTGAAGGACAGGCGCAAGTCGATGAAGGTCGGGATCGGCATGATCTCCCGGGGCGAGGTGGGGCTGATAGTCGCAGCAGCGGGCGCTTCTGCGGGCGTCCTTTCCGGCGCGCTCTACACTACTGTTGTGATCATGGTAGCGGCAAGCACGATAATCACGCCGGTTTGGCTCAAAGTTGCGTATCGAAAAGAACCGCCCGAGGCTTCTGCCTTGGAGCAGGTCCGCTGACCCGTTGCCAAGAGTGAAAAATGTGAGTTGATTTTAAATTCATGAATGCCGATACGTGGCGATGCCTGCCTATAGGGCAACATACTATGCTGCAGTGGCTTGCACGGCCATAGCCGGCATATACTGCACCTCACGCTTGCTCCGAACATGCTGAATTTTAACACAAATGGAGCAGTCCTCTTTTTCGTCGGAGGAACTGCGAAGCTGTTCTGGGCTCTCCCGATGGTGAGAAGGTGGGGCAAGGCGTGGTACGCCGTGGGCATCGGCGGCACGGCGGTGATGGTGTTGATATGGATAATAACGAGGATGCCGGGGAACCCCATAACCGGCAGGGGCGGCGGGGTAAACGAGATGGCAATGGCAGTCGAGGTGCTGCAGGGCGCGTTCATCGGCCTCTCGATAGCCATAATCGCGCTTGAGGCCCGCACAAAGAGCGTCAAGACAGCCGGGGCCTAGACGACGTCTATTTTGACGTCAAAGTCGATTATCCTGCGCTCGCGGGCCATGGCAAACATCTTTTCAATGGCCTTCCTGCCCGACGGGCCCATGTCGCGTGTGATGTCGTTGACGTACATCTTTACGAATTTCGTGATGGTCTCCCTTGGCTGGCCGCGGGCGTACTTCATTGCGTAATCTATAGAGGCGTCGACGTTGTCAAGGCCATATTCTATCGACTTTATGAAAAGGCCGCTGAACTCTTTAAGCTGATCGCGGGTCATCGTGCGGGCGCTTGCGACGTTGATGCCCAGCGGGACGGGCAGGCCGCCGGTCTGCGACGACCACCATGGGCCCAGCTCCAGCACGGCTGCAAATTTAGCTTTATCAAAAGTTATCTGCGCCTCGTGGATTACGAGGCCGGCGTCCACCTTGCCTGACAGCACCGCTTCCGGGATGGCCTCAAACGACATCTCGACTTCCTTAAAGTCGCCGGCGGCAAGTTTCAAGAGCAGGTTTGCTGAAGTCATCCTGCCCGGTATCGCCACCGTCGCGTTCTTCAAATCCTTCATGTTCCTGTCCTTTCTTGCAATGACTATTGGGCCATAGTCCAGGCCGAAACTGCCGCCCCCGCGCAGGATGACATAGTCCTGCAGGTAGGCGTAGGCGTGCGCCGAGACTGCCGCGACGTCCAGCTCGTGCCTCTGCGCCCGGCGGTTGAGCGTTTCAATGTCCTGTATGACGTGCTTTATCGTAAAATCGGACTTGACGGCGCCGGAGGCAAAGCCGTAAAACATGAACGCGTCGTCGGCGTCCGGCGTGTGGCCCAGCGTTATTTCCATCAGGTCCGGTCCGGCCCGACGGCTATTAAATTGATGCGGGCGTTAGAAATTAGGCAACAT
>NZ_JBOGQF010000019.1:0-18323 GCF_050748925.1 Nitrososphaera sp.
GCATTAGGTATCTTACTTTCGTAGAATCCATGTGCGTTCAGGATATTTACAAGAAGAATTGAGTTAAGGGAAACGGCGGATAGCAGGTTCCAGCAGGGACAGCGAGGTAATGTTCCTCTATTCCGGCCTAGCGCGTACAAAATTCTTTAAAATCATTGCAGCGAACAGTAATCGGCATTGGGCATAGTCACATGGATAATTGTTATAGTTGCCATACTAGCGATAGTTGGCATGGGTCTGGGTACTTTTCTGTCAGGCGTATGGTCAGGGGCCCAAAAGATCGGCTCTAATTCTTTTGTACAGAACGTGACTCAGGAGGCAAAAGACCTTGCCAAGGGAACTGCCATGAACGCGACGGATTCCATAATCAGATAGCAACAGTCATACGGCGCAAAGCCGCACAGGCGGCGTTGCTTGCACCTGTAATGAAGTTCATTGGCACCCCATGCCGCAGGCTGCTTGCAGGAGATGGCATCACCACCGTTGACTTTACCGTCAACAATGCGCACGGGATATTTGACAGGCTTTCCATCGACGCGCGGGCGGCAAAAAAGAGCGCGCCGGCGATTGGCGACAGCTTTGGCATCGCCAAGAACCTGGACGAATACCAGTACAGAATCGGCTCCTTGCTCCCGTCGCTTGCCGACTCGAACCCGGCCAAAATCCAGCTGCAGAAATACAGGATAGCAATCATTGCATCTTTTGCTGCGCTGGTGGCGACGATAAAATCAGGAGCAAGCACGGCAGAGTGGAACGTCCATGCGCGTGCGCTGCTTGTGGGAGCATCGGACCTTTACGTCGCGGCAACCTCGGGCCAGGACATGCAACCGGCAGGGGCAGGCGGTGCGTTTTCGTTCTTTAGAGTCCCGGAGCACGAAGTCGAAAGAGCGGTAAAGTCGATGTACGGCTACTAGGCATCAGGCAAGTGAAATTGCGCCAGCATGACGCACTATATTTTCTTCATGCAGCTAGCTTTTCACGCAGATCTATGCTGAGCTGCCTTTTATCGGCACGACTGCAAATAGCATGTATGAGAGCAAACGAGTCTCCTCGCAGGTGCAAGTGCAAAGAATGCATGGATGTGGACGGCCTGCTGCGCGAATTTGACCTGCCAGACATAGCAGGTACCCGGGGCAAAATTGGCGCGATATCGGTAGCCCAGTGAAAATCAGGCCCTACTCATCCAAAGACTTTCGGGCCCGAACGCACGAACTTTCTGTAGGGTTGGCTGTACCCCTCTTTATGCGATATTTCTATAAAAGATTTCTCTTTATGGAAACTAAGGTTTACACTTGCCGTTTAGAGTACTGTACCTAAGCTCCAGCTATAGTTGTGGGTATACGAATCAGCGCATGGAATTCATGGCACCGCGCAAAAGGGTGTGGCATATTTGTAAAGAACGGCAGGTCCAAGACGCGCGGGGTTGCTGGAAGAGCCGCGTATTTAGCAAAAGCACGCGGTTTCCGAATGTCATGTGTATGAATCTTCTATAAGATATCACCGTACCACTTTTAAGCGATGAATCGCGATAGGCATTGACGTTTGCATGAGCAGCATAAAGTACAGGGTGAACCACAACCCAATATTGTATAACCACCTGACAAAGATGTACCATGTGGGCCGCAGGTTCTTTCACACCTATAGCGACGCCAAGGCCAACCAGTGGCAGTGCGACAAGTGCAAGATGGCCTTTTCAAGTTTCAAAGAGCTGAAGACGCACAAGACCGGCAAGCACTCTTACTAAGAGGTGCTTACAGAGTTTATCCTCCATATTACAGATGCAGACGAAGATCCATACAACGAACGTTAGTTGGCAATGAATATGGAATTGGTTTTGATAGTGATCAAGCACGGAGACCAGCCTGACAAGAATGATTGTTGGATCAGAAATGTGCAATACACGGAGGTACAAGGCTCTAACTGGCTACCTAATGGCGGAGATAGCTGCAGGAAAAAGATAGTTGGGCGGTAGTCACTACCGACCTTCTGCAGATAGATAGTCGCCCTGACAAGCTCTGCAGGCTTTGTCAGCGAGATCTCGCTAGCAAGGTGATTAGTACCTATTGTCTCTTCTGAAGGAGAGGTCGTGGGTCATAAACTAACTTGAGAGAACGCATTTTCTGATCCTCTACATGATACCAACCACTAGCTAACAAGGTTATAGGCCCCGCAATGACATCATTGAAGACGCAGACATCGTTTCCATCCGTGAAGATCTTCTTAATGTCGAATTTTAACTGCTGCTGTTCCACACCTTTGAAGTATGTTTCTGCGCTATCAGCGGATCCAGGAGGACTTGTGAACGAAAAGTCATCGCTCACGTAGCTTCTGGCAGATTTGAAATCCCTATCGTTCAGAGACTCCAGAAAAGAAATCACGATTTCCTTTGCGTTCATTGCAGATTCATTCTTTTGCATGACACTCCTTCTGGAGCCTTGAATTTATCTTCTCGTTAGATCCACCTTTCGATTTAGGGAATCTTATATTCAAGCTGGGCGTGAACTAATTAGTGGACTCGAAAGACTTTCAGCTCCTTGTAGCGCTAGATGACAATGCACGCCAGAGCTACCAGTCATTAGGCAGGCGAGTCTCGCTCTCTGCTCCTGCTGTTCGAGATCGTCTCGAGCGCTTAAAGAGTAAAGGGGTTCTCCAAGGATTCATGTTAACGATAAATCCAAGTGTGTTTGACCGCGTTGGTCTCTTGTTATTCTTTCATGGAAAATTCCAGCGAAAGACGGCACAAGCGGCAGTCGCTGCACCAGACGTATCTTGGGTAAGCTTGAAACTGGATGGACAAATGATTGTGGGGCTATGGGCTAAAGATGAAGATAAGAGTGCTGACTATCTCACAAATATCTTGGGGACAAAACCATCTGGACGAGCTTTCCAGCCACACAGGAAGAGTGCACCGGTTTCAATTATTGATCTATCCGTAATGGATGCTCTAGTTGATGAGCCCAAGTTGTCAATTGGCGAACTCGTGAAGTCCACTGGGCTAAGCCCAAAGACTGTACGCAAGCACCTTAATCTGCTCTTAGAGACGAAAACGATTTCCATAGAGCCTCTTCTCGGCGCACTGACAGATTCAGGCGAGCTGATATATCCACTGGTAATTGCTGGGAGGGTCAGCATGGATGAGGTACGAAGAATAATGGGCGAGACCGCCCTAACACACCATACTCTCGAACCGCCGATGAAACATGTGCTTTGCAAAGCAAGCTCCCTGGCGGATGTGATAACTAAGACCCGCCAGCTGGAGAACGTTCAGGGAGTCAAGTCTGTCACGATGTCCCTGAATCTGGAGGTGTGGGTCTCTGTAGACCTCAGACACTCCCTAATCAGGGAGGAAATTAGAAAGTTGGAAAAGGATCGAGTGGCCTAGCGCTGCAGTAGCTGAACTTTACGCGGAGGACAAAATCTCGATTTCTTATTCTTCGATTACCGCAAGTTTGCCAGCACCCAAGTTGAAGCAGAAACTCCCGCCATAAAGCGCGCGGGAAAAACTCCCGAGATCGAAGAAGAACCATCATTGTCTTTTTATGATTGGCCTTCTGGCCAGATGTTAGACGAATAACGAAGGTTTTTTATCGAATTTCCAAGAATTTAACGTACTTATGATGAAGTTTATTCTCCTGCCAAGAGATATAAAACGGCCGGCTCGCACTGAACGCAAGGGGGCCGTTGTCTAGCTTGGCAGGATGCCAGCCTCGGGCGCTGGAGGTCGCTGGTTCGAATCCGGCCGGCCCCACTCTTGTTTAGGGGTATATAGATAAGGGTCATGATTTTTCTGATTTTACGTTGATTGCCGAATATCGGAGAATAATAGCTTTCTGCAATTAAGTATGGAAATCTTTTTATCTTTTTTACTATAACAGATCTCCATAAATACGTCGTAAGTCGAAAGCTAGCGATGTTTGAACAGGCCTTGCTTCAACTTTCAGACTCCTTGGTAGGAAGCCTAATCGGAGGAAGTGTGGCGGCAGCGGTTGTCACGGGAATCTTCACAGTTGTTACATAGCGCCGCTATTCCAACTGCCGTGCCGGCGGTGACGTTTATGGCCCAGTTTGTAAAAAAAGGCAGGTCCTGGTCGCCTGCAAGTACGACAAGAAGGCTCATGCCGGCCGTCGCGACGGCAATCGTTGCGATCAGTTTCTTTCGAGTCGAACCGGTGTCAAACGCATCCAGCACTACTCTTCCACCTTGGCGGCCAGATTCAGGGCTTGCTTGACGCGCTCTATTGCAGATAAGCTGAGATCAAAAGCGGCTTCAATCCTGAGCTCGGCGGCCAGGCTGTCGGCCACTATTGAGAGGATGATGTCGGCGCCCCCGCCTACCATGTCGTGGAGCGCATTTTCGAATTTCACGATGTCAAACTCCTCCGGGGCCATCGGCACGCCGCAGCTGTTTGCATGCCAGAAAAGCGACTGCATGGTAGGCTCGCCAAGCGTCATGAGGGCGTCACGCGTGCACCTCCAGGCAAGTTCCGGAAGACTCATACAGCAAGTCCGGCCGGGAACTATAAAAATAATCCGCGACCAGACTATAAATAAAGCATAAAGCAAGTTTTTGAAGTGCCTTCAGAGGCTGCCAAGACTGTCGCTATAGATGTCGATTCTGTCCTTGCAGACGTGATGCTGGTCTGGGCCGACGAGTACAACTTGCGCAGGAAGGGCAGGATAACCAAAGACAGCATCACGAAATGGGACATCCCCACCATCCTCCCGATAACGCCGGACGACGTCTATAGCTATTTCACGCACGTGTGGAGCAGGCGCTGGACCGAGATCCCGCCCACCGAGCCGAACATCGGGGCGGTGACGAAAAAGATGCACAAGAAGGGCTACCGCGTTTCGATAATCACGAAAAGAGAGAGGCCCACCGTCGCGTACGTGGCAAAGTGGCTTGACTTTCACGACATATACGCAGACGACCTGCTTTTCATATACGACGCGGTGCCAAAGGCAAACTATCCCTTTGACGTGCTGATAGACGACGCGCCCAAGAACCTTGTGGATGTCGTCGCCCCCAAGTCTGCGATACTTTTCAACCAGCCGTGGAACAGCGACTTTACCTGGCCGGTGCGCGTCAGCAAGCTGTCCGAGGCTGAAAAGCTACTCTGACAGCGCTATCAGGGCGCGGTTGATGAGCGCCGACAGCCCAACGTACTGCGTCAGCATCGCGACTGCAGACTGGAAGGCGTCCGGGCCTCGAAAGCCTTCGTCGTACTTCATCTCTATCGAGCCCCTGTCAGTTTCCACCACGACTGTCAGCAGGGAATACTCGCCGAGCAGGTCGTCCGCGCGCTCTACATACTGGCGCATCTCTACCAGGGTTATCGTAAAGCCCTGGTCCTTTTGCGCGCCTGACAGCAGAACCTGCCTTCGGGCAGGCGGGCCCTTTATCCGCCCCGGCTCGACGTCACTTTTTGTAGTCAAGGAACCTGACCCATTCCGGGAACCACAGGTTGCGCTCTTGCATACCGATGCCCTTTGCAAGAACGGACGGCGAGTTGTAATAAACCATGTCGGCGCCGAGCTCTTTTGCAATGCTCTGGTTCAGGGCGTCTATCGAGGACACCTCGCCAACGTACTTGTTTGCCACCAGCTCGCGGTTGTGCGTGTAAAGGCCGACCTGCCGGCCGTCTACTGTAGGGACGTAGCTTACGATGACGTCGATGCGCTGTGCCCCGGCGTTGCGCAGGTAGTATATCGTCTCGCGCGCAGTTGCGCTGGTCTGTATGGTGCCCTGCACGGTGGCTGTCCTGCGGCCCTGCACCAGCGGTTGCATCACGAACTTTAGCGACCGGCCGGTCGTGAGCAATTTGTTCTTGCTGTCCTGCTCGGAAAAGTCTATCATGTTGTCCGAGTCGTCATAGCGGTCCTTGATGACGCCCTCGGCAAGGTCAAAATGCGGGAAATGCCGGCGGTATTCAAGCCCAAAGCCAAGGGCCATCGGCCGGGTATAGTCCGGCTCGGCGTACGCCGAGTCCAGGTCGCCCACCTTCAGGTCGAGGGAGAGGAAATTGGCCTGCTCTTTGCCAATGTTTTTCCTTATCGAGTAGATGCTCTTGCCGCCGAGCGTCGCGACGACGTTTGACTCGCGGATAAACTCAAACGGGTCCATCATCAGCTTTGAATCGTGGCTGGTGGCAACAACCTGCAGGCCGCCTTTCTTGCTCATCTTTAGCAGTTGCCCCGGCTTGACTTCTGCAAACTCCATGTCGATGAGCGACGAGCGGAGCGAGTTTTCAGACGCGATGACGTTGAGCGTCCTGTCCGTTCTGGACGCGGTGACGAGCGGCTTGAAGCCGGTGCTGTCGCGGTATGCATAGACGTCGTCGCCAATCTTGGCCATCAGGTTGCCGCGCAGGTGCCGGTCAAGGAACTCGACGGCCCTGTCCGCGTCCTTTTGCAAGAGCGTGGTAAAGATGTAATAGATCTTGAAGAGAGAATCGGAATCGCGCGCAGGTCCGACGTGGGGGTGCAGGTGTAGCTTCTCGGTGTCCACGAAAAAGCCGTCAAAGGCGGCCTGCATGTTGGCCATGCTGGCAAACGGGGGCGACCTCTTTAGCAGGCAGCCAATGCCTGAAACGCCATTCAATTTTTCCCGGCTGGCCATTTTTAACAGCGCCTCGTCAGGCGGAAGGGACCCTTCGCCGCCGGCAGAGCCGGCCCCCACCATAATCTTCCAGTACGCCTTGCCCCTGTGCTGCAGCATCCGCATGGCGTGGGCAAGGTAATAGTTCACGGCCTTGTTGGGCTCGGACCCGTGGTTGTAAATCGCCACTATCCCTGCCATGTACTACTGCTCCGGAGGGGTTTAGATAAAAATCTTGTCAGAGGGCCGGCGCAAAGGGCTGCTGCTTTTCCTCATAGCGCGCAATGTGGCTTTCAAGCTGCAGGGTCAGCCCGATGCTGTCGAGGCCCTCAAGGAGCAGCTGCTTGCGAAAGCCGTCGACCTCAAAGCGCATCACCTTTCCGTCCACAGTCACGGTTTGCTTGCCAAGATCTATTGTCATTTCAAGGTCGTTTTTGAACAGGTATTCGACCTCTTCTGGCGCAAGCCTCACCGGCAGCACGCCGTTTTTGAAGCAGTTGTTGTAGAAAATGTCTGCAAATGAAGGCGCTATCACCGCCCGAAAGCCATAGTCAAGTATGGCCCACGCCGCGTGCTCGCGCGAGCTGCCAGAGCCAAAGTTGTCCCGCGCAAGCAGTATCTGCCTGCCGGAATATTTCGGGTCGTTGAGCACGAAATCCTTGCGCGGCCTGCCTTCAGAGTCAAAGCGCCAGTCGTAAAAGAGGTACTGGCCAAAGCCGGTCCGGCTTACAAGCTTTAGAAACTGCTTTGGCACAATCTGGTCGGTGTCGACGTTCACCCTGTCAAGCGGGGTCGCCCTGCTCGTTACCGGCGCAAACGGCTCCATCAGAGCCACTCCCTCACGTCGACGAAATGGCCCTCTATCGCAGCAGCTGCGGCCATCACCGGGCTCACTAGGTGCGTCCTGCCGCCGCTGCCCTGCCTGCCCTCAAAGTTGCGGTTTGAGGTGCTTGCGCACCGCTCGCCCGGCGAGAGTATGTCAGGGTTCATGCCGAGGCACATGCTGCAGCCAGACTCGCGCCACTCAAAGCCGGCGTCTTTGAATATCCTGTCAAGACCCAGCTTTTCAGCCGCAGACTTTACCTGCTGCGAGCCGGGGACGACCATCGCCCTCACACTTGGCGACACCCTTCGGCCCTTGACCACCACCGACGCCTCCGCCAGGTCTTCAAGGCGCGAGTTGGTGCACGAGCCGATAAAGACGCGGTCGAGCTTTATACCTGTGACCGGCGTGCCGGGCTCTAGCGCCATGTATTCGAGTGCGCGCTTTGCCGCCTTCAACTCGTTTCCGTTGCCCCGCGCAAACTCGTCCGGGTGCGGCACGCTCTCGTTGACGCTCACGACCATCCCGGGGTTCGTGCCCCAGCTGACCTGCGGCGCAAGCGCCCCCACGTCAAACGTCATCGACTTGTCGAAACTGGCGCTGGCGTCCGTGCAAATGCCCTTCCAGTATTCCACTGCTTTGTCGAACTGCTCCCCCTTGGGCGCGTAGTGCCTGCCCTTAACATAGTCAAACGTAGCCTCGTCGGGCGCGACAAGGCCGGCCCTTGCGCCGGCCTCTATTGACATGTTGCATATCGTCATGCGGTTTTCCATAGACAGGTCTGACATCGCGTCGCCTCTGTATTCTAGGACATATCCGGTGCCGCCGGCGGTGCCGATGGTGCGGATGACGTAGAGTATCATGTCCTTGGCAGTGACAGCATGCTTGTTTTTGCGCCTGCCTTGCAGGTTTATCGCAAACGTCTTAGGCCTGTCCATCCAGAGCGTCTGCGTTGCCAGCACGTGCTCTACCTCGCTCGTGCCTATGCCAAGCGCAAAGGCGCCAAACGCGCCGTGCGTCGACGTGTGGCTGTCGCCGCACACTATTGTCGTGCCGGGGAGCGTGAGCCCGAGCTCCGGGCCGATGACGTGTACTATGCCCTGGTCTGGGCTGTGCATGTCGTAAAGCGTGATCCCAAATTCCTTGCAGTTTTGCGCAAGGGTCCTTATCTGCGTCGCGGATACCTGGTCGACTATAGGCAGCGACCGGTCGCTCGTGGGCACGTTGTGGTCCATCGTCGCGTAGGTCAAGTCGGTCCGGCGCACCTTGCGCTTGCTCATCCGGAGGCCGTCAAACGCCTGCGGCGACGTGACCTCGTGGACCAGGTGCCGGTCAATGTAAAGTAATGAAGGCCCGCCTTCCTTCTCGTAGACGACGTGGCTGTCCCATATCTTTTCAAATGTCGTCCGCGGGGCCAAGCGAGACAAAATTGCACAAAGTACAATATAAAACGAGCAGATAGGTTTAAGTCAGGTTCCAGCGCTTTTCAGCCCATGCACCCTCAGGACAACCGTTATCCGGAGTATATCGCTGAGCAGATAAAGAAGGGGACCACCACCTGCGCCCTTACATGCAAGGACGGCGTGGTGCTTGCCGCAGACACTAGGGCGAGCGCGGGCCTCTTTATCGCCGACAGGCATGTCATGAAGATCCAGAGGGTCGACAGCCACCTTGGCCTTACAATTGCAGGCGGCGTGGCGGACGCGCAGAACCTCGTCGACACGATGCGCTACAACGCCAACATTTACCGCTTCCAGAACAAGGAGCTCATACCGATCAAGTCGGCAGCAAGGCTCTGCTCAAACATACTGTTCAACCAGCGCTATTTCCCGTTCTACGTGCAGCTGATCATGGCAGGATACACAAAGGAGGAGGGTGCCACCATCTATAACCTTGACCTCTTTGGCTCGATTTCGTCTGAAAAGTTCATCTCTACCGGCTCTGGCTCCCCGGTAGCGTACGGCTATCTGGAATCCGAGTACCGCGAGGGCATGAGCGTAGACGACGCGTACAAGACGGCCATGCACGCGATTGCGGCAGCAATCCGCAGGAATGCCGGCACTGGCGACAGCATCAACGTCGTCATCATTGACAAGGACGGCTACCGCGAGCTGCCAAAAGAGCAAAAGGCTGCAGTCGGCGCCGTCTTTTAGATCCTTTTTTAAAAGGACTGGCTACTTTTTGTCCTGCCAGATCCCAAACGTGTTTCCCTGAGGGTCTTCAAGCACGGCAAAGTACCCGTTGGACATTTCCTGCATGCCCTTTACCACCTCTGCTCCTAGCTTCTCCGCCTTTTCAAGGTAGTCGTCTATCGACTCTACGTCGACAAAGACGGTAGGCATCTGCCCTGGCGTCTCTTTTGGCGCCAGCCCGCCGCTGATGTCGGCGTTCTTTATGTACCAATAGTCAGCCATCTCGGACTGCTCAAACTGCCAGCCAAAGAGCGAAGAGTAGAACTCCTTCAGCTCCCCTGCCTCGTCCGCAGGTATCTCGAAATACTCTACGCCGTTTGCCATGCCAATCTGACGAGCCCAAAATTTTAAGGAGGATCGCGCAGGCTGCTGTTACGCACCGGTGATCTCTTTGATGAACAGGCCAGAGTCCATCTTTGAAAAAGACGACAGGTCTATCTTTGCCCCCGGCCTCATTATGTCGCGGATGTGGCTGCCCGCCTCTTTCTGCGTCCACCACTCGTCGCCGAACCTGCCCTGCAGCTGCTTTTCAAGCTCTGCCGCGCGCACGGCCGCCACGAGATAACTTGGCACGTACATTATGGCGTCAGGCAGGATGTGGTGGAGCATCCAGTATTCGCCGGGCGTTTCAAGGCCCGTGTACTCTTGTACCAGTTTCGCATAGAGGTCGCTTGCCTGCTCCATCGACAGCCCCTTGCGCCAGAACTCGGCCTTCATCAGCGAATTGGCAGTGTAAAAGGCGACAAAGAACAATTCCATGAAATTGTTCCTCGCCTCGATGTCGTCAAGTACTTTCTGGTCGGCGACGCCAAGCGACCGGAGATACTTGCGGTTCTTGGTCAGCCTCTCCAGAAATATCGAAAATATCTCTGCCACGCCCATTGAAAACCCATAGCGGTCCTGGTACTCGGCCGCAGGGTCAATGGACGTCGCGTGGACGGCATGCCCCATTTCGTGGTAGCAGCCCTGTAGGTCAAAGTATCGGCTCTCGCTCTTGTAGAGCACCCGGACGTCAGTCGGCACCTGCACGAAAAAGCAGATGGGCGACGGGTACTTGTTCTTGCGGTTCTCTGTGTCAAAGCGAATGCTCGATAAATCAAAATGCATGTCCTCCAGAGTCTTTTTCACCTGGCCCGGCGGGCTGACGCCGGCAAAATGCTTCTCCATGTCTGCATAGACGCGGTTTCTGAAAAAGTAAAAGTCGTCATAGTATTCGGCAGGCCTGCCGAGCACCTTTTTCGACATCTCGGCCAGCGCTTCTCGGAAGGGCTTTTTTGCCTGCCTGCCCATCGATTTCACAAAGTCGAGCAGCTGCGGGCGCGAGAACCTCTCGCTTTCAAGGTAGCCGTCAAGGGGGTTCATCTTGTATTTTGCATAGACGTCGCCAATCGCGTCAAAGCGCCCCTTGATGACCGGCGAGATGTAGCGCGTCTTTTTCACGAAATCGTCAAAGACCTGCTTGCGCCTCTTTGAGTCCTTTTCCACGCTGTTGAACTGCCGCCACGAGCTCCAGTTGACAGTCCGCCTGCCGGCCTTGGTCGCGATCTTTTGGTTGCGCAAATTGTATAGTTTGAGCTCCAGTTTCTTGGTGGACGAGTCGGCCATGTTCTCGACTGCGGACAGCCACAGTTCCCGGGGCCCGTCAAAATTTTCAAGAAAAGCCTGCGCGCTCGTTGCCTTCATCTCTGCCAGTCGCTCGATGACCTTCTCGCTGTGCGCAAGGCCGGCGTACTGGTTAAAGCGCTCGTCAGACTCGGCAATGTAGATCTGCTCGTCAAGCTGGCACCACCGCTGCAGGTTCACAGGCGAAAAGACGGCGCAGGGCGTTAAAAACGTTATAACTTTTGGACGGTCGCGTCAGCTGCTGATTTATTTAAGATTTTGTCCAAACGTTTGGATCAAGCGTTAAATCAATTTTTGCGCCTGCGTACCGCATGGGCCACAGGGCGTCAAGGAGGGACTTTTTGAAGCTGATGGCTGCGTCTGGCCTGGCCATGACATTTGCGCCGTTTGTAGAATGGGGCAAGTACCTACCCAACCCATCCGGGGCGGCGCCGGAAGGCAAGAGCAAGGTGCTTTTAGGCGACGGCTCGCAGGCCAACGTCCATACGTTTCCCGTCAACCACGCAGAGGTAGTAGTCTATCCAGAGTCAGACGACCGTGTCCTGAACAGAGAAGCTTTCCGCACGTGGCAATTCATACGCCTGCCAAAAGAGATGGGCGGCGAAAAGGGCGACGCCAGCGCGTTCAGGATGTACAGCATGGTCTGCCTGCACCTGTGGTGCCTGTGGAAGTACTTTCCAAGAAAGCCGGATCCCAAGGACCCGGGCAGGACGGTCGGCGGCAACGGCCAGTGCCCGTGCCACGGCAGCCTGTACGACGTCTTTACGGGCGAGGCGTATTTGGGGCCGGCGTCCATACAGGGGCCGCCCTCTAACGTCCTCCCGCGGCTTGAACTTGAGGTAGATTCAGGAGGTGGCCTGTGGATACTGCCGCCAAACTGGGACCTGAAAAAGAACGGCATCGTTGGCTACGGCAGGTACCTCTAGTTTGGCTCTGGAACCCTTTTATGTTCAGGACGTGATAATAGAAGTAGGCTCGATAACTTGAGCATTGCAAAGACGATGAGCATCGTCGTCGTGCTTTTTACAGCTCTTACCCTAACCCATGCAGCGTTTGTCGACTATCGCTCCGGCACAGAGACAAAGCAACTGTCCCAGATGCAGTATTTGCAGGCCAGAAAATTCGGCGTCGAGACATCGCAGGTCACTGTCGGCAGGGACTGCTGGCGGGGCAAGATAAGAGAAAAATGGACAGAGGGCGGCCTGGAATGCAGCGCATTCGAGCTCTTGGTGAGGATGCGCGGCGGGCCCACCAGAACGAGACTGCTCCGGCTGCTGACACAGCCCAGGAACAAGCTACAGCTGGCTAACGAGGCAGGCATCGACTGGAAGGCAGTTGACAGGCACGTTGGCAAGATGCTGGAATGCTCGCTTGTCCGTGTGTCCGCAGTCGCCGGCACGTGCACAGTCTATGTGCTTACGGAGAAAGGCATGCGCGCACTTGCAATACTGGATTCTGAAAGTTATTAATAAAATAAAAGAGAAAAGTGGGTGTGCTTACGCACCGGCCATGCCGTTGCGGAGCTCAGTTCCCTTGTGGTCGTCAGAGGCCATCGCAGCGTCCCTGTGCATCTCTGACAGGGCGCAGCCCATCTGGGCTTCTGGCTTGCCACGCCTCATCAGGCCGCGGTAAAGGCCCGCTTCGAGCGTCTGGCCGTGCGCCTGCTCCCACTCCTCGACTGGGATCGAGAACTTCTTCTGTATCCTGTCCCTGTACCATTCGGGGATGACGTTGAAGGCACAGAACGGGATGATCCTCAGGTCCGGTGTCAGGTAGTGTATGTCGCACCTCTGGAGGCGTTCAAGGTCCTCGTTGTACTTGTCCTGGAAGTGCATCATGCCAAGGAACAGTGATCTTACATGCCAGTTGCCGACAGAGTCAAAGTTGCGCTTCAGCAGTATGCTGGAGAACATCTTGGCCAGGTCGAGGCCGTGCGGCTGCTTGTCCTTGTCCACGAACGTCTTTAGCTTCCTGACGACTTCGAGCATCGTCCAGTACCTGTTGGAGCCGGACTTGATCTCGTCGGCCTTTTCTTCAAAGTATTCAAGCACGCCCTTGATGTCGACAAACGATGTCAGCGGAGTCAGCTTCCTCGTCTGGACGTCTTCAAAGACATAGGTGCCTGCGCCGCATGCAAAGTGTATCGAAAGCTCGTACTTTGGCTTTTTGCTGAAAGCCTCGATGATGCTCGTCATGGGCATGCACGAGGGCACCGGGAACCACGAGTCCTTGCTGATCTCGCCGTTTGTCTGCTCCTCGATGCGTTCAATGCAGTCTGGAATAGTTATCCTGTATTTCTCGCGCTCCTTCCTGCCCATCCTGCCTGTCAGCGACACCGGCTGGAAGTTTACCGCGTGCACGACGTCCATGTGCTTTTGCGCGTAGCGGATGATGCCGCCCAGCTCGTGGTCGTTGATGGACTTTATCACAGTCGGCACGAACACGACTGTCATGCCGCATTTGCGTGCAGATTCCAGCGTGTATGGTATCTCCCAGTGGTTCTTGGGGTTCGTCCTTGGCGTGACGCCGTCAAAGGACAGGTAGAGGTTGCTGACGCCGGAGCCCCTCACCTGGCGCATCGTCTCTGGCGACATGGCCAGCTTGATGCCGTTGGTGTTGAGCTGCACGTGGTCGACGCCCTCCTCCTTCATTATCTTTATCAGTTCTGTAATGTCGTCGCGGAGCATCGGCTCGCCGCCGGTGATCTGGATAGAGTTGCCCGCGATTGGCTTTTCTGCCTTCAGGGTCTTCATCATGGCCCTCACCTGCTCGTGGTTTGGCTCGTAGAGATAGGCGCCTTCAAGGCCCTTCTTGACGTAAAAGAAGCAGTACCAGCATGTCAGGTCGCACCTGTTGGTGATGATCATGTTGGAAAGGCCGGAGTGCGAAAGGTGGTTTGTGCAAAGGCCGCAGTTGTTCGGGCACGCGCACTTGTCGATCATTACGTTTGGCGCCTGGGCGCCCTTGCCGTCCATCCAGTAAGTGGAAAATTTCTTGTACATTTCGTACGAGCCAAAGTAAAGCTCCTCGGTCTCGCCGTGTGTCGGGCAGGTCTTTGTCATAAAGACCTTGCCATCCCTTTCAAAGACCTCTGCATCGAGGATCATGTTGCAGTCCGGGCAGATGCTCTGCGTGAACCTTATCGTCTTCCTTGCAGCGACATTCTTGCTCGTTACATTCGAAATCTGAAGTAGCTCCATGCTAGTTCTTACATAAAACGTTCTAGATTTTATATTTAAAGATAACGGTGCAATTACTACGGTGATTAGGGGTTACCAGAGTTGACCCTTTGCTCTCATACAATGATTACTTCTTTATAAAGGGGTTGATGTCCTTTTCTGCCCGTCCAGCTCCTGCTCGCCCTTTTTCAACTCCTTGCGATAGGCAAGAGCTACAGCTATGGTATAGGTCGGGACAAGGTCAGCAAACGGGATGAACTCTACTGCGCCAAAGAGAGAAAACTTGCCTATCAAGGCATAGAGTATCGGAATGGTGATGGCGTCGATGACGTCTCCGATTACAGGAAGCGACCCCATGGCAGTATAGTCAAGCAAGTCAGAAACGATGGCGACGGCAAACGCAACGTAATACCGTAGCACGGTAACAATACGCGATAATAATCAAAAAGACTATTGCATCTGCAAAGATCAGGCAAGCCGTTCCTTTATCTTTTGAAGCAGCTCCGACATCGTCATCGGCTTTCGCATAAAGCATTCAGCTTTGTCATTTGGGAACAGCTTGCTAAATTCCTGGAAATAGTCTTCAAACGCAGAGACAAAACAGACCCGGACGTTCTTGTCCTGCTTCCGTATCTCCCTGTAAAGGTCGTAGCCGGACATTTCAGGCATCCGGATGTCCAGCACTACAAGGTCGTACTTGTCTGCCTTAAAATCAGCCAATGCCCTCAACGGATCAGAAAAAATATCTACGTTTTGGAACCCGGACTTGTTCAGGACCATCTTTACCGTGATGAGAATGTCAAGCTCGTCGTCAACAATCATTACGGCAGGCTGCCTCTGGGCCTTTCCAACCTCGGGAATGGATTTGGCAGTTGTCGACAATCGCATCACCTGTTATGGCATGAGGCAATATGCCATATATTCCTCAAACATGATATGCAGACCATCCCTATTAAACACTTTTAAGAAGAGACATCGACTTGTTGCGGAATTACCCACACCGCTCATGCCTTTAACAGCAGGGATTGCCTGCACATTAAACGCTAGCATATGTTGAAATATAACGGCGTAATAAAACTGGGCAGTTGAGCATTAGCGACAGGTCCAGGAAGGCCATGGAAGATCTCGGCCTGACAGGTTACGAGATAAGGGTATACACGTCGATTTTGGAAGCCGGGGCCATGACGGCAGCTGACATTAGCAAAAAGTCAGGCGTGCCATATTCCAAGATATATGAAGTGTTGAACAGCCTCGAGGAGAAAGGCTGGCTCGAATCAGACAGTTCCCGCCCGCAAAAGTTCTTTCCCCAGTCGCCATCTACGGCGCTTGAAGCCATGAGGATGAGGAGCGAAAACAGCTTTCGGGAAAGCCAGTCCACCATAGTGAGCGAGCTGATGCCAATCTATACAAAGAGCGGCATAAAGGAGAAGCCCGAGATATGGGTCGTCAGGGGGATTTACAACATAGCGGCAAAGGTGAACGACATCGTGCAGAGCTGCCAGCACGAGCTTTTGGTGGCGCTGCCAAGCGTCGCCGAAGAGATCGCCAAGCCGATGCAGCCGATATTGCGGACCGTGCACGAGAAGGGCGTCAAGATAACCGTCCTCGCGTCTGAACAGACGGGCAGCGACACGGTCAAGGCGCTATCAAGGGTCGCGGAAGTGAAACTAAAGAACAGCATGTTTGGCGGGGGCGTCATAGCAGACGGCAAGCACGTCCTGATACTGCTTGGCGAGAGCATGGGCGAAAACGGCATGATAGACCCTATAGCCATATGGGCTGACCACGCGGCGCTGGCAGGCTTTGCAACCGACTACTTCCGCTACCTGTGGGCAGACGCCAAAGCGCAAAAGAAGGACAGATAAGGTTAATAATATTTCATAACAAGTAAACGCGCCTTTGGAGTCTACTGTCAGGAGAAGCGACGATGAAGAGCTCTTTATCGGAACGGCAGGAGCAGAGCACGTCGAGATGTACCTCAAGGCGATATGGTACATACGCGAGAGGGGCGACGAAGTCAAGGTCAGCTCGATTGCCAAGATGCTCGACGTCACCCAGCCTTCGGTAGTCCAGATGCTGCGCAAGCTCGACGGCTCGAACCTTGTCCATTACACCAAGGGCAGCGTGAAACTGACCGACGAAGGGGACAGGATAGGCAAGCAGATGATACGGAACACCCGCCTGCTTGAAGTTTTGATGAAGGACGCGCTAAAGATAGAGATAGACGAAGAGATGGTCTGCGGCATAGAGCACCACATGAAAAATATTTTCACCGACGCGCTGTGCACATTGCTAAAGCATCCCCGGGAATGCCCCCACGGCCACGTCATTCCCCGCGGCCGTTGCTGCACTTAGTTTTTTATGCCTAGCCGCGCAAGCATCATCGGATGGGCAGGCAATGACATGACTAGCCCTACTGATTGGTGAGGAGGATCTTGAGTGAGGAGTTTGCCCGTCCACTAAAATTTCTCACAAGCTTGATAAATAACTACGTGTCTTTCACTATTGGCTTGGTTCAGATAGAAACTACGTGTTCTCTTGAGAGCTTTAGGCAATTCGTCATAATAAGCACCTGCAGATCGTTCATACCTGAAAGCTATCTGCGCGACTTTGAGGTGTTTCCAGAGCGCGAAGAGGGGCCCGGCGCCATCTACATCGAGGCGGCCGACAAGGTGACCCTCAAAAAGCTGCGCGAGATGACCTTTGTGAACGCAAAAGAGATCCTCGGCATCATCTATTCTTCCAAATCTGGCAACACGTCGCTCAAGTGGAGGCAGAACCGCAAGCGCTCCGGCAAGGTGCAGGGGACGGCGTCTCCAAACGCCCTCGTCAACCTGGTGGAGGCCGGCGTGCTGACGCAGGAATGGGTCGACAAGTACATCCAGTCGACGCAACAGCACCCGTCCGAAGGTCAGCAGAACACGGCGCAGCCGCAAGCATGATAGTAAAGCAGAGCACCGCGTCCAACAACGCATACTTTGTGATACCGGAAGACTCGGACGACCTTTTTACGCTCAGGCGCATCGTAGAGCCGGGAGACTATGTCATCGCAGACACGAGCAGGGTTGTCAAGCAGGAAAAAGAGTACGGAAGGCCTGACAAGGGCGAGCGCGTCAAGGTCAGGGTGTCGATTAAAGTCGACAGAGTAGAGCTGGACTCTACTGTCGACAGGTTGAGGATTGCCGGCAACATTGAAAACACGGACAATGAGATGGTGACAAAGGGCACGCACCATGCGCTCTCGCTACAGGCAGGCGACATGATAACCATAGACAAGGACAGAAAGTGGCAGGAAGTCGAGCTGCGGATGCTGAAAAAGTCCGGCGACGGCGCGTCGTTCATCCTCGTGGCAATCGACACGCAGGAGGCGGCGGTGGCGAGGGTTTCAGGCACGCACGCCAAGATAATCCCCAACATCTATTCCGGCCAGAGCGGCAAGCGTTATGCGACCAAGAACGCGAGCCTCGACTCGTTCTTTGGCGACGCGGCCAAGACGGTGGCGTCGGTGCTTGGCGAGACGGACAGGATAATCATCTTTGGCCCCGGCGAGACCCGCAGGCGGTTCTACAACTCACTTGACAAGCACGGCCTGCCCAAGGAGAGGGCGCAGGTGGTCGACGGCGTCGACGTCGCAGGGGAGGACGGGGTCTTTGTCTTCTTGCGGTCGCAGCAGGCAAGAGAGGCGATGGGCGAGAGCAAGATGGCGGCAGTCTCTTCCATGCTGGACCAGGTGATGAGCATGGTGCGCAGGGACGAAAACAGGTTTGCCATGGGGCTCAAGGACATTACAGAGGCCGCGTCCGCAAAGGCAGTCGAGTCGGTGATATTTTCCGATTCCGTCTTCAAGACGGCTGACGAAGAGGCAGTCGTAAAGTTGCTGAACACCATAGAGGGCCACGGTGCAAGGA
>NZ_JBOGQF010000020.1:0-17885 GCF_050748925.1 Nitrososphaera sp.
TCCTTGAACCGCTTGTAGTAGACAGAGTTGTTGAACTTGTGCGCGACAGTCGTGCACGAGGAGAGCGCGTAGCCGTGCGGGACGCCCTCGTTTGAGAACACGTACGAAAGCGCGTGGCCAAGCGTGGTCGACGAGTTGCCAAAGCCGATGCCGGACAGCATGGCGCCGTACGGCAGCAGGTTCTGCTTGTCGTTCATGATGGCGTCGTAGAGGATGTCAAAGGCCTCCTTGCAAAAGAACTGCGTGAACGGGTTGCCGGCCTTGCTGTCATAGCCTTCAGACGCCTGGGCGGCCGCGTCGCATGCCGAGTTGCGCATGATGTTGAAAGGCGTGCCGGGCAAAAAGTACGGGTCGACGATGGCTGCGTCTGCGAGGAACGCTTCGTCCTGCAACAGCTTTTTCTTGTGGTCAAAGCTGATGACGGCATAGGTGGTCATTTCCGCCCCGGTGCCAAACGTCGTCGGTATCAGGATCTTGGGGATGCCGGTGAGCTTGCTTAGGTACTTGCAGACGTCCATCGAGCTCCCGCCGCCGAGGCCGATGTAGGCGCTGATCTCCTTGCCTTCGTACTGCTTCTTCAGCTCTTCAATGGCTTCGATGGACGGGTCGGGCGTGACCTTGTCATAGACTTCATAATTTTTTATCCCCATGTAATCGAGCCACTTGTTGTATATGTCCGGAGTTGTCGTGGTAATCACGAGAGAATTTTTCGGATACTGGAATTCCTTTGCGGCGTTTGCGCCAAAGGCAATCTTCCTTGGCATCATTACTTTCCACATGCGGTTAGGTTCGGCCTGTAGGTGTTTTATGTCTTACTAGATAGCATCTGCAGCTTTTTCTTTTCCAGCCGCATGAGGTACAGGATGCCGCCCACCAAGAACACCTCGACGGACTTTGCCAGCACCCCTGCAATCGAGACGGCCTCGGGCTGGTTGACAGGCGACAGCGGCGGCGGGAATACAACGGAATACGTGTACAGG
Source organism: Nitrososphaera sp. (assembly GCF_050748925.1). Lineage (GTDB taxonomy): Archaea > Thermoproteota > Nitrososphaeria > Nitrososphaerales > Nitrososphaeraceae > Nitrososphaera. Next base: position 981 of record NZ_JBOGQF010000020.1, read on the forward strand.
CCAAGCAGGACCGCGGTGCCGGCAAGGCCAAACAGGTTCAGCGTGACTGTTTTTCTATAATATTGCGACGGGCTTGTCGTGCCGGCCTCCGACCTCAGCGTGAGCATTATGTACAGCATGCCATAGGCCACCTGCATGCCGCCGGCAGATATCAGAAATACCGGGTATTCGAGCCGGAGCGAGCCGTGCTCTGAATACACTGCAAAATGCACCATGCCGCCGGCGACTGCCGAGAGCATCACCGCGTACTTTACCAGCTCGGCCCCGCCACTCATCTTGCCAGAATTCCTTTTGCCCCGGTAGTTGAGCCACATTAATACGCCAAGGCCTATCATCGGGACAAAGACGGCCGCAAGTATCGTCGACGTAAAGATAGTGCCAAAGTTCTTGGATATGTGGACGTTGAGGACGACTCGCTCGCAGTTGCAACCATTTGAGCTGGTGAGCGTGCTCCTGACAGGGTCGACGCTGTTGGAGTTGACCGGCCCGTTGGCGATGCTCAGGACCAGCTGGTAGCCGCCGACGTCAGGGAACGTGTAATAGGCGGAAAAGTCGCCGACATCGTATTTCGTCCACGGAAAAGCCTTCAGCCGCTCGCCGTTGCTTGCGTACACCTCCAGCATCGTCTCGACGTTTCGGACGTCGTTGCCGTCAAAGTCCTGGACGCTGAACATGATGGCCGTCGGCTCGCCCGGCGCGGCGTATTCCGGGTCGAGAGCCTGGTGGACGAAATAGTGCTCTGTGTGGCTCTCGTTGCCGTTATAGTGCGGGATGTGGTCAAGGTGAGCAAAAGCCAGGGGCGCCACAGGCAATAATGCCAAGAGCGCCAGTGCAAGAGCAAGAGGCCAGACGCGGGCCATGGCGGTGCTACCGCGCACAGCCACTATAAACCTAATCCTTTACCATTATTGCCTTCGTTGCAGGCATGCGAAACGCAAACGCCACCGTCATGAGCACCATCGAAAACAGGACCAGCCCAAGCCCGAGGTGCGCAGTTACGAGGACTGCATGCAGGCGCTCAACTATGACGACTGCGCCAAGCACTATCTGGCCGATTACTGCGGCAGTTGCAATCAGCGACGCCACCTTCATGGCCCTTGGCGCGTCTTTGGACTTTATCGCAAACACGGCAGTCGCTATGACAAGCAGGCCGGTGGTGGCAGCGACTGACCGGTGAATGTATTCTATGATAAAGTCTTCATGCGGAATGAGCCCCTGCGGGCAGAGCGGCCAGTCAGGGCAGGACAGGCCGACGCCTGACGCGCTGACATATCCCCCGATAAAAATAAGGGAAAAAAGGACGGCAAGCGTCGCAAAAGAGAGCGCCTTTAGGATCATTCGGTTACGACTAGCTTGCCTGTCATGTACGGGTGGACGATGCAGTAGTACGGGTACTCGCCTGCGTCAATCGCAGCCGTGTCTATCTTTGCCGAGGCGCTTGGCTCAACAAGGTCGGAATCAAAGGCAGAACCCGAATCCTCGTCTCCCGATTGGCCGCTTGTTACCGTGTGTATGGCCGTATCGGCATTTGTGACGGTCACCGTGTCGCCCTTTTTCACCGTCAGCTCTGCCGGTTCATAAGACGTGTTGCCCTGCACCGACGCGCCGGAGGGGATGTTAATCGTTGGGCCGGTTGCCGCACCACCGCCGCCTTCCTCTGCTTCCGTTATCGTCAGTTGCGAAGTCATGTAGGGGTGCACTATACAGTAGTAGGGTATCACGTCCCCGACCTCGCCGCCGACATCTATCTCGGCAGACTCTTCTCCTCCGTTGACCAGCTCGGTGTCAAAGGCTGCGCCAGATTCTGCGTCTTCAGGACCTGAGCCGGATGTCGCAGTGTGCGGGACAGTGTCTGCGTTGTTCCACACAACCTTGTTCCCAAGCGGGACGGTTGCGTCGTCATCAGGGCTAAAGTCAGGAGCCCCTGACACGGCAGCTCCGGCCAGCATGGTTATCTGCGTGACGCCTGCCTGCGCGGGCGGAGGCGGTGTTGGCTCGCCAGTCTGCAGCCTTGTCACCGGCGGAGGGTTGGCAAACATCTCGTCCCACAGGGTAAAGACGATGCCAAAGCCGATGGCAAGGGTCACGGCCACGATGACGATGCCCCTCCTCATCCTGCCCGGCGACGTCATCAGCGCGGGTTTGTCGCTGCTTTCGTGATGCTCTTCCATGCCAGTATCCCCCTAGTGGTGCGGCTCCTTCCGCGCCTGGTCGTAGTAGACCTCCCCTATCTTGAAGGGGTCGCGCATGTCGGCAGGCTTGCCGCGGCCTGCGCTGTAGATCAGGTTGCCGATAAAGAGCGCCGCGCCCGCGCCCGTTATCCACGCTCCTACCGATGATATCTGGTTCATGACGATCAGGGGCTCGACCGGTATGTAGTCAAAGACCCTCCTAGGCATCCCGTACAGGCCCAGCACGTGCTGCGTCAGGAATATCATCGACACTCCTACGAACAGCAGCCAGAACGTCACCATTCCCGCCTTCTCGTGGTACATCCTGCCCGTTATGAACGGGAACATGTAGTATATCATGCCGAGGAAGGCGAACGTGATGAGTCCCATGACGAACAGGTGGAAGTGTCCCACTACCCAGTAGCTGTCGTGCGTCAGAAAGTCAAGCGGCATCTGCGCGTTAACGACGCCGCCTGCCCCAGCATAGAAGAACAGGACGAGGCCTCCCACCATAAACGACATTGGCGTGGCGAATTTTATCCTCCCGCCCCACATCGTGGCCACAAAGTTAAACACGTGCATGGCCGACGCAGGGACTGCTGCAAGGGTTCCTATCATGAACACCGTCTTTTCAGTAAAGTTCATCCCAGTTGCGTACATGTGGTGCGCCCATGACGAGAACGCCACCAACGCTAGCAGTATGAACGCAGTCACTCCAGACTGGTAACTGAATATCGGCTTTCTCGAGAATTTCGGTATCAGCTCGTACATCATGCCGATAGCCGGGATCGCAAAGATGTACACCTCTGGGTGGAATGTGAACCAGAACATGTGCTGGTAGGCTATGGGGTCCCCGCCCATGTTGGGGTTAAAGAACCCGGACACTCCAAGCCGATCGGTAAACAGCATCACGAGGGCCGCCGTGAACGTAGGCAATGCCACCAGTATCATTATTGAAGTCACCAAGGTTGCCCACACAAAGAGCGACGTCTTCATGAGCGGCATGTCAGGGTGCTTCATCTTTAGTATCGTCACGATAAAGTTGATAGAGCCCAGAATTGACGAAATGCCGAGTATCTTTATGCCAAATATCCACATCTCGGCAGCGGGGCCGGGGGCGCGGAGGATAGAGTAGGGGGGAGTGGCGTACCAGGTAAAGTCCGCCATGCCAAGCCACACGAGCGCCATGCCGACGGGGATCATCCAGAACGCCACGGCGTTCAGCTTGGGCCATGCCATGTCCTTGTACCTGACCAATATGGGGATCAGGTAGTTGCCGATGCCGGAAGCAAACGGTATGAGCCACAGGAACAACATGTTTGTCCCGTGCGTGGTCATGATCCTGTGGAAAGTGTTAGGGTCAGGAATGATGCCCTGGTTTCCGGGCAAGAACAGCTCAGTGCGGATCATCAATGCCAGAGCGCCACCGATCATAAAGGCGGTAATGCTCAGAACCATGTAAAGAAGCCCGACATCGGTATGATGGGTTGAAAAAAGGATCTCCCACATCGGACGAGGTTTCTTAACTTCTAGTACCAATCAAATTCCCCCGAATGAGCTTTTTGCATTCAATATCAAATAAAAGCATTTTGGTCGTGCGAGATTAGTTGCTTGCGACAACTGATGCCGAGTCGTGCAGTGCCACCTGGACGTCCTTTGGCTTTATGTCAGCCGCTGCGTCCACTATCGGCTCTTCGACAAAGAGCTTGGCGCGCATCTGGTAGTGGCTGAAACCGCAGTATTCCCTGCACTGGATGAGGTACTCGCCAGAAGCGTCAGGCATTACCCACATCGTGTTTATCCTGCCGGGGATCGCGTCCATGAGCACGGTCAGGTCCGGGATGTTGAACGAGTGGTTCACGTCCCGCGACGTTATCTCGAACTTGTAGGGGATGCCCTCGACCAGGTGCAGCTCTCCCACCTCCTTCCGGCCGTCCTCGTGCTCAAAGGTCCAGAACCACTGCTGACCGGTGACCTTGACGACCTTGGAGTCCTTTGGTGGGTGGTCGAGAAAGCGCTCAACGTCCCACGCCGCGGCCCCGATGTATATCAAAAGTGCGATGACTACGCCCACGTAGACCCATTCAATCATTGCGTGGCCCATCTAGTGTCCCTCCGCCGGCTCCCTTGCGACGTTTTTGGGATTTGACTCGCGGAACCTGAAAACGACGTAAGCAATGACTCCCATGACGATTGCGCCTATGGTGAATGCGATGACCATGCCCTTGTAAAACAGACCCCACACCTCAACGCGGTTGATGATAATGCGCCCATCTTCCTGAGCAAAAGCGACCTGGACTGCCGATAATGCGATAAGTGCCGGAAGCACCATGAGCAGACCTTGTCTTAAGGATATACCCATTTGGTCGAAATACGACCAAATATCTTATTTAAGGCTTTGGAAAAAAATCATTCGTTCGGATAGCGGTGCATCGACATGACGTTCACGGCAGACAATGAATAGATCTTGTCCTGCTGTTTCAGGACGGTGAGCGCAGCATTGCGGATGTGCCACCGGTAGAGCGCCTCCGGCTTTAGTTCCAGGATGGTTGATATAGCGGCCTTGATCGGGTCAAGGTGAGTCACGCACAGCACGTTTCTGTCAGAGTGCTTGTCTGCTGCCTCTTCAAGCAGGCTCGTGACCCTCATTCTTACTTTGGAAAAGGGCTCAACTCCGAAACTGTCAAGGACCGGGTCGTGCTCGTCGTAAAATTTCAAAAACAGGTTGCCGTATTTCGTCACCACTTCTTCAAAGTTCATGCCGACCAGCTTGCCCAGCTCGATTTCGTACAGCCGCTCGTCGATTTCATATTCCGCGCCTATTTCGTCGCACACTATTTCTGCAGTCTCTACCGCCCTGATGACCGGCGACACGAGCACCTTGTCTACTTGGACGCCCTTCAGGTGCTTGGCCGCATCTGCAGCCTGCTGGCGCCCGTACTCTGTCAGGTGCGACTCCAAGTGCCGGCCCACCAGCATGCGGTTGACATTGTTTTCCGCCTGACCGTGGCGCATAAAGATGACCAGTGGCAACAGTGCTTGTCAGTTGCGCCGTTACTTTATGTTTATCATGTGTGTGTTTCCAGTATTTCCAGTGCATACAAAAATGCGAGTAACCTTAAAAGAATTAATTAATTCAAGCCAGCACCAATTTCTGCATATTTTTCTCCATAGAACTTGTGTCATTGCAGGTTGACTTTTATTGAAAAACGGCTGTTTCCCGCCAGAGCGATGATTTTACAGCTGTAAAGTATCCTGTTTATGTATAATGCGTTGCATGTCAAGATCATGGTCAAGGGCTTTGCATGTCAGCGCAGCGGCAGGGCAGTGAGATTCCAGTATGCAGAGTAGGAAATCCTACACCTGCCCGATGCATCCAGAAATAAGACAGGACAGATCTGGAAATTGCCCTAAATGCGGCATGAGACTTGTAGAAGAAAACTCGGAAAGTAAAGTTGCCCCCCAGAAAGATGAGACCAGAAGCTTGGGCACGTCAACGTGGAGGGACTACATGCCTTTGGCAATAATAGTCGGCCTGATACTGCTGACGTCGCTTGTCCTATCCTTCAGAGATTTCCAGACTGGCAATTTCTCGGCCACGATGGCCTTGTCTTACTTTATGATAGGATTTTTCATTGTCTTTGCGGGCTTTAAGCTGATTGACTTGAAGGGTTTCGCGGAGGGCTATTCCACCTATGACCTGTTGGCAAGGAAGGTTTTCGCGTACGGGTATGTTTACCCATTCATTGAACTGTCTTTCGGATTGGCAATGATTCTTTATCCCACGTCGCTTCCGCTCCTGCTGGCAGAAGTAGGTGTGATGGGCTTTAGCGGATTGGGTGTTTCAATAAAGCTGATGAAGAGGGAAAAATTCCAGTGCGTATGTCTGGGGACTTTTTTGAAGGTCCCACTGACAAAAGTTACTGTCCTGGAAGATTTTGGCATGGTAGCGTTGGCGCTAGTCATGCTGTTTATTGCGGCCTAGATTTTCATCGCAGAGTCTATGTTAGCAGCAGGTACAACAGACGCCAATCGCCCTGAAAGACGTCTATCGGTTACGTTAGCCATTTTTCATTCTGCTTTCAGAACAAAGTCGGCAGTAATGACATCTCCTCTGTGCTTAAACTGCCCCCATGCCTTGTACAAGCCAGGCGATGGAAAGTTTGCTCTGAAAGCCACTTCTGGCCCGCCGCGCCAATCTGCGATTACCCCTTCAAGAGGATGAACATGAAGAAACTTTTCTGCGTCAGAAGTAATGATTACGCAGTGACCGCCTGCTGCCATAAGAGGTTCAAGATCAGTTATGGGCCTGCCTTGCGAGTCTGAAAGCTCGAACACGATTTCGGCATCCTGCCCGGATTTGATGCTTTCAGGGACCTTTAGCCTGACCTGATATTTTTTACTGCCTGCCACTATCTCCTTGCTGAAATTTTTGTCCGCTACGATAGGCACAGGTGCTTGGATACCCTCGCATTTGACATCAAGGCGAAAATCCTTTACAAACTGCCCTCCACCCTGGGGTTTGGCATCAACCCACATCTTGTATCTTCCCGCCGTTGGAAAGGCATGGGCGATCGTGAAAATCCTCTCTTTATCGTCGAGCCTGGGGTGTATGTGTGCAAAATAGGAAAGGTCGTCGCTCACTACAACCAGATGCGTAAGCTTATCATGGATAACCTCGAATCGACCTATTCTGTCGCCTGTTTCCCGTTCAGTTACAATTATTGTTAATCTAGCAGGCTCTCTAGATGACGGGGCTGCCGGGTCTGACTGCAGACTGACATCATATTTCCCTCCTTGCGGATGTTTGCCATGTGAGTCAGAGTGCTTGGGGTGTTCATGTCCCATCATGCAGTTATTTATTCAAAATAATTAAAAACAGTATTAAGTCGTTTTCGCAAGTGTCAAGATGGCGCGGTGTCAAACTCTCGGGCTCGGCAACGCGTCCTTTTGGGTTTGGACCCTAATGATTGCATGCAGAGCCTAAAGTTAATATCCAAACCTTCCGTGAGAGACTCTATGAAGATTGGCATAGTAGGCGGCACCGGCGGCATGGGCGAAGGCTTTGCCCTCAGGTGGTGCGCAAAGCACGACATCATTGTCGGCTCAAGGGAGGCCCAGAAGGCCAAGGAGGCGGCTGCAAACTATATGACGGCTGCAAAGCAGGCTCTTCCTTCGATGTCCGGCAGCATCACAGGCGACGACAACATATCACTTGCCAAGGACTGCGACGTGCTCATACTGTCGATACCTTACGAGTTCATCGACGACACGTGCTCTAAACTAGCCGGCAACACCAGGAGCGACTGCATAGTCGTGTCGCCAATAGTGCCCATGGCCCGCACCGACAGCGGCTTTGTCTACATCCCAATCGAGCAGGGCAAAAAGCCGGCGGCCGAGCTGGTGGCAGAGCGCATGGCCCCGAGATCGAGGGTCGTCTCTGCGTTCCACACGATATCTGAGGTGAAACTGAAAAACACTGCGCAGGGCCTCGACACCGACACGTTCATCTGCGGCGACGACGCAAACGTTGTCGCAAAACTTGCAGAGCTGGTGTCAGAGATAAGCGGTCTTCGGCCGGTGTACCTAGGCCCGCTGTCGCTGACGTACCAGGCCGAAGTCCTCACCCCCATGCTCCTCAACGCGGCCAGGCGCAACAAGATGAAGCACCCCGGCGTAAAGCTGACGTAAACGTTATCTGCAAAGCGTTGTAGTGAAGGGCATGAGGTGGCAAGAGCGCAATCAGCCGCGGGGGCGCAACTGGATGACGGCGATGGGCGTCCTCTTCATCGTCGCTGCAGGGATTATCGCCATCAGGAACCTGGTGCTATACTATGTCGATTCTTCCGCAGGCCTCATCGAGAACGGCACGCAGCAGTTTCTGGAAAACTATGTCAATGCAGAGGTAAACAACGAAAAGTTTGTGATGGCAATGATAGCGGGAGGGGCAGCCCTCATACTGTGGGGCTATTTCAAGAAAAAAGATGACCACGGCCCGCCGGATGAGCACGAGCGGCGCAGGTTCGACAAATAACGGCGTTGACTGCAAGAAACTAAGTCTATTGACGAATTATGCGGTGCTGCAACATGCCAGGTTTCACCTAAAATAATGAAAATATCATGAAAAAGATTGAAAATATTGCATCTTGCTGGCAAAACGACGGGGAATTAGCAAAGTTAATGACCAAGAGCGCGCGGACATTGATCTAGAACAATCGTCGTTGAAAAAGAGCCCAAAAAAGATCAAGCACCACATCAAGCAACACAAAAAGGCCAAGGTCGTGGCAAAGTTAAAGCACCGCCCAAAAGCTAGGCGCGCCCCGCAGCCACGCAAGCAGGCGCCCAGATCCAGGCCCAAGGTCAAGGCCAGGCCAGAGCCCTCGGCCAAGCCGTCCAAAAAGGTCGTGAGGATAATGGGCATGGGCCAGTTCACGGTTGACTCAAGGACGCTCAAGCGCCTCAACGGCATCGACGACTCGCTTGTGGAAATGGTAGCAACCGAAAAGGCAGACGACGCCGAGTTCAAGAAAGGCATGATAGAGCTTTCCAGCATCGTCGTCAAGCACGGCAAGCCGGTAGAACGGGGCGAGATTGTAAAATCAGACATCATCCTCCCCAGCGCGGACCTGCCAGTCGACGAGGCAAAAAAACTGTTCAGGGGAGAAGGCGTTATCCCCGGGGCCTAGCGCACAAAGCGCTCCAGCTTGTCCATCGCTTTTTCAAGCACGTTTTCCGGCGCCAGGTACACTATGCGCAGGTGCCCAGAGCCGTATGCCGTGCCAAAGCCCGAGCCGTGCACCGTCAGGACGCCGGTGGTGTTCAACAGGTCAATGACAAACTGCTTGTCGTCCTTCCACTTTTTACCAAGGTCTATCTTGGGAAAAGCGTAAAACGCGCCTCTCGGCAGCTTGCACTGCATCCCCATGCTGTTGAGCCTCTTGACGACATAGTCGCGCCGGCGGCGCAGCTTTTCCACCATCTGCGGTATGTGGTCCTGCGGGCCCCGCAGCGCCTGCACCGCCGCCACCTGCACCGGCAGGTTTGCAGCTATCCTGACGCGGGCAAGCTTGGGCACGTCTTCTCGGAACTGGTCCAGCTTTCTTGACTGGCTGTTCATGCAGATGTAGCCGCAGCGCCAGCCGGTCATCAGGTAGGCCTTTGAAAAGCCGTTCAGCAGGACGACCGGCGCGTCCTTGGCGACCTTGCCGATTCCGGTGAACTGCGAGTCAAACGCAATCTTGTCGTATATCTCGTCGCAGATGACATACAGGTCGTGCTCGGTGGCAATGTCCACGAGCTGCTGCAGGCTCTTGCGGTCAAATACCTCGCCGGTCGGGTTGTTTGGGCTGATGATGCACAGCGCACGGGACCGGGGCGTTATTTTCTTGCGCAGGTCCTCGAGGTCCGGCCGTCCGTCTTCGTGCAGCCGAAATTCCACGGGCTTGCCGCCGTAGAACTTTACGTACGACGAATACGGAGGATAATAGGGCCCCGGCATCAGGACCTCGCTGTTTGGGTCCACTATCGACGCCAGGGTCATGTCGAGGCCTTCGGACACGCCGTTTGTGACGATGACGTCTTCTTCGGTGACCTGGAGGCCCTTTTCCGACTCTTTCTCGACTATTGCCTGCCTCAGCTCCGGCAGGCCTTCAGAATCGGCGTAATAGTTCTCGTCCCTGCCCACCGCGCCTATCAGGGCGCGCTTTATGTGGTCAGGCGTCTTGAAATCAAACTTGACAGGGTCGCCAATGTTGAGGTAGATTATCTCCTTGCCCTGCGCCTTTATCTTGTTGGCATAAGCGGTGATGTCGCGGATGGCGTACTCGACGCCATGCGTCCTGTCGGAAACCTTCAACGACCAATGTGGCTGGCTGACCGAGATAAATTGTTATGCGTCTAGAACGTCCGGCCCTTCATTATCTTTCTGAGGGCCGCCAAAAGCTCGACGAGCTGGTCCGAGTCGGGGTTTGCAGCTATCAGCCGCTCAAGGGCCTTGTTCATCTTTTCTAGCATCCTGTAGACCTCGGCGTCCTCGACGGTCTCGATCAGGCCCTTTGGGTCAAACGGCTTGCGCACCAGCTCGACTATTCTGCCAAGGTTCTTGACCGAGTCTTCCAGCATGTCCTCCACCACCGCCGAGATGAACATTATGCGCTGGCGCGGGTGTATCTCTAGGATCTTTTTTGCAGCCTCCATGCCGTTCATCTTGGGCATCTTGTAATCCAGTATCACGACGTCAAACGGCAGCGGACTTGTAGACTTGCCGTTTTCATGCGCGGCATATTCTGCCTCCTTTTTGTATATCTTGACGCACTCGGCGCCGTCAAGCGCTATCTGAAAATTGTACCCGCGTTTTTTGAACATGTCCCGGTACGAAGCGGCAATGTCCTTTTCGTCTTCCGCAACGAGTACTTTCATGACAAATTTTTCAACTACAATGCATCATAGGGCTTCTATTAAACTAACCGTAAGCAAAATTCGAAAGAGTTTGCCATGCGGACGATTAAAGTTTAGTACTAGTGGGCGCTATAATGCATTGCAGGCGCGCCTTGAAGCCAGAAATGCCATGAGTTTCTCTATTGCGACCATTCCTGCACTACCCCTGCATGTCCAATTCCGCGGCAGGGTGAGGGCGGGCTGAGGTCCGGGACCAAGGCAGTCATCGTAGCAGCCATAGTCGTCATAATTGCCATTTCGTTTGGCGCCTATTACTACTACCAGGTAACAAGCAGGAGGGCGATAAACGACGTCCTGTTTGAGCAGTACAAGGAGCTCCAAGCAGGGACTGCCAGGTCCACTGCCCAGAGCGTCGGCAGGTCGCTAGGGCTGACCATGGCAGGGCTTTCAGGGCTGGCGGCCACAGAGCCGTTCCAGCAGGGCAACTTTTCTTCAAGCGAGGCCGGCGCATTGCTAAGGCAGCACTTTAACAGGCTGGGCACAGTCATGGACAGGCTGGAGATCGTCGACAGCAGCGGGACGATCGTCCAGCAAGTCAGCGCGCAAGGCCTCCCAGACCTGACTGGTCAGGACCTGTCTGCCAGGCACTATGTCCAGCAGGTGAGGTTTACGCGCCAGCCGCTGTATTCAGAAGCGCAGCTGGGCGCGGACGGCAGCTACCGCATCTTTGTCAACTATCCCGTGATAAACAGGGAAACGGGCAACTACCTTGGGATGGTGTCGGCCAGCGCAACCGCGGTCAGTTTTTTGGGGAGTTTGGCAATACCGGCGACGGTGACTCTAGCTACATCGGGGCCATGGACAGGAGAGGGACCTTGCTCGTCACGCCCTTTGAAGGCCTGGCAGGGGTAGGGGTTTTTGACGACAGGATTGGAGAAAACCTTGCGCCTGACTCGCTTGCCAAGCTCAGGCTCCACGCCACCAGCCTGCTGGCAGGCAATTCTACTTCGTTCCTTCTTGAGACGGGCTCGGGGGAGCGGCTGATAGTCGGCCAGCCGGTAGTCGTCGACGGCAGGCCTGTCTACTTTGTGTTTGCGGTCAACCCGACCTCTACTTTCAACGATGCCGTCGAGGACCTCCTGTTTGCAGAGAGCGTCAATAATTTCGTGCTCCTCGCGTCTGCCACCGGTGCCCTCATCGTCCTTGCCATAGTCATCATATGGTGGAACGCGGTGCTAGAGTCCAAGGTGCGCGTGCGCACGGGCGAGCTGGAGCAGGCTGTCGAGCAGCTAAAGGTCACCGGCAGGCTGCAAAAGGACTTTATCAACATCGCCGCGCACGAAATAAGGACGCCCATCACGCCCATCCTGATGACTGCGGACAACGTCGAGCCCCAGAACCCGGCGTCCGACGTGACTCTGACCAGGCCGCAGTACGACATAATCGTCCGCAACACAAGGAGGCTGCGGCAGCTTGCAAACGACATACTTGACGTCAGCAAGATGGAGAACAATACGCTCGCCCTGCGGATGGAGCGCGTCGAGCTTGGCGGGCTTGTAAGCGACGCGGCGGCAGACATCAAGAGCCTGGTCGTGGCAAACGGCAACGAGTTAAAGATCGAGATAAGGCAAAAGCTGTCGGTAGAGGCCGACCCGGAGCGCATAAGGCAGGTCGTGGCAAACCTGCTGAGCAACGCAGGCAAGTTCACAGAGCGGGGGACCATCACAATCACGATGGACAGGGCGGGGGCCAGGCGGTGGTGCAGGTAAAGGACTCTGGCATGGGCGTGGACCCGGAAATAATGCCAAGGCTCTTTACGAAATTTGCGGCCAAGTCTGACAAGGGCATAGGGCTTGGGCTGTACATCTGCAAGTGGATAATCGACGCCCACGGGGGCAAGATGGCTGCAGACAACAACGCCGGCGAAAAGGGCGCGACCTTTGCGTTTACACTTCCGCTGCATCGATAAGGCGCGGCGAATTATTACCTGCGCTGCATAGTAGCAATAAACTTAAAGCACGTTTTGGCAGCCTCATGCTAGATGTCGAACTATGACAAGGTCATGAAGCTGGCGCTAGAGCGCGGATTTTACTTTCCAGGTTGCGAGATTTATCCCGACGCCCCGGCAGGATTCTGGGAGTACGGCCCCACAGGCGTCTCTTTGAAGAACAAGTTCGTCGAGTTGTGGCGCAGGCAGCTTGTCAGGCGCGACGGCATGATGGAGATAGACGGATGCCAGGTGATGAGCAAGAGCGTGTTCGTCGCGTCGGGCCACATCGGCAACTTTACCGACCCTGTCATGAAGTGCACTAAATGCGGGTCCATCTTTCGCGCCGACCGGTTCATCGAGGAAAAGACCGGCGGCAGGGTTCCCGAGAGGCTCTCAAACGAGGACATCGACGCCCTCGTAAAAAAGCACGGGCTAAAGTGCCCAAACTGCAAGGGCGAGCTTGGTAACGTGAGCCGCTTTAACATGATGTTCCGCCTGGGGATAGGGCCGGCGGCAGAAGAGGCGTACCTGAGGCCGGAGACCTGCCAGTCCATCTTTGTGGATTTTTCCCGCGTCTTCAAGACCATGCGCGGCAGGCTCCCCATGGGCGTCGCGCAGGTAGGCAAGAGCTTTCGCAACGAGATAGCGCCCCGGCAGTCGTTGCTGAGGCTGCGCGAGTTTTACCAGGCAGAAATCGAGGTGTTTTGCAACCCCGGCAGGCTCGACGAGATGCCCCGGTTTGAAGAGGTAAAGGGCACAACCTTGCGCCTGTTCAAAGACGGCGACTCTGACATGACAGCTGTGACGGCCGAAGAGGCAATAGCCAAGGGGCTGGTGCCAAACAAGCTGGTCGCCTACTATCTCGCCCTGCTTGTCGAGTTTTACGAAAAGACCGGCATCGACGTTACAAAGAGCAGGTTCCGCAGGCTGTCAGAGGAGGAAAAGGCGTTCTACGCGACGGTCGCGTTCGACTTTGAGGTGCAGACAAGCACAGGGTGGCTCGAGCTTGTCGCGTGCAACTACCGCTCTGACTATGACCTGAAGGGGCACGCGGCGACGAGCAAGGAAAACCTCGAAGTCGTCGATCCTGTCGACCAGAAAAAAGTCCTGCCGCACGTGTTCGAGCTGTCGATGGGCATAGATAGGAGCCTTTACACCATACTGGAGCACTCGTATTATGAGGAGCATGTAAAGGAAGAGACGAGGGCGGTGCTGAAGTTAAGGCCGTACCTTGCGCCGGTGCTGGTCGGCATACTGCCGCTGATGACAAAGGACGGCCTCGGCGAAAAGGCGCGCAAGATCCATTCAGACTTGAAACTTGACTTTGACACGTTCTACGACGAGTCCGGCTCCATCGGCCGGCGCTACAGGAGGCTTGAAGAGGCAGGCGCGCCGTTTGCCGTTACGATAGACCAGGCGACGATGCAGGACGACACCGTGACGGTGCGCCACCGCGACTCGATGCAGCAAGAGCGCGTCAAGGTGTCAGATCTGCGCCAGTTCATGCAGAACGCGCTTGCCATATGAAAGACGAGCTGCCGCTTGAAAAATGGCTCGTCGCCTACAGGAGCCCGTCTTCAAAAAGGAGGCCGGAAGGCGCCAGGTTTGTCAGGCAGTTTTTTGCGCCCGGCTTTTACGAAGCGTACGACGTTGTGCTGACGCACGCCGAAAAGATGAACCTCGAGGTGCTGTGGTTCCGGGAAAAGCGCAACTGCGGCCCCTACATGAACCGCAACTATCCCGAGCTTGAGGGGCTGTGCACGTGGTGCAACAGGAAATTTGGCGACGAGCCGATGCCGTGCGCGCACGGCGGCTGCAATGCAGAGTTTTGCTCAAGGGACTGCATGCAGGAACACCAGATGCGCAAGCACTAGGTAGCCAGCTCCAGAGTCATCATCCTGATGCGCTCCGGGTCGCCCCTGAACTGGTTGAGGCAGTGCGACGAGTATTCTGGCGGCGGGCCCTCGTAGAGGTCGGCGACTTTGAACCCAAGCGACTTGAAAGTCTCCACGAGCCACACCGTCCACCTGTCAAACGCGTCGTTGCCCACCGGCTGCAAGAGCTCGTCGGTGATCTCTGTTACCAGCCGGAAAGCCCCCGGCTTTTTCAGCTTTGCATGCACCACCCTGTAAAAGGGCCGCCACTGCTCCTCCCTTTTTTCGTCGATAAAGGCAGGATCCGGCAGCACCGCGATAAAGCCGTCGATCGAATTATCCGGGAACCTTGCGACAATGTCTTCAAACGACCCATGCACAACAAAGGCGTTCTGCAGGTGCATGCGCGACTTTGCCTGCGCGAACTGCTGCGCGTCAAGCTCAACTCCGATATAGATTGTCTCCGGATCGCCCTTTGCAAGGGATTCGATGAGCCGGCCGTCGCCCATCCCAAGCTCTACTATCGTCCTCGTGTGAGGCGGGACTATGGATGGCTCAGACATCAGGCCTTCAAAAGCTCTGCTTCGAGCAGCTGCTGCACGAGCTGGACGACTTCCTGTTCCACCTGCTGCCTCGGCATGCCAAGCTTGGCCGAGAACTGGTCCGTTAATTGATTGATCGTCTTTGTGCCGTCGCAGCCCTTCCAGAATTCTATAATCGCCTCGTTTACCATAAAGCCCTGATCCTTGTCGTTTGCCAGTATAAGCGAGCCGTCTTCCTGCTTGGTCGAGCGCCCGATTTTTAGCGGCATCGACTTTTCATAGTCTATCTGGAAGCGCAATTTTGGCTTGCCAAATCCCAGCTGGTCGCGGACTGCGGGGTTCATCTTTTCCAGCGTCCATGCAGGCTCCCACACTATCTCGACGTTGATGTTGCCGATGCCAGAGATCTTGCCGACGTAGCGCTTGACGTCGCTCACAAGCGTGTCGTGCAGCGGGCAGCCGCGCGTGGTCATGGTCATCTTGATGTCGACGTCCTTGCCCTGGTCTACCTTGACTCCATAGATTAGGCCTAGATCGACTACGTTTACCGGGATTTCAGGGTCCATGCATTTTTTCAACGCGCTGTAGACCTGATCTTCTGTGACCTGCTGTGCGGCTGGCATGGCAATCATGTGTGCGGAACACGATAAATACTTTAGCCAAGGAGCTTTTTGAGGCTCTTCTCAAAAGGCGGCTTTAGCACGCCCTTTTCGGTTATGATGCCGCTGACAAGCTCTGGCGGCGTCATGTCAAACGCGGGGTTGAATATCCTGACGCCCTTTGGCGCGACCCTCTTTTTGCCCACCCTGACGACTTCGTCGACAGAGCGCTCTTCGATGATGACGTCTTCAGGGCTGCTTTTCAGGTCAAAGGTCGACAGAGGAGCGGCGACGTAGAACGGGATGTTGTGCCTCTTTGCCAGGATTGCGACCTGGTAAGTCCCAATCTTGTTAAAGACGTGGCCCGTGCGTAGGACCCTGTCGGCGCCCACTATTACCCTCTTGATCGCGCCCCTTGCCATCATGTGCCCGACAGCGGTGTCGGGTATCAGCGAGACGTCAACGCCGTCATGCTGCAATTCAAAAGCGGTGAGCCTTGCGCCCTGCATCACCGGCCGGGTTTCCGTGGCAATGACGCTCAGGCGCTTGCCGGATTCCCTTGCAGCGCGGATAACCCCAAGGGCCGTGCCGTATGCGACCGTCGCAAGCGAGCCGGCGTTGCAGTGTGTTAGCACCACGTCGCCGTCCTTGAAGAGCTGCGCGCCGTTAGAGCCCATCTGCCGGTTTGCCTGTATGTCCTGCTGCCACATTTTCGTGGCCTCGCCAAGGACTGCTTTTTTGACGTCCTCCACGGTCCTGGCGCGCTTTGCCTTGCCCATGACGCGCTCTAGCGCCCAAAAGAGGTTGATGGCGGTAGGGCGGGTAGCCCTCAGGACTTGAAAAGCGGTATCGAGGTCTGTCCTCAGTTCGTCAAGGCCCTTGGCCTTGCTCTGCTGCGCTGCAAGCGCGAGCCCAAGAGCTGCGGTGACGCCTATCGCAGGCGCGCCCCGGACCACCAGTTTTTTTATCGCGTCAGCGACCTGCAGATAGTCGGTGCATTTCACGTAGACAAGCCTGTTTGGGAGCTTTGTCTGGTCCACCATGACGACCGCGTCGTCCTTCCATTCAACTGTAAGCAAAAGGTCGAGGTTCTTGCGCGCCAAGCAGGAAAAACCCGCCCTCATGCGATATTTATGCGTGGCGCCCTATCGACGCAAACCTGCCGAACTTTGCTCTGTCAAGGATGCCCCGCCCGTCATAGACCGGGACGTCGCCAAGGTCGCGCTGGGACAGCTTGCCGTACTGCGGGTGGTCAGTCGACAGGATGACGAGGTCCGCGCCGGCCACAGCCTCCTTTATGTCGCCGGTAAGCGCAACGTCCTTGGGCAAGTC
>NZ_JBOGQF010000021.1:0-17851 GCF_050748925.1 Nitrososphaera sp.
GCGTCGGCGCATTCGCGTCGAGGGAGGCGAACTATATGGTGTCCGGCGTGTCAGAGGCCATGATAGCGCCGGCGCTGAAAAAAATAGTCGCTTCAAACCCGGCCCCTGCCGTCTACCTGAAAACGCACCCGCAGGGCTATTTTAAAAAGACGACTCCCCGGATCCGCGTGCAGATTGTCTGCAAGGGAAGCGACCTTGAAGAAGTGGAAAAGAGGCTCGCGCGCATTTCAAGGCAGATGCTCGGGCAGATAGTAAAGCTGGGCGGCAGGCTCCAATGATAAAGTGGATAGCTGCAGGCATTGCAGCAGGTGCGACAAGCGCGCTCTACCTTGCCTACACGTATCACCCTATCCTTCTGCACGGCGCAATCCACGCGGCGATTTTCGCGTCAGGGTTGATAGCGGCATATTTTGCAAAATCGCTGACGGCGAAAAAGGCCGGATATTATATCGCAGGCGCGCTGCCCGTGCACCTTGCGATACACTTTGTCGTGATAAGGGACCTTCAGTTCACGGGCGTGAGCCACTTGCTGAACTTTTTATCCTTGCCGTGAACCGCGGCCTCAAACAGCACCTTCAGCTGCCTTGTGATTTTTCCGGGCCTGCCGCTGTCCCTGCCCACCACGCGGCTGTCTATCTCGCCCACCGGCTTGATCTCGGCGGCGGTCCCCGTGAGGAACACCTCGTCTGCCGTGTACAATTCGTCGCGCGTTATGTTGGCCTCGCGGCACGCAATGCCGTTTTCCCTAGCAATCGCCATGACGCTTTCCCGGGTGATGCCGGCAAGCGCGCCTGACGACGAGGGCGGCGTGACCAGTTCGTCGTTTTTGGCGATAAAGATGTTCTCGGCGCTTGCCTCCACCACCATGCCAGAAGGGTTCAGCATTATCGCCTCGTCAAATCCTGCCTTTATCGCCTCCACCCGGGCAAGGGCAGAGTTGGCATAGTTGGCAGTCGCCTTGGCGTGAGTCGGCATCGTCTTTGGGTCAAGGCGCGCCCACGCCGACACCATCAGCCGGGCGCCCTTTTCCTCGCCGCCTGTCTTTATGTACTCGTCCCACTTCCACGCCGCGATTGCAATCGACACTTTATTGGGCATCGGGTTGACGCCCATCTTGCCATAGCCGTAGAACGCGATTGGCCGGATGTAGCACTCGTCCATTCCGTTTGCCTTTACCGTTTCAATAACAGCCTGCTCCAGCTGCGGGCGCGTAAAGCCGAGGTCCATGAAATAGATCTTGCCGCTGTCGACGAGCCGCTGCATGTGATCCTGTAATCTAAAGATGGCGCTGCCGCCATTCGCCGTCTTGTAGCAGCGGATGCCTTCAAAGACGCCGGTGCCATAGTGCAGGCCATGCGTCAGCACGTGGATCTTGGCCTCGTCGTGGTTTACGAGCGAGCCGTTGAACCAGATCTTGCCCTCTGTCATTTCGACGCACCGTGTATCCTGTTGCGGGTGGCGTGTATCGCCTTGACCGCCTCGGCGACGCTTGCGCCCTTGTCCTCGAGCACTATCAGTATCCTCGAAGTCTCTTCCTGCGCGTCCAGGTTGAGGATGTTGATGTCGTGCTCGCTCACCGTGCTCGACGCGGTCGACGCTATTTTCGGAACGCGCCACATCTCGTCGCCGATGAGCGTCACCACTGCCCTGCCGTAGACGACCTCGGTCTTGGGATAGTATGCCCTGAAATGGCGCTCGTGCCTCCTGACGTACTCGGCGTCGAGGAACAGCATGCGCGTCATCTCGGTGTCGTCCTTGACGTAGGGCGACAGCTTTACAAACTCGTGGTACTGCTTGTCCCGCTCCAGGTTTGCGACGAGGTGCGAGGCGGAGATGGCCTCCATCCTCACTATGGCGCAGTTCTTTTTGCCCGTCACTATCTTTATGGGGTTTGACTCGCCTCCGGTGGGCGGATTGCGCTTGATGGTTGTGACGCTCGACGGCTTGGTCATGTCCGTGATGACTATGGGGATGTCAAGGTCGTTGTCGTCTATCTCTTTAATCGCAATCGGGTCGAGGATCTTCATGCCAAACATGCCGGCTATCCTCGCCTCGTTGTACGACAGATAGTTGACGAAATCGAGCCCTTCCTTTACTATCTTGGGGTCGGCGCTCAGCACAGCGCTGTCTTTTTCAAACGATATCTTGGTATCATATTTGTCAGAGAGTATGATGGCAATGTCGGCCGCCGTCCTGTCGGTCCCCCCTCTTTCATAGGTGGTCTCGAGCCCGTCGGTGGTCTTGCCGATGAACCCACCCATGGACACGACGTCGTTTTTCTCTATCAGTTCAATCAGGTGGCCGGCGCTCTGCCTCGACTCGGCCGGCATAAAGTTGGCGGCCTCGAAATTGTCGTCGGTGACGATTGGCCAGTGCTCTATCGGGACGTGGGCGGCCTTTATCCCGTGCGCCCTCATCACGTAGGCCATGAGGTACGACATCGTGACCTCGCCGCTGTACGCGAGGGCGCGGGACCGTATCACGTCGACAAAGCGCCTGTTCTCGGCAGCCACTTTTAATGAAATTATCACCTGGCGGTAAAACTTGTCCAGTTGCGCAAGGAACTCTTTGTTGCCGGCGTCGTCGAGGTACTTGGTCGCAATGCGCTCGTAGACGTCCCTCAGCACCTCTATTTCCACCGGGTTTGATGACGCATAGTTCCTGCCCACCTTTATCGCGACGTCGGTCATCGAGCTGACCTTGCCGTCGTACTCGATGAGAGGGGCGGAAAAGACGGCGACCACCTTGGACTCTTGCGTCAATTGCTTTAGCCGGTCCATTATCCTGGGGACGAGTACGCCGTCGGCTCCAAGTGCGCTGCCGCCAAACTTGGCGACCGTTATGGAAGTCAAGTGAAGGCTAGAGCATGCTGCACCCTATATTAAAGATGGGGCATGCGAGTTTTTGCTAAAAGATACTATTGGACGCCGAGGGCAAAGTGTAATAAAAGTCGCGCTCTGATAATACCAAAATAATACCGCTAAAGGGGATCCTCCTGGGAATCATATACAGCTTTTTGCAGCCGTTTCTTCTGGTTCCTCTGACTATAGTCATCGTGTGAGTGATTTTGTATTTTTTCTCAGGCTTGGCCGACACCTTTGCTCCAATCGTCGTAACGATATCCGGGATTGGCTTGCCGGCATTGGTAGTGATTTTGAAAAGCAAACGCGGCTGTCAGGTGATTAAAAGAAAAACTCTCTGAGGTTCTTGCCGTATTCCACGTAAACCTTGAGGCAGCAAAGCATCTGCGTCCAGCCCATGCAGTTGCCGTATGACGCATCCAGAGACTCTTGATTTTCCTTGTTCCAGCCGGATTCGCTGATCTTGACCAGCGTCGAGATGTTGTCAAGGGCCTCAAAGTTCATCTCCATCCGGTTATTGCCGCCTTCGGTGTTGGTCCATTCGAGCACGATCTTTTTGTTCATGACTACCTGCTTGACATGGACGGGAAAAGCGCCGGGGAAATCGGCAAAGTCCCATGTGACTGTTTTTCCTTCATCGAGAGGACCGCTGGCGCCGCCGGTCGTAAAATATCCGCTGAGCTTTTTTGGGTTATAGACCGCGTCAAACACCTCGGCGACTGGCTTTTTGATCTTTCCCTGCACTTCAAATCGCAGTTTCACGGCCTGTTCCTCCTGACAGTTTAATAATGGTACATGTTATATAAATGTAACATGTCAAGAGACAGCAGGCACGATTTGATTTTAAAGGCTCTTGGCGATGCGCGTAGGCGCGAAATGCTCGACTTGCTCCGGAAAAAGCCCAGGACGACGGGGGAGGTGTGCGATCACTTCAAGAAACTGGACCGGTGCACCGTGATGCAGCATCTGGGCGTCTTGGAAAGGGCGGATTTGATCATAGCAAAGCGCAGGGGCCGCTATCGCTGGAACTATATCAACCCTCTTCCAATCAAGGAGCTTTATGACCGCTGGATCTGCAGCTACTCTGCTGGAGCCGTCGACCTGCTTGCCAGAATGAAAAGCGAGATTGAAAAATAATCTCGGCATCAGCGACGTAGATATAGCGCAATAGCTAACGACATGCGTTGCAAGAAGCTGACCTTTGCATAAGATGCGGCGGCCAGATGGTGCACACCGGCTTCAAGATATACCGGTGCCAGAACTGCGGCCACGAGGAAAAGCCGGAAGACGTCATGTAGCGTCAACGAGTTTGCGTAGCGACTCTGCGGTCTGGTCCATTGCCTTCTCCCACATCGCGGCTACCTGCTGCTCCTGCGCTGGATCGAGGGCCTCGAATTCGTGCGCCCAGTCAATTTCTGCAGAGCCATCCTTGGCTTTAACTGCAAATTTGCCTTGGCTGTTCCTTACCGGCAGCGGGCCCGACTCGATCTCATAGCTATATGACCTGCTGCCGCCGGAATAGTTGATGATTTTTTCGTGCTGAACCGTGCCGTTTGCAAAAGTGCAGATACGTCTTTCGCCTTGCACCTTGACATCTGTCACACCTGGTATCCACTTGTCTACGGCTGCAAGGTTGCCAAGGACGCTCCACGTTTTTCCGGCGACGCAGCAACCTTGATCGTCCTGTAAAACTTTGGCATGTCCTAAGAGCTGATTCCAAACGCCTTTGCGAATTCGCGCGGGTCATAGTATACCCTCTGCTCTGCGATGCGGTCTCCGGACACTCTTATCCAGTCTGCTATGGTGACAGAAAAAGCTCCTCCTGAAGGCGTGCGCAGATCCAGCTCGTATATGGAGCACACGTCGCCCCCGTTCTCGAACTGTTTAAGCATCCTCCACTCTTTATGGGACTTTAGGAATGGCCCCACCATTTCGATATAGTTCTTTGCGCCGGATGCCCGGATAAGCGGGCCGGAAAAGCCCATGTCATCTGTCAGCATCTCTTTCAGGCCATCAGTCGTGTTCTTGTTGTTGGTCAAGTCGTAAAACCTGTTTGTCAATTCGAGCGCCTTGCCCATGGATGCTTCCCGTCTGCTGAATTAATAAATACAAAAGTCCTGAACTGGTGAGCGGATTAACATTTGTTAAGCGCGCAGCCTAGAACGACGCGGGGTTCCGGCCGCAGACTTGCTGAAAGCTGGACGCCTTGCCATCGATGAAGATTTCAGGCGCGTGTTTCATAGAAAAGGCAGACATCTGCTCAAGTATCGGGAGCAGGTCCTTTCCCTTTTCTGTCAGGTTGTATTCCACCCTGACCGGCGTTTCCGGGTAGACTTTTCTTTCTACCAGCGCGTTCTTTTCCATCTCCCGGAGGCGCGTCGAAAGGGTATTGGGGTTTATGCCCTCCACCGAATGCAAGAACTCGTTAAACCGTTTTTGTTTTTGATAAAGCATGTCCCTCAGTATGTGCACGGTAAACTTTTTTCCCACGATCCGAAAGGTGTTGTCGATCGGGCATCTCTTTAGCTCTGCCGGAGGGGCAAATGCCTGGCTGCTGGTGTCGTCCATGCTTATGGTCAGGTTCGCTGTAACTTAAGTTTTCATAGCTGATGCGGAAAACTGAGCGCGGGACTACTCATCCGGCAAGAATACCTCGTTGCTGCCGCTCACCGCAAGCCCGGGCACCGGGCCGCCGCCTATGACGTAAATCTTGTTGTCAAGGGCCACGGCTGCAAGGCCGTGCCGGGCGGTGGGCATCTTCGGCTCTGACGTCCACCTGCCGTTTGATGGATCGTACTTTTCGTTGTTGGGAAAGGTGCCGGCCGGCCCCTCGCCTCCAAAAACAAAGATGGCGCCTGAAGATGCGGCGGCTACCCCTCCCCTTTTCGATGGCATTGGCTCCAGCTTGGCCCAGCTGCCAAGCGCGGGATCATATGCCTCGTTTGCGTCCAGGTTTGAGGCAAGACTGTCGATCCTGCCGCCCATGGCGTACAGCTTGCCGCCAAGCGACGCCGACGCAAGGTGCTGCCTTGGGGTAGGCATTGGCGCCTTTTTCTCCCAGCCGCCTTCTGGATCGTAAACTTCGTTTGCTGCCAGCGGGGCGCTCCCGAAAAAGCTCGTGCCGCCTACCGCATAGAGCGCGCCGTCGACGAAACTCGCAGCCAGGGCACCCCGCGCCGTGGGCATGGGGTCAAGGTCGCTCCACTCATCGCTGCCAGGCTGGTAGACGAGCAGTCTGTCTGACGCGCTGCCGTCGCTGTAATAGCCGCCGACGACGTACAATTTTCCGTTATACGACGCCGCTGCCGCATGGTGCAGGGGTTCAGGGAGGCTTGCCGAGTTGCTCCACTTGTCAGCCTGTGGGTCGTACACTTCAACCGTTGCGACCGCCTCTCCTGCGCCGTCAAAGCCGCCAATGACGTATATCTTGCCGTCCAAAAATGCGCCCGTCACCTCGGTCCTCGGCGTCGGCATGTCTTTGCCCGCAATCCAAGCCGCAGGGTCGTTATTGGTTGCCGGCAGGAAGGCAAAAGCTGCAATCGCCGCAACTGCTGCGATGGCGACGATGGCAGCAGTGTGCCAGCGGGCGACCATGCGCAACCTACACATCTGGCGCTAATCTAGTTGCCGATTGCCGAGATTATCTTGGCAGCTTTTAGCGCGCTCGACACGTCTGGTGCGTTATTTCGCCTGCCAATTTTTTTCTATTCTGCAGCATTAGCGGCATATATCGTCATTTGAATGATAACAGTAATTCGTACTAGCCTGAGCGTTCCAGCAGTATGAATTCCCTGCCAGGGTCAGGACTGTCGTTTGTAGGCGTCCCAATTATCTCGCCCGTGTTTTTCTCCTTCCAGTAATAGTTATCAATGCTCGGAACGGTAATCGTTTCGCCTGTCGCAGGATCTCTTTCTTCATGCGTCCCGCGGATATACTCGGAAAACATCGCACTTGACTTCTCCCTTATTTCGTCGTTGGATCTTGCCATATCTGTGGCTTGGCCACCCATTCTTTCTATTTCAGCAAGAACCCACCTTTCATCGGCCCTGAAAGTAAGAATAGAATTTAATGCCACTCGAATGACATCTGTAAATTTATCCTCCGGACCAGCCACTGCAATAAGAGTTACTTCCCAGGTAGCGATATCACCTGATGGCCCGGGATATCCCGCAGTCTGCAGACCGACGTAAAGTCTGTTTGACTGGCCCTCTTTGGTAGTGTAGGAAAAGAGATATTCGCCAGCAGAACCTGCTGTCGCGGTTTGCGGGATGCTCTCAGGGATTTTTCCAGAATTCATCAGCTGTATGTCAGAAGAGAGCTTTTCTTGGAGCTCCGGTATGTAGATTTCCTGAACATACTGGTCTGCAGTACGATATGTTAGATTAATTGTCGCACCCTGCTGATACCACGAGCCTTCAGGCCCGGAAACAGGAGTGACATATCTTATCCCCCTGGGCATCTCTATTGCTATCCCCTGAGTTGCATCCGGCGAGGCAGCCGTCATCGCGACTGCAGGAATCCCAAGCGGCCTATTTACAAAGGCTTGAGCTTGCCAGCCTGCTGGGATCAGCATCGTGAAAGCACCCTCGGAAGGCTCTCTGTAGAATTGATAAGCAACAAATGTGCCTGTTGCCGAGGTGCTGCTGCCACCATTCTCTGTCGATCTCGGTTCTTCCTCGTTTGGTTCAGGTTGCTGTCCACCTTGTGGCGGCGTGTTTGTACCATCGCCGCCTATCATCGGAGCCGAAGCGCTGCTACCCGGCTGATCTTCTTTGACACTGTCGTCAGCGCCGCTGTTGTTGCTCGATGTCAAACTGAAAGCGATGACAAGCCCGATTGCTACCGCGACGGCTGCCCCGATACTAGCAATCAGGATGGTTTTCATTCAAGCCGCCAATATAAATAATCTTTCATTTACATAAATATACCGAAAGAATTCTTCCGGATTAAGAAATTAGTAAAATAATTTGCAATATGACCGTGCCTTTTTAAAAATAATGAACTTCTTGACCTGCAGATCGCGCATGTTTAATTATGTGCTTTATCTACAGGATCTTTGACCGAGAGTGCCCTCAGCCTCAAAGCAAGGCTTGGCATATTTTGTTCATGGTTGTAGTGAGGGCTCCGGGCATCTCTGGAGTTGAACAGGGAAACGGTGATGATTGCATAATTGAATAACATAGGCACACAACCTGAAGCAATCAAAGAATCTGAGGCGATGGCCATCGCTTGAAAATTTCTTCATTTCTGCGCGACACTTCATATTTGTGGACAACAAAAGGGTTCATCCTTTTTTTATGCCCCTGGTAGCGGTCGCGGATATCGACCAAATACTGGGTCAGCTGGTTTTGCGCCAAGCGATACCGCCCTTTACGCCCATAGTTTCTGATTTCTTGGTATCAGCCATTTCAATTGCAGCTTTTGCCATTCAGGCTATTCTGATATTCATACTGTATCGAATGATAAGGAAAGTGCGGCTGGGGAGGATGATTAATCGTATTTCCCTGATCTTTAGCGCAACGCAGCTCACCATAATCTCGCTCTTTACTTTCACGATCGTCCAGTTCCTCTTGTTTTCATACTATCACACGGCAGTACCTGCATTAGGAGAGCAACTCGCATATTTTTGGGCCATCTTTCTTACAGGATTACTGGCGGCGCGTCTACTAACATGGTTTAGATCGAGCAGGGAAATTACGATGCTACTCTACGGATTGTTTGCCGTTTTCTTAACTCTGTATATGGTTACTCGCACTTTTGCAAGAACACAATTACTCCTAGATTTAAATCCCATTATGGACTCTCAATCTCATCCTTTCAATAGTATTGGAGGGGTTCCTTACTTCATTCAACTTGTCAATGCCGAGGCGGTATTGGACATCCTGGGTTTTCTATCAATCTGGTCGGCAAGTATTCTTCTTCTTTTGCACTATACCAGGAAGCTAGGAAAAGGCGTGGTGATTTCTGCGTGTGCACTTCCAGTTGTGCCTCCGACCATAGCATACGTCGTCCTTGTGCTAATTTATGCAACCAACGCGGATGAGGCAGCTGACACGTTTTTTAAGGTAGGGACCATAACTTTTCTGCTACAAGGGTTAGCCAGCGGAATTATTTTCGGTCTCCCATTTCTGCTAATTGGCTCAAAACTGAAAGGAAATACGCTAGTCGTAAGAAAGTATTTGCTGATCGCATTTGCAGGCATGGTTCTTTTTCATGTTACAAATCTCTCAGCCTTGGAATTTACCCTATTTCCTCCA
Source organism: Nitrososphaera sp. (assembly GCF_050748925.1). Taxonomy (GTDB): domain Archaea; phylum Thermoproteota; class Nitrososphaeria; order Nitrososphaerales; family Nitrososphaeraceae; genus Nitrososphaera. The sequence goes on from NZ_JBOGQF010000021.1 coordinate 9,119, forward strand.
TATGGCTTTGCTTCAGTCAGCAGCCTTCCCATATCGGCCTATGTCTTGTTCATAGGCATCTATCTTTCTGTGGCAGTCGTGGCAAGCGACGTCAATCTTCGTGCAAATATCAGAAAACTTTTGGTAGAAGACCCGAAGATCCTGAACCAGCTGGCAGATGCAGAAATGCAAAAACAAATGCATCAACACATAAAGACGCTCCTCATCAAGGCAGAAGCGATTCAACGAGTAGGACTGGATAAATCCTCGCTTGAATCCCTAAGCGAAGAAGAAATTAAGGATTACATATCAGACGTGATGGAAGAAATTCACGGATCACGTAAGAACGCATGATCGGTAGCGGCGTATGTTACGTTCGTACGTGCCACCGGGCTCTTTAGCCAATTTCAGGCCAAATAGAAGGGACAAACAAAATCCCCCACCCGAACGTATGTACATATCTTTTTTGGTGACACAAAAAATAACTATTTGTAAACGTCGATCACCGCGTCAGCCTCTTGCTATTGGCCATGACGTTGTCAAAGTCGCCATAAACGTCCCACCAGCTGCGGAGTTGATTGCCCTGATACTCCTTTGCATTGTTTATGCCCGGCAAATTCTGCCAATTCCAGATCATATAGTTCAGAGGGGGATTATCAGAGTCAGAATTATCAGTACACCCCCAGTTTTCACAGCTAATTTCAGACAATTCTCCCAATCCATCAGGGTCCCAATCAAGGCAATCTGACGGCTGTGGAGTCGGATTGCCTCTATCATATTCAAATCTGGCGTTCGGTGGATTGTGAACGCTGCCACATCTGCCGTCGACATCAAGTGTTTGCGGATAATTGGGCCCCTGGAATTTGTCTCTGAAAATGTTGTCGATGTCGACAGCATCGAGTTCAGCTTCAACCTGGTGACCCCAGTTTTCCAGAGCCTCTGCAGTTCCTCTGGCGTAATTGAAAGTATATACAATATACGTGCTGCCACAGACAGGCATATCGTTAAACCTAAAGCTGTTGCTTATGTCTCCAAAAGGCCCCGACATTCTTGATTCCGAAATTGCCAATTTTTCAACGGGAAACCCCTGGTACGCCCATATCCATACCTCTTTGATATTGTTGTTATCTACATAGTTACAAATATCATGGCTATTCATTATCCCCGGGTAGTCAGGGTAGAGAGGAAGCCCGGGCCTTGGCGCAATCGGGACGGGCTCCTGATGTTCAATGGTATCAGAAATATGGTAGACAATTGCTGGCTCTGCAGACGGGTCTTTGTAACCTAAATAGCTGGTTGCTTCTGCCGTGACAGATACCAGATTATTCGTCACGTCTATGGTCTTTTGTTTTATTTGCTGGTATGTTACCCCCTCAAGAAACGTTTCGCCAGTTGCATCAACGTCGACCGTCCCTTCCTCTGTAAGGGGAAAGTAACTGATAACCAATACATTGACATCGTAGCTTTTGTCCCCTCCACTCCCAGCTAGTTCACAGTTCTTTCTTTTTGTATCTCCTTGCTCGGGATTAAAGTCCGTGATAGTGTCTGTTCCCGGACCGCAGTCAAAGCGGTCTGCGCCAGGACCGCCAGACAGCCTGTCGTCGCCTTTGCCACCAAATATCTTGTCGTCCCCTTCGTTGCCGAAAATTACGTCGTCTCCACGAAGGCCTCTTAGCTCGTCGGAGTCTGATGTGCCGTTAAGGGTATCGCCTCCATTTGTACCTGTTATTTTATCAGCCCGTGCGTTTGTAGCCACCGGCATTAGTCCAAGCAATAACAGCGATATTGCAATGGTGCTGGCTAACGAGACAGAACGAAACAGGCGTTCTCGCTTTGCCATGAGTCTTTAAGCCAAGTGTTGTATTAAACAATACATGATGAGACAATCCGGCATGGGTCCGCTGCAGCCAAAACGCGAAACAATGATCGGTATCATTGGTTAATCAACGTAAAACGTCAGATGAAGGAGAGCTATACGCCCCAAGGCGCCAATGGGGGTATTTTGCGTGGATCAATATCGCGGGCAAAAAATCACACGCCAGAAAAAGAAGGCAATTCTTATCATCAGCTTTGTGACATATCAATAGATGGCTGAGCTAGGCATAGAGGCGATTTCGCCATTGGAGAAGCAATCGGTATAATTGCCACTTTTTTCATAGTTCTGTACTTCTCTAGAAGAGAAATGCAAAGTGCCAGAATAGATCTTGAAACTAAAGTCCTGAACGATCTGGATGACAAACTGCAGGGGGTAATAGATACAATTGTTCACAAGCCGATCCTCGCCAAGGTAGTTGACAAGGATAACAAGGCAACCCAATCGGAAGAGATGGCGTTTGCATACGCTATTTTGTACATGTGTGCCCATGCCTTTCATATGCGCCAGAGAAAGGTGCTTAGCGACAATGAATGGAAAGGCTGGCTGCGGTGGATGAGAACCACTTTTTCGCGGGGGACAATAAGCGAATACTGGAATAGTGACATAGACCCCAGGGATTGGTTCGATCCAGCTTTTGAGGACTTTATCAACAACGAAATCATCGGCAAGAAAATGCGTGAATGAATCGCTCATGAACGGACTTTCGGCGGCGCAGGGGATGGACCGCGTACTAATTTAGCTGCTGATTGACGAGATTATTTTTGCGGCCCTTTGCGCGCCCAACGCGGCTGCCATGTTGTTGCGCTTGCCAATCTTTTCTTCCATTAATGATTCCAGCCGGAATACGTCGTCGTACTTGTAGCCAAGGCGTGCCGCGCCCTGTTCCTGCTCAAAGTGGCCCTTGATTGGGATAAAGATGCCGGGCGTGCCATAGGCAATTGACTCGTCCATCGTTGACCTGCCGGCAAGCGACACGACGAGATCGGCGGCGCAAATTAACTCGTGCAGATTGTCTACAAAACCCAGGTTGCGATAGTCGCCTGACTCGGCCAGTTGCAACGACGGCCCCGGCACTATCACTAAATCAGCATCCAGCCGGCTTGCGACCTTGCGGTACGCTTCAATCGATTTTTCGATGAGATAGCGGCCCGTGTCCATGCCCCCGACGCTCACCACTATTGTTTTTCTCGTGAAATTAAAGTGGGCGCGCAGCTCGTCGCGCCCCGCGCTCAGGTCGCGCACTATGGGTCCAACGTAGCAAAAGTTGTCGCGGTCGTCGCCTTCGTCAGGGATGATTACGCGGTCGCATTTTTTCATCATGTCGCGCATCGAGCCGTTCATCTTTTTCTCTATCAAAGACGCCGCACCTTTTGTAAAGTGCGTCTCCAAAATGTCGGTGACAAGCACCCTTTTCCTCTTCATCTCCTCCGCGACGGCTATCGAGGCAAAGTCCTCGTCGCTCACGACAAGCCCGCCGTGCTTTTGCAAAATACCGGCTGCTATTTCCTTGCATTTTTTATAATACGAGTAATAGGCCATCAGCCACTTGAACGACTGCTGCAGTTGCCCGTTTTCCACGCTGAATTTTTCCGGCCTGTACGCGTCCATGACGGGATAGCCCTTTTTCTCGATTAGCCTGGCTGCACCTTCGCCGGAAACAAACAGCATCTCGCTTTTCGGCGCCGCCAATTTCTCGGCAATGGCAATGTCGCGCGTCGCGTGGCCCAGGCCAATGGGGCTTGCAAAAAACAGCATGCTACATCGAGATTAGCTTGACGTGGTCCATCCTTTTGTTCGACTGGAACTCTTTTGTCATCTTTTTGACGCCCTCGGCGTCGCCCTTCAGCAGGAACACTTCGAGGCACCTGTCGCCGCGAATCTTGCTGTGGAGGTGCGTCTGTATCAGGTCGTCAAAGTCGTGCTTCATGTCGGTCACCTGCTTTTCCGACTCCTCGTTGTGCACGACCATCAAGAGCGCGTGGATGAACCCCATCAGGTCCTGCCGGTCTTTCTCCTCCGCCGCCAGCTGCCGGATGCCGGCCCTCACTATCTCGGACCTGCCAGAGAACCCCAGTGCTTTTTGCAGGATGTCCATCTCTGCCAGGATGTCGCTGTTGAGCGATACGCTTACTATCGGCAACGCGCTATCTTGTTATTAACAACTTTATAAATACTTCCATAGTTGTTAATAATAAAAGTATATATTGTTAATAATCCAGATAAGGGTTGCTTGAACCAGCAAAGGGCCGCGCTTGCCGCCATCGCAGTGGTCGTCCCGCTTGCCATGGTTGCCACGCTTTACACGGGCGCCACGCCGCAGGAGGCAGGCAGTGCTGGAAACATGACAAGGGTCGTGACCTCGTTTTACCCTCTCTACGACTTTGCCTCTCACGTCGCCGGGGACCGGGCGGAGGTGTCGAGCCTGGTCCCGCCGGGCATAGAGCCTCACGACTGGGAGCCAACCCTCGGCGACGTGAACAGGGCAAGGTCAGCCGACATGCTGGTGATAAACGGCGCCGGCTTTGAAAGCTGGGCGGACGGCATCGGTGCAAAGAGAATAGTCAACACGAGCGAGGGCATCGAGCTAGCAGGCGTCGACCCGCATATCTGGCTCGACCCGGTCCTTGCCAAAGAGCAGGTGGAGAGCATCAGGGCCGCGCTGGCGCTCGTCGACCCCGAAAATGCAGGGCATTACAATGAAAACGCTGCCGCCTATGCGGCAGAGCTGGACTCACTTGACAGCTTTATCAGAGCCGAGCTTGCCACATGCGAGAAGTCGGACTTTATCGCGTTCCACGATGCATTCAGCAGGTTTGCAGAGCGGTACGGCCTCGATCAGCACGCAATACACGACATATCGCCGGAAGGCGAGGTGCTGCCCCAGCGCCTCCAGCATGTGATAGAGCTTGCCGGTGAACTAGGCATCAACGTCATCTACTCGGAAGACATGGTTGACGGCCGGCTGGCCGAAGTCATTGCAGACGAGATACCAGGCGGCAAGGTATTGATACTGAGCCCCATCGAGGGCGTCGACAAAGAGGAGCTGGCCGCCGGCGCCGGCTACATTGAAAAGATGAAGGAAAACGTGGCGAGCCTGAAGGAGGGGCTGCAATGCGCGTAGTAGAGCTGGAAAACGTCTCGTTTGCGTACGGCGGCACGCTCGTGCTTGACAACATCACGTTTGCAGTAAACAAGGGCGACCTGCTCGGCATGATAGGCCCAAACGGCGCCGGCAAGACGACGCTGTTTTCGTGCATGCTGGGCCTGCTCGGAGGGTACAGCGGCACCATCAGGATCTTTGGAGAGGACATCAAGAAAAACGGCAAGGTGTTCAGCAGGATAGGTTACATACCGCAGCGAAAGGCCATCGACCAGGACTTTCCGGCGACGGTGGAAGAGATAGTGTCCCTTGGCATAGCCGGGCCGCGCAAGGAAAAAAGCGACAGGGAAAGGATCGCCGGCGCGCTGGAGACGGTGGGGCTGTCAGAGGTCGGCGACAGGAGGATAGGCGAGCTGTCCGGCGGCCAGCAGCAGCGCGTTCTCATCGCCAAGGCCGTCGTCAACGACCCCGAACTGCTGATACTTGACGAGCCGGCCACCGGCATCGACCTTGAGACGCAGAACCGCTTTTACGCGCTGCTCAAAAAGCTGAACCAGGAGAGCAAGATAACCATAATCTGGTCGTCGCACGACCTCGACGCGGTGAGCAAGCTCGCAAGCATCGTCGCGTGCATCAACCGCAGCATGTTCTTCCACGGGCAGACCCGCGAGTTCTTTGAAAACCCCGATCTGTTAAAGGCGTACTCGGAGGCGAGCATGCAGGCGCACATGCACCTGCACGACCACCACCCTAGGTGAATGGAATGGTGCTAGAGATCCTGGAATTTGGCTTTATGCAGAGGGCGCTCATCGCCGGCGTCGCCGTCGCGATAACGACTTCTGTGATAGGGCTGTTTCTGGTGCTGAGGCGCAACTCGCTTTTTGGCGACGCTCTTTCGCACGTCGCGTTTGGCGGCATAGCGGTCGGCCTCGTCGCCAACGTCTACCCGCTGTGGACGGGCCTTGCGCTTTCCATACTGGGGGCGCTGGGCATAACGAAGCTGCGCCAGTCGGCCAGGATACCGGCCGACGCGACGGTGGCGATACTGCTGTCGTCCGGCCTTGCCCTTGGCATCCTGATAGTCAGCGCGTCGGGGGGCTTTACGCTGGACCTGTTCAGCTTTCTCTTTGGCAGCATACTGCTTGTCAGCGTCTCCGACACGCTTGCCATACTTGCGATGGCCGGCGCCGTGCTCGCTATTGTGATAGTGCTTTACAAGAAACTCGTGTACATCACGTTTGACGAGGAGCAGGCGAGGGTGAGCGGCCTGCAGATCTCGGCGCTCAACTATCTGTTCGTGGTGCTGGCAAGCGTGACTGCCGTGGTGTCGATGCGCCTGGTCGGCATACTGCTCGTGTCTGCGCTCATCGTCATCCCGAACGTGACGGCGCTCCTGTTCGGCAGGGGATTCAAAAAGACGGCACTCATCTCAGTTGGCATATCGATATTCTCGGTGATAACGGGGATTGCAGTCTCGTACGCGTTCAACCTCGCGCCGGCGGGGGCAATCGTGCTCGTGTCGACGGCGACTTTTATAGTCGTGCTTGCGGCCAGGTACTCTACCAGAAAGCAGCTGGAAGAGCAGGCCAAGGCCTGACCTGTTAAAATACAAGAAGCGCGCAATAAATGCGTGTCCAGGTGTTCGCAGTGCCTCTGCGTCCCGGCAGAGTGCAGCCAGTGCTTCGTATGCGCCAGCCAGGGCTGCTGCGCAAGCGCCCACGCACGGCCACGGTCCAGGGTAGCGCAGTTTTTCAGCCACGCCAGGGGCATGTTTGCAGCGGCGCTTGGCATAGAGGTCCTCTGCATCTCGTTTGCCGAGCTGGGCGAAAACGCCGGCCTCTACGCGTTTGGATTTAACCCTGCCGGCATTGCGATGGCGTACGCGATGGGCTACGCGCTTGCGGGGCTGGCGACGTTTCTCACTATACTTGGCAGGAGCAGGGGGGCAGAGTGCGGCGACGGCTGCTGCTCCATACTTGAAAACGCGGGAAGAAAGGGGTTCTGGCCGAATTTTATGGGGACGATGCGCGATTTTGCAGTGGGCGCAAAAAGGCTCGCCCGCATAGACAGGGAGAAGAACCTGAAGGCGGTGCTAAAGTCGAGCCTCGTGATACTCGTCACTGCCGAGAGCGCCTGCATACTGGCGGCTGAAACCGCCGGCCTGGCGCTCTACCAGTATTCCATCCTGCTGTCAGCCCCGCTTGCGCTCCTCGCAGGGACATCTGTCATTGTCGCGCAGCAGGCTTTCAAAAAGGTCAGGGCGGGCTAGAAGCCGAAATCTCCGCCCATATCGCCGCCGCCAAAGTCTCCGCCGCCGGCGTCGCCGCCACTATCGCTGCCGCCATCCGCCCCGGCCCCGCCGTCGCTGGCGCTCGTGTCTGCCCCGGCGTCGCTGGCCGCGGCGCTTTCAGCTGGCGTTAGCGCAGCTCCCATGAACGACATCATGGACATGAAAAACACGGCGTTCATTATGCCGGAGAACAGCATGAAGGGGAGCCACGACCTGTCAGACCCCATCGCGTTCTGCATCTGCTGCGTCTGGCCGCTTGAGTACCACTGCTGATACTGCTGGAACTTTTTATCGAGCTCTTGCTTTTTCGTGGTGAGCACCCGCATGCCCGTGTCGGTTATCATGATCTCTTGCTTTTTGCCAAAAAAGCTCTTTTTCTCGCTAACGACTATCATGCGCTGGGCCAAAAGGTCGTTTATTACCATCTCGACCTGAGCCTTGCTCAGCTTGGTCACGCTTGCTATCTTGCCTACTGACTTCATGCCCCTCGATATCGCGTCCAGGACCATGAAGTGGTTGGGACTGTCGTTGACGCTTGACATATGGTAACTTGGTCAGATGAGGATTTAAATTATTGCCCGGATCGGCTTTTGCGCTCTTTGTCATAGTGCATGGCCCGGTAAAGCGCGACGATGTTGGCGGCGTTCAGTATCGCGCCTTTCAAGAGCATGCCCTTTATCTTTTCGACGGGCGTAAACTCTATCCTGGCTATCTTTTCCATGTTGCCCAGCTGCAGCCTCCCCTTCTTTTCAAGGCCGTACGCGGCAAAGACATGGCCTGTCTGGACGAACATCGAGTAGTCGAGTGTGTACGACCCTACGCGGACCATCTTTTTTGCGACATAGCCCGTCTCTTCCTCCAGCTCTCTGACTGCGGCCTGCCTCGGAGTTTCCCCCTCGTCGACGTAGCCGGACGGCACCTCTACCTGGTACGAGTCTACAAGGTGGCGGTAGCTCTTGATGGTCAGGATCTTTTTGCCGTCGTCTGAAAACGGCACTATGGTAGAATAGTCGCGCCGCATGCCGCGGATGTACAGCTTGTCAGCCCCGCCCAGGTCGAGCCTGTCCTCGAACACCTTCAGGTAATAGCTGTCATAGACCTGCCTTGACGACTCTAGCTTCCAGCCTTCCGGCGCGTTGTCGAGCACGCTCCCTTGTCTGCATGACCCGCATTAGTAATTTACTCGTGTGACCCGGACCTTGCAGTCCCCTCTTGTGGCTGCCATCAAGCTGCCGGAGACCTTTGCGCCCCCTGCTGTCTGCTATTGAATTTTTTTATAGCACACAGATGCTCCATTGCTGTGCCCAAGTTCCTTTCCGGCGTCAACCAGGGCTGGTTCTCAAATGCCTATGGAGGCGACCTGGGGCGCAACCAGTTCTCGGGGGCAGAGCTCTGGCACTGGCCCCACGCGGATCCCATAGCTTTTGATTTCACCCGCCCCGACCCCAGCCCGCCGGCGCCGCTTGTGAGCCAGCAGCCGCATATGGT
>NZ_JBOGQF010000022.1:0-17525 GCF_050748925.1 Nitrososphaera sp.
ATACGGAATATCTGACGCATTTCAACTGCGGCAGGGTATCAAGTGAAGCAACCGGCCAGGTGCTCAGGGAATTCACACTGATAGTCAAGGAAAACGTGCCCGTCCAGATATCTGAAAACCCCACGCACGTGCACGACGCATGGACCTTCAACGGCACCGTTCCGGGCCCGACGATCAGAGTCACCGAAGGCGACCACGTCAAGATAAACGTCATCAACCTTGCAAACAGCACGCTTCCACATTCTATGCACATGCACTCCATACATCCAGCAGAGATGGACGGGGTGCAGGCAAACCCCATCATGCCAGGCGGCAACTTTACCTACGACTTTATCGCCCAGCCGGCAGGGGTGTACCCGTATCACTGCCACATAGACCCGCTGCATGACCACATCAACAGGGGGCTCTATGGCGCGCTCATCATAGACCCCCGGACCCCAAAGCCAGAGATGCCAGAGATGGTGATGATGCTCAACGGCTACGACCTGGACTATGACCAAGAAGGGCCGACGCTCATCAGGCCAGAGTTGGAGGAAGGGGAAGAACCGCCAGAGGAGGCAGAGCGGGGCAACGAGATCTATACGGCCAACGGCTATGCCTTTGGATACATGATGCACCCCATCCACCTGCAGACCGACCAGCCTTACCGCATATACGTGGTCAACATGCTCGAGTTCGACCTTATCAATTCCTACCACGTCCACGGCGCGCTCTTTGACTACTATCCTTCCGGGATAGGGGACAAGCCGGCGTTCATCAACGACATAATAGAGCTGGGGCAGGGCGACAGGGGCATAATGGAGATACAGTACAAGTATCCCGGCAGGTACATGTTCCACGCGCACGTGACAGAGTTCACGGACCTGGGCTGGATGGGCTTTTTTGACGTCCACGACTCTGGAGACGGAGGGAAAATTTAGAAACCCTCCATTGCACTAGCCGGCAAACCCGGAACAACGTTGCGGCAAATTTCTTCCCTTGATAGGCTGGAAACGGCAAAGGGAATCTCTATTGTGGGTTGAGAGATGCAATATCTGGTTTGATCTAGGCATCAGGCTTACCTATTATGGCAAGCCCATAATATTCAATATGTCTGACGGAAATTTCAGGAACAGAAAGACTGTCTTGCTGGCAGGCATTGCAGCAGCGGCGATTTTGGCGGCCGTCATTGCGGCAAACCAGATGCAGAGCGCGGCTGCGCAGCAGCCAGGAAATAGCAGCCAGGTGGCAAATACCAACGGCACGTCGACGCTTTCCACGTCCGGCACTGCCACTGCCAAGGTGCAGCCAGACAAGTTTATAGTAACGGCTGGCGTCACGGCCAACGGCACGTCGGCAGAGGAAGCAGTCGACGCCAACGCAGAGCTGATGGCAGACGTCATCGACGCGCTTGTCGAGCTTGACGTCGCCGAGGAGCAGATAGCGACCAACAGCTACCAGCTTGTCCCCGTCTATGCGGGCGGGCAGGACGGCAGCGACGTGTGCATAACTATATTCCCGCCGCCTCCCGGATGCGAGCCAGGGGATCAGGTGATCACCGGCTACAGGGTGACCAACACCGTCAGCGTGACCCTTGACGTGAACGGGACGATCTCGGCCGGCAGCGTCGTGGACACGGCAGTCGAGGCAGGCGCAAACACCGTCGACGGAGTGTCGTTCTTTATCTCTACTGAGAGACAGGAGGAGATCCGCGACAGCCTGATGGAAGACGCCATCAACAGCGCAAGGAGCAGGGCAGACATTGCTACGGGCGTGCTTGGCATGGAGGTGACAGGCGTGCAGTCTGTCAACACGGGCGAAGCGCAGTTCCCGCTCTTTTCAAGGGCATTCGAGTCGGCAGCGCTGGCAGCCGCAACGCAGTTCCAGCCGGGCCAGCAGGAGGTTTCGACGACTGTCAACATAACCTTCTACATCGACGACTCTGACGGGGCCTGAGCGCAACGGCGACAGGCCCGCCTTTTTATCTTTCACGGTCCCGCCTATCCTTTTTAGAACTGGAGTCTACCACCAATATCACCTCTCACAATCCCTATTATTGAGGAAAAGCAAAACGCTAGTTTTTGTTTATATGTTCGTCATCCTAATAGTATGACGAAGATGCATTATAGAATGACACTCGCCATAGTTGACACATTCTCCGCCCAGAATCCGCAGTTCAATACAAGAACTCTTTTTCGATATATTGCAACTGAGCTTTTCCAAACGTTTCCATCTACCAGTCTCAAGCTGGTTTCTAATGACCTTGGCCGGCTTTATCGAATGCAATTGTTGTCAAGAAAGAAGGTAAAGCGATCAGTAGGTGGAGCGGATGATGAGTATAAGGGATACATGTATACATATTACTTGAACAAGCAAGGCCGGTCATATGTAGACTATCTCAAAAGGACTCTCTACTGGCCAGATTTTCAAGAATACTACAAGAAGATTTTGATACGCACGGACTGGCGGGCTGCGGTTTTCTTAAACCATGTTGAGAGTAATTTAAATAAAAAGACCGACGAACTTGATGAAACCTATGCCGAATATCTCTATCTTTATTCAAAAATTAAAACAGGCAGGAACAAAAGATTTCCTACTAGAATTAGTTTTGAATTTGTAAAGAACCTTATGGAAAGAAAGCAGAAACTAGAGCAAGAGAACGAGCAATTAAAGGCCGATCTCAAGACTTGTCGAACGAATTTAGAAATAATGAGGAGGAAACCATTTTAGAATATTATGGGAGTCGCGCAATTGGCAATGAGGCGGGGGCTCGAGCTAGATGATCATGGGGCGATCTGCTAACTATCCAGAACGGCATCAAGAGGCTCAACAGCAACTGGAAGCTGCGTGGTATTGGCTACGAAGTGAACAAGATCCCTGTCAAGAACGCTGCCACTAGAGAAACATCTGACGGCAGGGTAATCATCGAGCTGCGGTGACTTCGACCTGTCCGGTTAAAATCTGCCATATTGCGCGCTAGAATAAAGGACGTTGGCAAGTTCAAGACCTTCACTCGCGAGATCGACCTCAACGCGGACAGAAAACGGTTCTGGCCGGCGCGCATAACGTCAGTGCATAGCGACCTATGCGTAGGCTCAATGCCGCATGATGTTAATCTGGGCGGGCGCATGTATGCCAAGGAATCCGGGTTGACATTTGACAACGAGCGAGAGGAGTACAACCCCTACGATGGTGAGGGTTAAAGGTATATCATCGCTATCCGCCTACTACAACATTGGCTGATAGTTGCAGTTATTGCAAAAGTCCGCAAAGTTTGCAACAGCACCATATATCGTACGAGCCACCTGAGACTATTCCTGTATGCAGGAAAGGTCACTGGCATATTACTCGCCAGATAAAGGAGCACATGAAGAAAAGGACCAGTAAATTATGCGCGCTTTGTGGAAGACATTATCATAGCCAGGGAGATAGATGCTCGTACTGTAAACCTGAAAATTCAGACAAACGCGACTGGTTTGGACTAACTGCTAAGGATAAAACTCCGCCAATTTTCAAATACAGATTTTAGAGCTGAACTAGTTGGAATATAGTTGACCCAATTCTGGCCATCACTTTTGGTGTGTTTTCATGCTCAAATAGTGCGCATCCCCATTGGGGATAGTCTTTTGTATCATGATTGCCAAGGTGTACTTGGATAGATATGACTGAACTAACTATCCATCGAAAGGGATATGTAAGAAAAGCATATACCGCGAGGCGAGGCGGCAAGATAATAAGAGTTGGTAAATCGCGGGTAAAACCCTCGACATTTAAGATTCGTGATCGCGGAAAAAAGGGCCGGGGACCAGAAGTCGTCCTACCCCTCAAGGAAGGTGCGCTAGGAGGACCAGGTTTCTTTGCTCGCTCGAAAGAGGAGCAAGAACGGATAGTATTTGAGCGTGCGAAAGAGCTCGGCGAAAAAAAGATCGTGGGCGAACTACGCGCATTGCAGGTATTCTTCAAAACAACCGATCCGCAAAAGTCTAGGCGCGCGCTAGAATTGAGCAAGAAGGTCGCGGGCAGCTTCAAAGGTAAGCAAAAGGTTGGCTATCCCGAGGGCTTCAGCAAGAAACAATAGAGTTCAACTTCTAGAAATATTCCTTTGTCATAAATTCGACTCAGTTCTGGCCGACTATGTTGGTGTGTTTTTCCTCATGAAAAGTGCGCATTCTCTTTTTACTGCGGCTCTATAGTTGCCGGCGGCTTGCTTGACACCGCGTATGTAACCCATGTCGCGCCCTCTACCTCGTTTGTGATCCTGTTGCTGATGCGCTCGATGACTTCATACGGCAGACGGGTCCAGTCGGCCGTCATGGCGTCGATGGACTCTATCACGCGCACCATCACGACGTGGCCATACACCCGCTCGTCGCCGAGCACGCCGACTGCCCTGTCGTCGCCGACTGCCGCATAAGCCTGCCACACCTTGTCATAATATCCCGCGCTCTTTAGCTCGTCCTCGACTATCCTGCTTGCCCTCTTTGCAATACTCGTCTTTTCCGGCGTTATCGCGCCAATTATCCTGACTGCGAGGCCCGGCCCGGGGAACGGGTGCCTCTTTAGCAGTTCATCCGGCACATCCAGCAATTTTGCGACCTTTCTCACCTCGTCCTTGTACAGATAGCGCAGAGGCTCTATTATTTTCAACTTTAGCCACTTTGGAAGGCCGCCGACGTTGTGGTGCGTCTTTATCACAGCAGCCGGGCCTTTGGACACGCCGCTTTCAATGACGTCCGGATATAATGTACCTTGAGCGAGCCACTTGAAGGGCCCGTGCTTTTTCGCGACTGCCACGAACTCTTTTGCAAACTGGTCGCCGATTATCTTGCGCTTTTTCTCCGGGTCAGTCACGCCCTTTAGCCTGCCCAGGAACCGCTTTTCTGCGTTTACATAGATGAGGTTGATGCCGAGGTGCTTCTTGAACAGCTGCACCACCTCTTTCTCCTCGTCCTGCCTGAGCAGGCCGTGGTTGATGAACACGCACGACAATTGTTTTCCAATAGCCCTGTTCAGCAGCGCCGCGACCGTGGTAGAATCGATGCCCCCGCTCACTGCCGCCAGCACCCTGTCCTTGCCCACCTGCCTGCGCACGTCTTCTATGGTAGTCTCTACGAAACTCTGCATGTCCCATTCCGGCTTTGCCCCGCTGATCTGCTGGGCGAAATTCTTCAGGATCTGCACGCCCCTCTCTGTGTGGACGACTTCGGGGTGGAACTGGATGCCGTACATCTTTTTGCCCCTATTGCCAATCGCGGCAGTCTCGGAGTTCTCGGTGTGGGCGATGACTTCAAAGCCGTCCGGGACTTGGTCTGCCTTGTCACCGTGGCTCATCCAGCAGTTGATGTTGCCGCCGAGGTCCTTGAAAAGGTCCGAGTTGTCGTCGATTTTCAGCCCCGCCCTCCCGTACTCGCGGCTTGCGGCCCTCTTTACCTTGCCACCGAAATTGTCGACTAGCACCTGGTGGCCGTAGCAGATGCCGAGGATCGGCCTGTCCATGCCAAATATCTGCCGGTCCGGCTTGGGCGCCCCCTTTGCATAGACGCTTGCCGGCCCGCCGGAAAATATGATGCCTTTAGGGTTCATCTCCTTGATGACCTTTGCAGGCGTGTTGTACGGCAACAGCTCGCAATAGACGTTGGCCTCGCGGATGCGCCTGCAGATCAAATGGCTGTACTGCGATCCAAAGTCGAGGACGACTATTTTGTCCATCTGCTTTTCTTTCAACTTCCCGCCTTCTCTAGCATCCTGGTAAAGACCCACGAAGACGTGTTGAAGATCTCCTGTAGCCTGTCTTTGTCGCGGTAGTTGGAAATCGTTATCTTTTTGATGTTGCCGCCTTCCTCTTCCACCCTGTAATCGATGGTGTCGGACTCTTTGATTGCGCCCTGGCTCACCTTCTCGGCGTCCTTGCCCTTCATGCCGTCAAGTATGCGGCTGAGAAAGAACGACCGGAACGGGGGCGTGTTGGCGCTGAGCGTCACCCCTGGCGCCGGGGTTATCGTTATGGCGTTTGTCGCGACCTCGGCGTTGGCAAGCACAAACTCGTCCTTTGCCCTCTTTAGCGGCCTGACGTCCCTGCCTGCTGCCTCGAGGTTTGACTGCCTCGCGGGCTGGGAATTCGCCGTCTGCCTTGGCAAAGGCTGGGCCCTTGGCTCCATAGCGGCAGCGGCGCGGAAACTGCCCTGCTTTAGCAAGCTATCAACTAGCGTCAAGGTCGTCCTGAGCCTGTCCAGCTCTTCCGCCTTGTCAGATATTTGCTTGACGAGCCACTCGCGTATCTCGGCGGCGCGCCTCACGTCATCTTCGGAATAGCCAGACATCGCACCACATCTTGATCACAATTGGTATAATAGCCTTACCGCCTCTTTTTTGCATGCCTTTTGTTCAGCTTTAGCATTATTATTCCGGCGACGCCCCACAGCATTACGGCCGGTATGTACTGGCCAAAGAACCACACTACGCCGCCGGCCACCGCGAAAAAGATGCCTATTATGCCGATGGCCTTTTTCTGGCTGACCATGCCTGCTAGTAGGCCGCAAAGCCCTTGACGGGCTTTTTATTCGTGTCAAGCAACTGCGAGCGGGACTGCTTGGCCAGCATTTCGAGTAGGCGCTTGCCTGCCTGCATCTTGCGCTTTTTCAGCTCCGGGTCCTTTACCTCTTCTTTCGAGTATCTGCCGATGCTTGCGCCAAAGTCCATGCCGACCAGCACTATCTTCTTGGCGCCAAACTCTTCTGCCAGAAACACGCACCTGTCGCCGTCGGTAAAGCCGCCAAAGTTGTAGACGTTCTCAAGGGGCATCACCTGCGTCGTCCCCAGGACTTTTTTGAATTTCGGCACCAGCTTTTTAAGCATGCCCGTGTTGTCACCGTGGGCGTGCACCACCATGGTCGCGCCCCTGCTGGCCGCCTTTTGCAGAGCCGCGGGGTTGCCGTCAAGGTCCGTCACGACAATGTCCGGTTTTATCTTGTTTTCAAGCAGGGCCTGCACCGCGCCGTCTGCCACCACCTTTACAAAAGAAGAGTTCTTTTTGAGGAGTTTAATGCTGCCGTCGAGGCTCGGGCCGGCGCCAATCACAAAGACGTTCTTGCCCTTTAATTTTTTCTCAAGGACCTTTGCCTCGAGGGCCTTTCTCTTTATCATGCCCGACAGCGTCCTTGCCGCCTCCTGGTCCTTCTCTGTGCTATAGCCAAATTCTGAGCGGATGCCCTGATAATACGGGAACCAGTCGACGAATTTCACAAAAAGAGTGCGTGAAGCTTAGTATTAATAGCTTTTTCCGGGTCGGCCTATATATTGTCCGAAAATTCCTCTCAAGAGGTGCTAACTTGGTGTACTTTATCTGCGTTAGAATACTAATAACAACGATGCGACTCTGATGGCCAAGACCTCTGCACTTCCAGTATTCTTGGGTTTAGCTTCTGGGATTGCTCTTATCGCTCTATTCTCAACCATGGGAACAAGCGCATTGTCCAATTATCCGCAGCATAGCTTGGGAACGAAAGATGTGCTCGTTTCCAAATTGTTTGAATACTTCAGTCGAGAGCCGGATAATGCTGTCCGAATGAAAAATGAATTTTATTATAATACCAGTCTTTTCGATGGCGGACTTTATGGGTATGGTTTGATAGCCGATCATGACTCTAAAAATCATGGCTCAATGAGCATTTCCACTTATCATGATCGAATAAGAGTCCGCGACATCACTATCCGATGGGAACACGATGGCGATCCCGCCCTGCGAAATGCTGGCGACCTTATGGCTTCTGGCATAGCCGACCTTACTATACCTGATTGGCAGATGGACGACGGCCAGCCTAATAGAAATGTGGAAATGCTGAACTGGATTCATGCAAACACTGAATGTTCAAGACACTTTACTGTAAAGGATGATCTTAGTGAACAAAGAAAGTTTTACATATCCGCATGCGAAAATCATTTTGTTCTTCTGGTAAGCATAGAACCATAGTATCAGCAATTATTACAACGGGCAATCAAACGACTCGTTGTAACAACAAAATCAAACGATAGTGATACAGACCCAAGCATAACCTGCTTTTTTATTCGAGAACCTCGATAGTTATTTCTGATCTATTCCTGCTTTGCTGGCAAGCGTCTCCAAGACTGGTGTCGTCCGCGTTAACGTTAATAACGGTATTGGCCGCCATTACGGCAGCCGCAAGCCATGGAACCCAGAGAACCGAAAATACAGGCCAAGTCGTGGAACCACGAGATTGAAAAGTCTATCATGCTAAAATGGGAGCAGGACGACGCGTATCATTTTGCGATTAACGAAAAGCCGGCGTTTGTCATTGACACCCCGCCGCCCTACCCGTCAGGCAAGCCGTGGCACATAGGCGCCGCAGCGCATTATGCGCAGATCGACATGATTGCGCGCGCGGCCCGCATGTCTGGCAAGAACGTGCTCTTCCCTATAGGCATCGACCGCAACGGCCTGCCGGTCGAGATCTACACCGAGAAAAAATACAAGGTGAGGATGCGCCAGATGGACCGGCAGAAATTCCTCGATCTTTGCAAGGGCGCCCTTGACGACCTGGAGGCCGAGATGCTCCAGATAATGAAGAACATGGGGATATCCGGCGATTTCAAGCAGTACTACCGCACCGACTCTGACGATTACCGCGCCCTGACGCAGTCGACGTTCATCGAGCTTTGGAAGCGCGGGCTCGTGTACCTTGCCAACAGGCCCAACAACTATTGCCCCGACTGCGGAACCACGATAGCGGACGCAGAGATAATCTACGACGACCTGCCTACGAAACTGGTCCACATGAAGTTCAAGGTGGCCGGCACCGACGACAACATCATCATCGCCTCTACGCGTCCCGAGCTCTTGTTCGCGTGCCAGGCAGTCATCGTCAACCCTGAAGACGAGCGCTACCTCGACTATCAGGGCAAGACTGTCGTGCTCCCGCTCTTTGGCCGGGAGGTACAGGTCCGGATCCACCACTCGGCAAAGCCGGAATTTGGATCCGGCGCCTTGATGGTCTGCAGCTATGGCGACCAGAACGACGTGCAGGTGTTCCGCGAACTGGGCTTGAAGGAGATAGTCGCGCTCTCTGAAAACGGAGTGACGACTGAAGCCGCCGGCCCCTACGCCGGCCTGCGGGTCAACCAGGCGCGCACCAAAGTGATTGAAGACCTGAAAGCCGCAAACCTCATCGAGAAGGAAGAGAGCATCCAGCACCGGACGCCCCTTTGCGAGCGCAGCAAGACGCCGATAGAGATCATCCCGCTGCACGACTATTACGTAAAGCAGATAGACTATGTCCAGCAGCTGCGCGAGCTGGCAATGAAATTGAATTTCCACCCCGAGATGCACCGGCAGATTCTGCTCAACTGGCTCGACTCTATCGCCATAGACTGGCCCGTGTCTCGCCGGCGCTATTACGGGACAGAGATCCCGATATGGTACTGCAACGCCTGCAAGGCGCCGTCGCTGCCCGAGCCGGGGAAATATTACAGGCCGTGGAAGGAAAAGCCGCCGTTTGAAAAATGCGCAAAATGCGGCGGCACGGAATTCACCGGCGAGGACCGGACGTTTGACACGTGGATGGATTCTTCCATCAGCCCGCTCTATGTCACAAAATTTGGCAAGGACCAAAAGCTCTTCGATTATGCCTACCCCGCCGCCGTGAGGCCGCAGGCCAAGGACATCATCCGCACGTGGCTCCATTACACCATGCTCCGTTGCGTGCAGCTGACCGGCAAGATGCCGTGGACCGACGCGTGGGTGATGGGCTACGGCGTCGACGAAAAGGGGGAAAAGATGAGCAAGAGCAAAGGCAACGTCATCGACCCGTTTCCAGTGATACAGCAGTACGGCGCCGACACGTTCCGGTTCTGGTCGGCAAGCGAGACCAACCTCGGCTACGATTTCCGCTGCTCCGAGCAGCGCATCGCCGGCTCGCAAAAGTTCATGTCGAAACTGTGGAACGTCGGCCGTTTCCTGTCGTCGTTTGACATCGTGACGGCAAGGCCGGACAGGCTGGAGCCCACCGACCAGTGGATACTTGCAGAGCTTGACAACCTGGTGCAGGAATGCAAAAAAGGCTATGAAGAATACAATTTCTTTGTCCCGGCAAACGCCGTCCGCGACTTTACGTGGAACCTGTTTGCAGCGCACTACATCGAGATGGTAAAGGGCAGGGCGTACGACGACAGGCCCGGCCACGGGTCAGCGCTGTACACGCTCCACAAGTGCTTTTCGACCCTGCTTTTGCTGCTGGCGCCGCTGACGCCCTTTATCGCAGAAGAGCTGTGGAAAATGTATTCCGGCCAGAGCGTCCACAGCCAGGCCATGCCTGCACAGCTGGGCGCGGACGCAGAGATGAGAAAGCTGACAAAGGCGGTAACTGACTTTAACTCGCTTGTCTGGAACAAAAAGAAGGAGACCATTTCAAAGGAAACGGGCAAGCCGCTTTCGCTCAAAGACCCAATCGACATGCCGGTGCCGGACGAGCTGGCGCCCTTTACATCCGACCTTGCAACGATGCACAACCTGGCAAAGAAATGAAGGCGGCGCCTTTTTACGAGCACGGGCCTGCAAGCGCCATACGGTACGGAGAAGTGCCGGACCCGTCGCCGGGCAAAAACGGCGTGGTGATAGACGTCGAGTACTGCGGCGTCAACCACCTTGACATCTGGACGAGGATGGGGGTGGCCGGAAAAAAGATCAGGCTGCCCCACGTCTGCGGATGCGACATCGTAGGCACCGTCCGCAAGGGAGCCAGCTTTCAACCCGGCGAGCCGGTGATGGTATACCCCGGCATCAGCTGCGGCAAGTGCCCGCACTGCCGGCAGGGGAGGGAAAACCTCTGCAGCCAGTTTGCCATCATCGGGGGCATGAGCGACCATGACGGCGGCTATGCAGAGCAGGTAACGGTCCCTGCGCGCAATGTCATTGCGCTAAAGCTGGACGCCAAGACCGCGGCTACTCTTGCCGTCTCGTACCTCACGGCGTGGAACATGCTAAAGGCAAACGGCGCCGGCAAGGGGAAATCATTGCTGGTCTATGGCGCAGCAAGCGGCGTCGGGATGGCGACCATCCAGCTCGCAAGGGCGCTGGGCGTCTCTACGATAATCACTACGGCTGCAGGCAGGGACAAGGTGCAATTTGGGAACAGGCTGGGCGCCGACATCGTCATCGACAGGTCGAAAGTCAAAGACATCGCCGGCGAGGTCATGAAAATAACCGGCACGGGCGCCGACATTGCCATAGACCACGTCGGCGCCGCCACGTGGCAGACGAGCATCGCGTCGGTCCGGACCGGGGGCCGTATGGGCGTGTGCGGCATGACGTCAGGCAACGACGCGGTGGTGCCGGTGAGGACGTTTTACAGCAAGCAGGTGACGATGACCGGCGCGCTGCTGGGCTCTAAAGCGCAGCTGATGGAGCTGCTAAAGTTCGTAAAGGCGAAAAAGATCCGGCCCGTAGTCGACTCTGTGTTCCCGCTGAAAGAGGCGAGGGCGGCGCAGGAGCGGATGGAGCGGGGTCTGCACGCCGGCAAGATCCTGCTAAAGTGCAGCTAGGCCTTTTTCAGGAACTCGACAGTGTCCTCTGCAATGTCCATCGCGGTGTGGGAGTCGAGGTTTGGCTCCAGCGCGACGACGAGCGTGTGGTCGTTGAGGTAGAACGTGATGAGCGATAACTTTTCTCGCTCGACATATGCAAAGCGGGCCTTGCCCATGGTGTTGTCGAACCTCTGCCGCATGGACTTGCGCAGCGCGGTCTGGGCCAGGTACAGCTCGTCGTTAGTCTGGTCGGTTATGGAGTCGATGCCCTTGCGCATCCCGCCGGCCACCACCCCGCCCATGTCGTTTATCACGGCGGCGTACCTGACGTCGTCGTTCAGTGCAAACACCTGCTTGCACAGCTTGTTAAAATCCATGCTGATGGCTTCTTGGCTCTTGCTTTTGAGTTTTTGTAATTGTGGTTTGCCAATTAATATAGGACAAAGGCCGGGTGCTCTTGTTGGCAAGGATTGGCAGCGTGCCTGTCGGCAAGGGGCACGAGGTGAAGGTGATGGGGATCATAAACGCCAGCCCCGAGTCGTTCTTCCCGGGCTCTGTCCGGACCGGCCCGCAGGAAATCGCGGTTGCAGCCAGGGAGATGCAGGAGGCCGGCGCGCACATCATCGACATCGGCGCCATGTCCACCGCCCCCTACCTTGACACTATCATACCCGTTGAAGAAGAGATCCGGCGGCTGAAAGTCGCGATTGAAGCAATAAAGTCAAGTTGCGACCTTGCCATCTCTGTCGACACGCCTAGGGCACAAGTCGCAAGTGCCGCCGTCAAACTGGGCGCGGACGCGATAAACGACGTCACGGGCCTGAAATACGACATAAAGATGGCCGGGGTGGCGGCAGGCGCCGGCGTCCCGGTTATCGCAGGCGCCTACAGCACCATGCCTGCCTCCGGCACGGTCGCAGGCACGGTCAAGGCATTGAAGGCGACCCTTGCCATCGCAAAAAAAGCCGGCATCCGCGACGTCTTGGTGGACCCGTCCATTGGCTTTTTCAGGGCCGAGGGCAAGAACCCGTTTTTCACGAAAATGACAGACAGGCCGTGGTACGCCAGAGACCTTGAAGTCCTCTCAAGCATTGACCGGCTCGCGCCGCTCGGGCCGGTCTGTGTTTCTGCATCAAGGAAATCGTTCATCGGCCACCTGCTGAACCTGCCTGCAGAGCAGAGGCTGGTGCCGTCAATAGCGTGCGAAATAATTGCCGCACTGAACGGCGCGTCGCTGGTAAGGACGCACGGCGTGCGCGAGACGGTGCAGGCGCTGACGATGCTGCAACTGCTGTCGCGCTCTGGCAAACGCTTATAATCCTAAAAGCGGTCTTAGCAGCAAGGGATTAGTTGGACTTTAGAGAAGGTCTGACGTTTGACGACGTGCTTCTTGTCCCGAAAAGATCGCCTATAGTTTCAAGGATGCAGACCGATCTGCGGACAAGACTTTCGCGCAACATTAACCTGAACGTTCCGCTGATAAGCGCCAACATGGACACGGTGACCGAGTCGCAGATGGCTATAGCCGTGGCAAGGGAGGGCGGCATCGGCATCATACACCGCTTCATGACCATCGAGGACCACGTGGACGAGATCCTCCGGGTAAAGAGATCAGAGTCAGTAGTGATAGAGCAGCCTTACACGGTCAAGCCGGACATGACGCTTGCCGACATGCAAAAGCTGATGGCCGAGTACGGCGTCTCGGGGCTCTTGGTTGAAGAAGAGGGCAAGCTTGCAGGCATAATTACAAGGCGCGACACCATGTTTGAGAAGAACGGCAAGCGCAGGGTTTCAGACCTGATGACAAAGGACGTCATCACGGCCAAGGCCGGCACCACGATAGAGCAGGCAAAAGAGATCCTGCACAAGCACCGCATAGAGAAGCTCCCGCTTGTTGACAGCAAAGGGCGCGTGGCCGGACTCATCACTAGCAAGGATATCTTGAAGATTGACGAGTACCCGCACGCGGCCAAGGACAAAAAAGGCAGGCTGCTGGTGGGAGGCGCGGTCGGGGTAAAGGGCGACTACTTGGAGCGCACCGAGGCGCTGCTGGGCGCCGGCGCCGACACAATCGTGGTCGACATTGCGCACGGCCACAGCGAGAACGCGATAAACACCGTCAGCATGATCAAAAAAGCCTTTCCCAGCTGCGACCTGATAGCAGGCAACGTCGCGACAGGCGCCGGCGCCCGCGACCTGATAAAAGCCGGCGTTGACGCGGTCAAGGTAGGCGTCGGCTCGGGCTCTATCTGCATTACGAGGGTGGTGACCGGCTCGGGCGTGCCGCAGCTGACGGCTGTAATCGACGCGGTCAAGGCGGCAAACGAGTACGACATACCGGTGATATCTGACGGCGGCATCCGGACTTCCGGCGACCTCACAAAGGCGCTTGCAGCCGGCGCGTCGTCAGCCATGATAGGGAGCATGTTTGGAGGCACGGACGAGAGCCCCGGCAAGACGCTTGTAAAGAACGGCAAGAAATTCAAGATGTACAGGGGCATGGCATCGTACATGGCGTCGCTTGGCCGCAAATACCGGGAAGAGGGCGAGCAGGTGATGGACGCCGACGACCCCAACGAGTACGTGCCGGAAGGCGTCGAGGCGATGGTGCCCTACAAGGGGAGCGTCGTCGAGATCGTGCGCCAGCTGGCCGGAGGCCTGCGGTCAGGGCTGTCGTACTGCGGCGCCAAGACCATTCCAGAGATGCAAAAGAACGCCGAGTTTGTCCGGATTACCGGCGCCGGCTTTATCGAGAGCCAGCCGCACGACGTAGACGTGATGTAGCTGCCCAAACTCGACGCTCGGCATCGGTGCCTGGTACAAAAATCCTAGAAATGGTTTATCTAAGGCTGTAGACAGCAGAGTCCCGATGGCCGGCAAGACCTTTTACCTGATGCTTGCGGCAGGCGCCGCGTTCATCGTCATAGGGGTAGCGTCCAGTGTATATTCCGGCGTTGTAGTCGACGTCCCACTCGACAACACCGTCAGGCCGGGGCTCACGGACGAGCTTTCGCCTGACATGGAAGTCGGCAACACCGCGTCGCTTGCCGTCAGCGGATCGACTTTTGACATCGAGATCACCGACCCTGAAGGCGAGGTGCTCGGGAACCAGACGGGGATATCGAGCTTTAGCTACGAGCTCACAGCGCAAAAGGCCGGCGAATACAGGTTCGTGATAGAAAACACCGGCGACGAAGACCTGCAAATAACGGGCCGCGCCCAGACAAAGGGAAACCCGCTTGGGGTCTTAGCGCCCTTGCTGCTAGCGGTGACCGGCATAATCGTGGTGGGCCTGAGCCTCCGGTTCAGAAACCGCTAGGCCGACTCTGCCTTTTTGTAAGAGCCCAGGACCTTCAGGTATGACGTCCTGCCCCTTATGGCGGCAAGCGCCTTTTTGGCTGCCGCGTCCGCAGCGTGCCCTTCAAAGTCGACGTAAAAGTTGTATTCCCAGGGCGTCTCTTTCGTCGGCCTAGACTCTATCTTTGTCAGGTTGAGCCGGCCAATTGCAAACTCGCCCAGGATGCCAAACAGCGCCCCCGGCACGTGCTTGACTGAAAATATTATCGACGTCTTGTAACTGCCGTCGCTTTTCGGCAGCTTTTTCGCCGGCGACATGACGAGGAACCGGGTATAGTTGTTCTTCCTGTCTTCGATGCCCTCGTCGAGTATTTCCATGCCATACAGCTCGGCTGCGCGCCTGCTTGCTATTGCCGCCGCGTCGCGCAGCTTTTGCTCCTTGACCATCTTGACCGAGCCTGCAGTATCGTATGCAGGCATGGCTTGCATCTTTTTCTTTTGCAGGTAGGCCCTGCACTGGCCAAGCGCCTGCGGGTGCGAGTACGCCACCTTGACGTCGCCCATCTTGACTCCCCTGTTGGCTATCAGGCAGTGCCTTACCCGCTGGTGTACCTCGCCCACTGCCGCAAGCCGGGTGCCAGCTAGCAAATCGTACACCTCGCCGACGCTTCCCTCTATCGAGTTTTCGACCGGGATAACCGCAAAGCCTGCTTTTTTTTCTTCAACTGCGGAAAATGCGTCTGAAAAAGATTTTTTTGGGACAAGCGTCGCCCCGGGAAAGTACTGCAGGGCGGCCATTTCGCTGTACGCCCCGCGCTCTCCCTGGAAGGCGACCCTGGCCATTACTTGCCTGACCTGTGTATCTGCCTGAACGTTTCAAGTCCATAATCGTGCGTCGGCTTGCGCGGCTCGTACGCGCCGCACTCGACGCATTTTAGGGTGTCGTTGACCCTGACTGTGTTGCCGCCGCACATAAAGCAAGTCGCATAGAGCACGCCAAACTCTCTTTCTGCAAGCGTGAGGTGAACGGTAGAGTTGAGCAGGCTGGTCACCCTGCCGCGTATGATGTCGCCGTGGCGAAACACCGGCCGGTCGCGCCTGTCGCGCCCGCCGCCGAGCCTTATCGACGCTATGGCGGAAAACCCAGAGCGCGACTTCTTTCCGTCAATGTAGAGTATCTTTACCGAAATCATGCTGGCAAACTGCATCTCGACAAAGCCGACGATGATGTCGCCCACCTTTGGCAGCATCGGCGAGTTCTTGGGTTCAATCTTTATCACGCGCCTCTTAAGATCGTAAACCTTGGTCCCGACCGCCGCGGCCCTGACCGTGCCGTCGGAGGTGAGGTAAGTGTTCTTGCCTCCCTCGAATTCCTCAATCGAGGCAAGCTGTTCGCCCGGCAATATGGGCTGGTTTTCTCCCTTGTCCAATTCAGTTGCAAGTGGGGCTGGGCAAGTTATAACTCTTTACGGCGACGCCAAAAGCTCTGTATGGCACATTGCCGCCGCCTGCCTCGTTATCGAGCTGACTTCGCGGCTGTACCTGCTGTACACCCAGTGGTCAAGGGCGTACGGCCAGTCGTACGACTCGCCCTGCAAAGCCGAGCTGTCGACTATTCTCTCAAACATGATGCCTGTGTGCCTGCTGGTTATCGCCTTGAAATCCTGCTCGCCGGACACCTTGATCCCAAACTCGGTCTCTTGCTCGTTTGCCCATAGCTCTACCATGCCAGCACAGCAGCGGTTCATGCCATGTTATATGGCGGCGAAAGTAAAAGCACCTCTGTGTATCGCCGTTGACATACTCGGGATGGCTAAAATGGAAAAATTGTATGGCAGGCCGCTACTAACGTGCAAAATATTGAACAAGCTGCCGCAAAAAATATGTGTTTGTGGGATGCGGCGCGTGCGAAGGATAATAAAGGTATAAAGACAAGGAATGGCAAGGTGTTAGTGTGAGCCAGAATACTCTATCCCTAAAGGTTCTTGAGGCATATACGCGCGACGTCGGAAGGGGGGTGGCCAGGATCGATTATGATTCCATGGATTCTCTTGGCGCATCAACTGGCGATGTCATTGAGATAAGGGGCAAGCGCCGGACAGTTGCCAAGTGTTTACCGCTCTACCCATCAGACGAGGGCAAGGGCATTATCCGCGTAGACGGCCTTGTAAGGAACAACGCCGGCATTGCGATCGGCGATACAGTAACAGTCAAAAAGATCAAGGCAGTCCCCGCAGAGAAGGTCATAGTCGCTCCGCTGGAGGCAATCCCTCCAATCGACGAGCGCTACCTCGCAGACGCGCTTGAATCCGTCCCGCTGATAAAGGGCGACAACGTGATGGTGCCGTACTTTGGCGGCAGGCTCACGTTCCAGGTAATTGGCGTGACGCCGGCTGCTGATGCGGTACTGGTAACTCAAAAGACGATATTCCACATTGCAGAAAAGGGCGAGACCATGAGGGGCGTGCCCCAGGTCACATACGAGGACATTGGCGGACTGAAGGAGGAGATCCAGAAGGTCCGCGAGATGATCGAGCTCCCGCTCAGGCACCCTGAAATATTTGAAAAGCTGGGAATCGAGGCGCCAAAAGGCGTGCTGCTGTATGGCCCGCCAGGCACCGGCAAGACGCTGCTTGCAAAGGCAGTGGCAAACGAGAGCAACGCCCACTTTATCTCGATCTCGGGCCCGGAGATCATGAGCAAGTTCTATGGCG
>NZ_JBOGQF010000023.1:0-17302 GCF_050748925.1 Nitrososphaera sp.
GGACGGGCAAGACCGTGACTTCATGCTCGACTGCGATAAAGCTGGCAGAGCATGGCTACAGGACGCTCGTCATATCGGCAGACCCCGCGCACACTCTGAGCGACGCTTTCATGATTAGTGAAATAGACAGTGAGCCGTCTCCGGTGACTGCAAACCTAGAAGCGCAGCAGATCGACCCCGTGGCCGAGATGAGCAGGCAGTACAGCACGATACTGTCGTACATGGCGTCCGTATTTTCGGCCAAGGGGATAGACGAGACGCTCGCATACGAGATTGCGATGCTCCCCGGCATGACGCAGCTGTTTTCGCTCTTGAAAATAGAGGAGGTCTCGCGCACCGGGGCGTATGACGCCATCGTGCTTGACATGCCGGCGTCCGGCGAGGCGCTACGCTACCTGTATTTCCCAAAACTTATTGGCAGCATCGGCCGCAAGCTGAGCGGCCTTGCCGGGCTTTTCTCGGGTTTTGCCAAGGTTTTCCAGCCGCTGGCCAAGATACCAGCGCCAAGCAAGGGCGTGATCAAAAGCGAGCTTGAACTCATAGACCGGCTCGACTCGCTTGCCGCCATCATAAAGGACAACGACTCGACGAGCCTCCGGCTTGTGGCAAATCCGGACACGTTCAGCATAGAAAACGCCAAGAGGGCTTTGATGTCGGCGTCGCTGTACGGCATAAACGTCGACATGGCAGTCGTCAACAAGATAATGGCCAGCTCTACCGACCAGTACTATGAACGGTGGGCGTCTTTTCAGAAAACAAAAGTGGAAGAAGCCAGGGCCAACTTTTACCCCCTGCCCGTCAAGGAAATCCAGCTGTATGCAACAGAGCTGAGGGGCCTGGAGATGCTGTCAAGGCAAGGCGACCAGCTGTTTGGCAAGGACGACCCTGCAGGCGTCTTTTACCGCGGCCAGCCCTACAGGTTTGAAAGTAACGCTCTGTCGATGAGGATGACGGTTGAGGTGCCGTTCTCGGACAGGGACGACTTTTCCATCGAGCGCTACGGCGACCGGCTGACAGTCGTGGTAAAGACGGCCGCGGGGCGCATCGTCAACATCATCCCGCTCCCGGTTGCCGCCGCCAGCATGAAGCTTGCAAAGGCAAAACTGGAAAACAAGCAGTTAATGGTGCTGTTTGAAAAATAATTATGGTATCCACCCGCAAACAGTTTATATAATATTTGCATCCCTCTAGCTCTAGAGTAATATGCCAATAGATCCAGACTTTCCGAGGAATCACCAAACGATTGGGAAGATCAGTCACACCGACGGAGAACACTTCCACTTTTTCTGGGGCCCGGGCAAGGCAGCCGAGGCAGCCGAGAACGAGGATGTAAAGCACGCCTACGAGGCTCGCGGCGAGGAGCTGGTCCCGCTGGGCGTCAGCGGCACAATGGTAGCCATTGACTGGGACTCGTGCGTTGCTGACGGCGCATGCATCGAAGCATGCCCGGTCCAGGTATTCCAGTGGTACAGGACAGAGCACGACGTCCCGGCAAAAGAGGCGACGAGCCAGAACTTTGCAGGCACCGGCAGCTCTGTAAAAGAAGAGCGCAAGGACTACACCGACAAGGCAGACCCCATAAGGGAGCACGACTGCATCTGGTGCATGGCATGCGTTTCAGTGTGCCCGCCGCAGGCAGTAAAGGTTGACCAGAGCAACCTCGAGTTCCACGAAAAGTCTGCAGGCACCTTTAACGAGGCGCTGTCCAAGGGTAGTGCTCCGCCACCGCACGCCCACTAACCTTTCCTTTTTTCCTTTCTTTTTTATTATCCCAGGTTCAACTAGAGGCGTTGCCGGTCGTAGCCGACTCGTACATGGGGATCTTTATGCCGGCCGACATTTCAGGGCGCATAACAAAATTTCTGGCCGGCGAGGCAACTTTTCCGTTCATCGAGAAAAGCGAGATCATTGGCGCGTTCTTTATCTTTGGCAAGGACTATGGCGTGCCGGAAAGCGAGGTAAAGGAGGCAAAGGACTTGGCCAGGAGGACGGTTGAGCAGGCGGCAAAGGACGCTAGGATGTACGCGTCGATGCCGGGAAGGCTCGACCCTGCGTTCACGCGTGAAAATTACACGAAAAGGATGCTGCAGATAGCCGTGGACACAAAGGGCGTCGGCCAGGACGAAATCAACAAGCGCGTGGCAGGCGACCCGGCGATACTGTCCGACTGCTTTGCGCAGCACGTCGCGCATCACAGGCACGACTATTATTTCGAGATCTTTGGGCCCTTCCGGAGGGATCAGGTGCCGTTTCAGCTCCGCAAAAAGCTGGAAGGCAGGATGTTGTTGCTCGGCTATAGCGTCAGGAACGCAAAGGCGCTGCCGTTTGCAAGCTCGCTAGAGCCGTTCTTTGCGTGGCTGTCAAAAGTTTGAATTGTGGTCGACGACGCGCACCATGTGCTTGACGTCCAGCACGACCACGCCCTTTGGCAGGTTTATTGCCAATACGCGTTCCTGCGGCGGGTTGTAGCGCAACACGTGGACGAGCGCGCCCTTGCCCAGCCGCTTGCCGCTCCTCTTTTCAATCACTATCTCGGGATCGTAGAGCGCGTCAAACGTAAAGACGTAGGTGCTGCCCCAGACGTTGACTGAATATTCCACCCTGTAGTAGGGCATCGACATCCTCGGGAACATCAGCGACGTCGCAGCGTGCAGGTTTTCCTCGGCGTCGTGCATCCTGTTGTTGTGGCCGGCGTCGACAAAAGGCACCCGGGCATACACAGTGGAATTGACCGACTTTCTCGTACACAGCGTTTCGTAGCGCTTGAACTCTTCGTCTGGCAGGGTCGCCGGGCCGTACCTGGCGTCGTCGTGCATAGTTATCCGGCGGTTGACGACAAACTTTTCTCCAGATTCGAGCAGCCGGCGGATGTTTTCTACAAACTGGTGCTCGTTGCATTCGTATAATGGCACTAGCCGCCCACGCCCTTGACTACGTGCTTTATCGTGCTTTTCGAGCCGCAGATCGTGATGATGGGGTCTTTGGGCCACGCGTCGCCAATCTCTTCAGAGACGCTGATGGTCTCGTCGCCCCGGGCATACAGGAAGCGCTTCCAGAACTTGCCGTCGGCGACGATGGTCGCGCTGTCCTGCAGCAGAAAGCCGATCTCGGCAAGGCTTGCCTCCACCCGCTCTAGCGGCACAAGCACAGAGATGGACTTTAGCCTCTGCTCGCCCTTTCTCACAGTACTGCAAACGCATTTCAAATATAAAAATCGGTCGCAACGTGCTTGCATAGGCACGATCTTTGTGCGTGCATAACTGCATAATTTGAGCGTGGTCGTGCATAATTGCGCCGGTCCGCCCAGGCACACATCCAGGAAATCTGGGAACGCACGGGACCGTACATCCGGAAATAGCATCTTCAGGGTTTGAATCCCTTTGGGCCCGCTCCCAAACCGCATCAGGCAATTGCTGTTAACGTATAATAGTAAGGCAACAAAACAAATCAGCTGCGCAGACGTGGCAGAGTGGTCCCTCACGTGAGACACAATAATGCGTCGGCCTTGAGTCGGTTACGGCCGGATAGCCGATTTGCCTTCGGGCAATCAGGAGTTCAAATCTCCTCGTCTGCGCCACACTTTCTTATGCCCTTCTTGCCGACTCGCGGTGCTGCCTGCCCTTGACCTTTTGCGTGTGCTCGGCCTTTATCTGCCTGTCGAGGCGCTCTATCAGGCCCTTGGCCGCGGTTATCGGGTCATAGCCGACTGCGTGCGCGTTTATCACGCCGCTCTTGGCCGTTATTAGCCTGCACCTTACGGAATATTTGCGCATCTTGTGCTTGTCCGCATACACTATCACTGACTGGATGTCGCCGAGCTTGCCCTGAATCTTTTTCAGGAATTTTAACAGTTGCTCCTCAATCTCCCTGCGCTCCTGCGCGTCTTCCAGGTGCGCCATGTGGATTGTTGGCTCGCCCTTTTTCGGAAGAATCACTTCCAGCGCATCCTTGGGCGTCACGATGCCCATCGGCCTGCCGTCGCCGGTGATTATGATTTCCTCGCTTTTCTTGAAATTGTCAGCCAGGTCGTTGAGCCGCGTCCCGCGCTCGACTGAAACCGCGCGCCGGGCAATGTCCTTTACTTTCACGTCACCCTTTACCTTGGTCTTGTTGCCGGAAATCCCTGCGGACTTGCTGGTGCGCTCTGTCGGCATTGCGGCGATGGACGCGGCATCAAGTATGTTCATAACGCCCCGCAGCAGGCCTTTTTCGTTTATCACCGGCAGGCGAGAAATGTTGTAGCGCCTCATCTTTGAGACGGCGTCGGCAAGCAGGGTATCTTCTTCGATGACGATGGCACCCGACATCACCTCGTCGACGGTCGCGCCGCCAAAGTCCGCCGTCTGGGCGATGTCAGTCTCGCTCACGATTCCGGCCAGCTTGGCGGTTTTGCCGTCGACGACAGGCAGCGCCCTGTTGCCGCTGCCGATGACCAGCTTGGCGGCCTTTTCGACGTCGTCATCCGGACTTAACGTTGACGTGTTGACGATAAAGCTCTTTAATTTTGAAGTCGGCTGGGCGCTCGACGCCATAAGCCGCTTGGCGAAAACCATGCCAATGTACCTCCCGTTTTCCGCCACGGGGACCTGGTGGATGGACCGGTCGATCATCAGGCTGTAGGCTTTGGCGACCGTGTCCTCCGGCGCGAGGCTTGCAATGTTTGAAACCATGATCTCGGATACTTTCATGATAACATACTCAAGGTCGAGGATTACATTTTAAGCCTTCTCTTGCTACTAGCAGCCTCATATGGACAGGGACCGGCGCCTCGCGCTCATAGCTGCGGCAGCAGTAGCAGTGGCGGCAATAGCGACCTATTTTTTCACGCCTTCAAGCACAATCGTACCGATACCGGAGCCCACGGCGATAAGGAACAACAACACTGGCACTAGCGCCGGGATTGAAGTCATTGCAGACAACCTGGAGGTCCCGTGGGCCGTGGACGTCGCCGGCGACGGGCGGGTCTTTTTCACCGAGCGCGCCGGCAGGATAGGGATAGTCGAAGGCGGAAAAGTGCTAGAGCCGGTATTCATCAAAGTCGAGCAGAACGAGGAGGCCGGCCTGATGGGCCTCGCGCTCCATCCGGACTTTACAAATAATCATTTGCTGTACGTCTACCACACGTATTCAAACGGCACGGGCGTCTACAACAAAGTCGTCGCTCTCACCGAGCGGGACAACAAGATAGTTGGGTCAAAGGCGGTTATTGAGGGGATTCCAGCTGCAGACAGAAACGACGGAGGAAGGATCAAGTTCGGCCCGGACGGCAAGCTGTACGTGGCGACGGGTGACGCCAGGCAGCCTGACCTAGCGCAGGACACGGCCTCACTTGCCGGCAAGGTCCTCCGGCTCAACGACGACGGCACCGTGCCAGGCGACAACCCGTTCCCCGGCTCGCCCGTCTACTCGTACGGCCACCGCAACATCCAGGGGCTCGCGTGGCACCCGCAGACCGGCGAGCTGTACGCAAGCGAGCACGGCGAGTCCGGTAACGACGAGATAAACCTGATAAAGGCAGGCAGGAATTATGGCTGGCCGGCGGAAGAGTGCAATGCAGAGCGGTTTGAAAAGCCCGTCTACTGTTTTAATCCTGTCATCGCGCCGGCAGGCATGACGTTTGCAGCCTCTGACGCGCTGGGGTACCGGGGCGACATACTGCTGTCGGCGCTAAAGGCAAAGCAGCTGCGCCATGTCGACCTTGAAACGGGCAACACCGTCAACGTCCTGACGGGCTTTGGCAGGATACGCGACGTGGTAGAGGCGCCTGACGGGTCGCTCTACGTGCTGACGAGCAACCGCGACGGCAGGGCGATACCCGGGCAGGACGATGACAAGATACTCCGATTACTGCCAACTGGTGATGGCAATCCTTAAAGCTGTGGCTGCTGGACTGGCTGGCACCAAATAGAAAATGATGGCAAGCGAACAAGGTCAAAAGAAGAAAAAGCAGCAACTACCGCAGGAGGATGGCTTTAAGCCGTCGCCTTTTGATTTCGGCCCGTCACTGCAAAAGAAACTCTATGGTGCGGAGGCGATAGCCCACTATAGGCGCAGCAAACTAGTCAGCAAGTTTCTGGAGAGGTGGGCCGCACGGAGGCTTGGCACGGCAAGAACCTATCGCACAAGGCTTGCCAACCTGAGCCTCTACGTCCACAGAGAGTACGACAAGATGGAACTTGATGCGTACGTGGAGCTGCTAAAGGAAGGGAAACTGGACGTTTACGAGGAACTGGCCAACCTCCTTGTGTGGCTGCAGATAAAGAGGCATGAGACGATGAAGATGGCGCCCAGCACAGTGGGGCTGACCATAGTAACAGCCAAAAAGTTCCTTCGGGCATCTGGCGTCAAGATAGAGCGGGACGAATTTATGGACAGGGTTCCCCTGCCAAAAAGGTACACCACGGAGAAGGCGGCTCTGACAAAGGCCGACGTGGCGGCCATCCTCAACGCCTGCAGAGACATCAGGCTCAAGACGGTCGTGCTTTTTTTGGCTAGCACAGGCGCACGGGCCACAGAATCAATGTCCGTCAGGATCAAGGACTTGAAAATTGGCGATGGTATGGAGCAGCCAGCCATAGCCACGTTCAGGCCCGAGACCACCAAGACAGGGGAGGGCCGGACGGTGCCGCTGACAACTGAATGCGTCGCGCAGCTGCAGTTGTGGCTAAAGACAAAGTATAGGCCCCACTACAGCGCAGGCAAGTTCGTCACCCCCGAGATAAAGGAGGCGGACTTGCTGTTTGCGAAATGGCACCCAGACGGCAGCAACCCCGGCGTGCCGATGCTCTATGACACTGTTAGGCACGATTTTAACGATACTTTGGAAATGATAGGCAAGGACCGGTGGGAGTAGACTTTTTTGGCAATGACGGTTCTACCGCATCTGCCACAATCGAAACGGGCTTTGACGTTTGACCCCTCAGCCTTCTCCTTCAGCGCTCCCTCAAGCAACCCCGGTCCCATAAGCGTCACGACGGGAGGAAACACTGTCGTCGTGGATGCAGGCGAAACGGTACAGCAGCTCCTTGTTAGCATAGACATCAAGCCAGACGGCATTCCAAACACGATAAACCTCAAAAAGGATAAGGTAGCAACGGTTGCGCTCCTTGGCAGCTCTACATTCCATGTAGATGCAGTTGACAAGGGCACGCTAAGGTTTGGAGGCAACACATTGCAGCCACCTGTAAAGACTTCTAGCCAAGATGTGAACAACGATTCCATCATGGACTTGGTGATGCAATTCAATGTGCCTCCTCTTGGATTTACTGTTTCAAACACGCAAGGCTGCCTCACTGGGCTGCTGCTTCAGGATGGAACTCCGTTCAAAGGCTGCGATTCAGTAAGGATACTGAACAAGTAGCAGCAACTGCACTAGTCCGTGGACGTCACCTGCCATCACGCCGACAGTCCTGTTGCCGGCTTTTTTTATTTCTCGTATGATGGCGCAACCATTTTCTTTTTTCCTAGAGTCAGAGGATAAGCGGACTCTGCCTCATTATTTATTCTGCGTTCACTTCGTCAATCAATGTAAAACGTCCGAAATGAACGACCTTGTCTATACCCCCGTGTCATAAGGCTGCTTGAATTTGAACCGCTGCTCCAGGCATCGTTAGAGATTTGTGAGAACCATGAAAAGCGACGCCAGAATCGTGTACTCTCGCATCTATCTCTGATGCAGCAGTCATCGCGCGCCGCACCTTCCCAACGGACTCTTCGTTAGAAAGACCCATTTTTCACCCGATTTTGTGATTCCAGTCATAGATTGATGACAAGTTAGGAGGAAGGGGTATTATCTGGTATTATTGACACTCGCATGGATCGGCATACTGAATTTCTCGGTTCTCACCAAGGCCATTCAAGAGCCGGCAGACATACGATTATGAGCGTAGATATGAAAGTAGATTTAGTAAAGCTGCAAAATACAGACTCCCGCCGCAATCATTGTAAAATATTAATCTTAAACTTACCCGGATAGAGTACATAGCTGCATTCGGAACAAAAAGTTGTAGCAATATCCACTTGTCAATAAAGAGTGAATTATTCGAGCCACTTGGTAGAAAAATCTGACTTTTTCTTTTATTGGTGATTGCTTCATTTGCTGAAAAAGGGACTTTCTTTCTCCTACCTATTAGGGATTAGTATAAATATCTAAGAATTATACAACAATCCTAACTATTAACTAGTATTTCCTCTTATTTCAGAAAACATATGAAAATCTGTGTTCCGGAAAAGGATCTGGCTAATTATTTATCATACCGCGTTAGCAAGGCGCTAATGGCTAAATCCGACAGAACGAAAATCGGGTCCGCGGCTGCCGCC
This sequence comes from Nitrososphaera sp., assembly GCF_050748925.1. Lineage (GTDB taxonomy): Archaea > Thermoproteota > Nitrososphaeria > Nitrososphaerales > Nitrososphaeraceae > Nitrososphaera. The sequence goes on from NZ_JBOGQF010000023.1 coordinate 8,320, forward strand.
GCGATTTTGTTGGCCGGGCTCTTGATAGGTTTTCCGATGACTGCTGCGGTACATGACGACAACCTATTCGAGCTCGGTGGTGTGCAGGCTGCGGACATACTGGGCGACGACAATGCGGCAAACGGTCCTGACTGGGGCTTTGTTGCCGGCACTAGTGACGACGGCCTCTTTAACGCTACTGGCTTTCCCGTTGGGCTGGCTGCATCTGGCGGTATTGACGCACAATTCATCATAGACGACACCTCACAAAAAGGTGCAATTGACAAGACTACCTTCTCTGGCGCTGGAGGCTCTAACAAGAACAACGACCCAATATTTGGTGCGGGAGACACATGGCACTGGGATTCTGGTAACGTGCCTGCAAAGGACGACCTTGTCAATGTCTATGCATATGCAACAGTCAACCCTGCCAACGACCATCTGGTCATCTATGCTGGATTTGAGAGACTTGACCCATCCGGCGACAGCCACATAGACATCGAGTTCCTGCAAGACGACATCGAGCTGGACGAGGCCGTTCCATGCAACGATCCTGGCTCTGACACTACGCCATGTAACTTCACCGGCTCTACAACAAATGGCAGAACTGCGGGTGACCTCATAGTCTCGATGGACTTTACCACAGGCGGAGGCATCGGTGAATTTAGCATCCGCGAGTTTACCGGCACAGAATATGTGTTGGTCGAACCTGCTCTGACAACTGAGGGTTGCGATTCCGGCGACACTGCTTGTGCATTCAACAATGGTGTGAGCATAAACGGCGGTCCATGGGTTAACATCGATAGACAGGGCAACACGATTACAAACATCCCGCAGAACGGCTTCACCGAATTTGGAATAGATGTAACTGGATTGATTGGAGAGGGCGAGGAGATTCCATGCATAACTACATTCATGGGCAAGACCCGTTCATCCCAGTCGTTCACTGCAGAGCTCAAGGACTTTGCCGGGCCGGCAGGCTTTAACATATGCAGCGCAAACATCAGCATTGCACCTGATGATGTCAACGAAGTAGGCGAGCCGCACACCTTTACAGTTGAAGTGAACCAAGACAAACTAGGAGTAGAGACTCCTGCAGTTAACGGCACAATAGTCACCGTCACTTTGACAGACTCGGATGGTGCCGTGAGCGAAGTGATAAGCGACACGTGCGCTGATCCTGGAACGGTAGGAGGAACCTGCAGCATCACATTCACCTCGCAGACTCCGGGCAACGTGACAGGGCATGCCGCTGCGAATGTCACTGTGGATGGCCAGGTAATCCCTGTTCAGACTGATGGCACTGGCAAGAATTCAGGCGACGCTGTCAAGGAATTCATTGGCAGACCCATACTGAAAATCTCAGAGTTTGGATACACCAACGAACCCACGGGAATACCAAAGTCGGGCGTTGTCAATGGTACTGCTACATACACGGCAGTATTGAAGAACTTTGGCAATGCTGCGGCGCTGATGAATGTAACCTTGACAGGAGGAATCCAAGGAGGAGTGTTGAGTAGCGGCTCACTGGAGTATGTGGGCTCGACTGGACCTGCTGGCGTAAGTGAGCCGGTTGCAGGCACAAGCTGCGTTGCTGGCTGCACTGCAACATGGAACGGCGTTCCGTTGGCTGCCGGCGCTACGCAGACTTTCACCATAGCAGTCGAGTACGAGCAGCTTCCTGACGGAACTGTCGTCGAGGGCGACCTGACAGTAGAATACAAGACAAATGTATCGGGCAGCAGCTTGACGCGCACAGCCTCCGGGTCACCGGCAACCATCCTCTTCACTGTGCAGAGCGACTGACATAGACAAGGCGGCTGTGATGCCGCCCCTTCTCCTTTTTCTTTTCTGTTCTTATTGGTTATGCCAGGGATAATTTCGTCTGTTGTTAGTGTGTGGCAAACGATGTATGCATCGTGTGATTGCAATCACCAGCTCATACATATCTAGAGCTCATGCTCAGCAAATACGAGTACTGCAAGGTCACAGAGATAGACTGCATAACGCTTTATACTCATTCTCAATGCGGAGTGCCCATGCAACCCAAAAACCGTAGCACAAAATGGGCCATGGTCATGACTGCACTTGTCGCCATGTTGGCGGTTAGTACAATTTCTTTGGTCATGGCGCCTTCTACTGCAGAAGCAGCAAGGAGAGGTTCATACGTCTATGCAAAGATGATAACAACAACTTCTAACATTGAAGGTATCGGCGCAGAAGACAGAGTCTACTTCGCCTGGGAAAGCAGCAAGCCGCTCAGGATAAATGTTTCAGACCCTGTGACAGGCCAGGTTACTCTTGCAGAGGCCGGCAATGTGACGGTAAATAACAACAGCGAATCAAAAGTAGTGACCATCAAGGCCACCATTACCAAGTCGGGCATAGGCGGACTGCAAGTTGGCAACGTCGTGACATACACGTCCGACCTTGTCGCAAAGACTGCAACCTTTGTAAACGAGAGCACGGGTCAATCGGCGAGCGGCGAGGCGATTTACGCTAACATCGGCTCGACGAGCAGGTAGGCAGTAACTGGCCTGAACAGCCTGTGGCCTGTCTTTTTCCTTTTTTCTTTTTGCCTATTTTTAGTCGAATTTCTGTACTGCCATATGGCGCCGCAGTATGTGAGCATTAGGCAGTATAGAGGGTTGCCTTTTGAACAAAGTGCGCCCATCGCGTGTGCTTTTCACGTCATCCTCACGGACAATCCATTAGAAATCCCATTTTTGACCTGATTTTGTGATTCCAGTCATGGATTGATGACAAGATTTTAAGGGTGACAAACCCCTAGCTGGCTGGATGAGAAAGTTCTACGAGATGGGCAGGGAGGAGCGGCTCGCCTTTCTAAAGGACTCGGCCGGGCTCTCTGATGAGGAGGCGACCGCGTTTGGCAGCGCGCTTGCGTTTGACGACGCAAACCGGATGGTCGAAAACGCCGTAGGCATAATGTCCATCCCCCTAGGCATCGCCACCAACTTTGTCATAAACGGCGTGGAGCGATTGATTCCGATGGCTATAGAGGAGCCGTCGGTGATAGCGGCCGCGAGCAAGGCCGCCAAGATAGCAAGGATAAACGGCGGCTTTACTGCCGAGGCCGGCAAATCCCTGATGACAGGGCAGGTGCAGGTAGTATCGATAAAAAACGTAGCGCTTGCAAGGCGCAGGGTGCTTGCAAAAAGAAAAGAGCTGCTGGCTATAGCCAACGCAAAGAGCAGGTCCGTCAAGGCGGTGGGCATGCAAGCGCGCGTGGTGCGCGACTCCAGCAAAAACAAGATGGGCCAGATGCTCGTAGTCGAGCTAATAATCGACACCAGGGACGCGATGGGCGCAAACGCGGTGAACACAATGTGCGAGGCGATAGCGCCAAGGGTCGCCGAAATAGCAGAGGGCGACGTCGTGCTAAAGATATTGTCCAACTATGCGACGCGGCGCGTCACGAAATGCAGGGCAGTTTTTGACAGGGAGGAGCTTGGAGGCAAAGAGGTAGTCGAGCGCATATTGCACGCATACGCGCTTGCCTACTCGGACGTCTACCGCGCCGTGACTCACAACAAGGGCGTCATGAACGGCGTCGACGCGGTGGCGCTGGCGACGGGGCAGGACTTTCGCGCAATAGAGGCTGGGGCGCACGCCTACGCGGCAAGGGACGGCACCTACCGGTCGCTGACGCGCTGGTGGCGCGGCAAGGGGGGCGACCTTGCCGGCGAAATTGAAATGCCGCTGGCGGTGGGCACCGTGGGCGGCGTGGCAAACGTGCACCCTACCGCCAGGACGGCGTTGAAGGTGCTTGGGGTAAAGAGCGCGCAAGAGCTAGCAATGGCGATGGCGGCTGCAGGGCTTGCGCAGAACCTGTCGGCAATCCGGGCGCTAGCGTCAGAGGGCATACAAAAAGGCCACATGCGGCTGCACGCCCGCAACATTGCTGCAATGGCCGGCGCCAAGGGCGGTGAAATAGACGCTGTCGCCAAAAAGATAGCCGACGAGGGCGCAGTCAATGTCGATGCTGCAAAAAAGGCCCTGTCAGGCGTCAGGCAAGCGTCTGCTCGATGAACCTGGCATAGGCCTCCCTTGGCGCTGCCCCCACCGTCCTGCCTATCTCCTTGCCGCCTTTGAACAGCAGAAGAGACGGTATCGACCAGACGCCGTACCTCGCGGCTATCTCGGGGCTCTCGTCCACGTTGACCTTGGCGACTTTAACCCTGCCCTCCAGCGCCTGCGACAGCTGCTCGACAGCAGGCCCGACCATCCTGCACGGGCCGCACCACTCGGCCCAGAAATCGACAAAGACCGGCAGTTCTGACTCCAGAACTTCTGAATTCCAGGTCTCGCTTGTTGCGTGTATCATCGAGATATTATAGTGATATTGCGATAATAACCAGCAAGTATTGAAAAACCCGGTCACACCTGCTACAAGATATATATGCACTCCAGCTTCTTGCAAAAAGCAATGCCTACGGTGAAATTTGCGGTTCCAAAGGGTAGCATAGAGGAAGTCACATTCAAGTTTTTAGAGCAGGCCTACCAGACCGTGAGCGGTCGGGGGCGCACCTACAGGGTAAAGCTGTCAGACCCCGAGATAGACGTGAAAATCCTGCGGCCGCAAGAGATACCGACCTACGTCCAGGAAGGTTTCTACGACGTTGGCATCACGGGCCGCGACTGGATACTGGAAGCCAAGGCCGACGTCGAGGTACTCCTTGATTTAGAGATAGGCAAGGTAAAGCAGGTTATTGCGGTCCCCACGAGTTTTCCGTATGACAACCTGGAGGAGATGGTGGCCCACTTTGCGAAAAAGGGCAGGACGCTGAGGTTTTCGTCCGAATATTTGACGACTACCGCCGCATACATCAAGGCGACAAAGGCGTACAAAAAAGCGTACGGCGACAAGGACCCGATGATAATAACGCCGTGGCTGCGCGTCGGCAACAACAAGGCAGTCGAGATATTCCTCTCGTTTGGCGCGACAGAGGCCAAGCCGCCAGAGGACGTAGACGCGATTTTTGACATCACCGAGACCGGCACGACGCTGACCCAGAACAACTTGAAGATAATCGACACCGTCGCGACCTCGACTGCCGTGCTGGTCGCCAACAAAAAGGCGCTAAAGAATGCGGCAAAAAGGGAAAAGATAGCAGACATGATAGCCCTGCTGAGGGGCGTAGTCGAGGCCAGGAAAAAGCTGCACGTGTTTGTCAACGTGAAAAAGGAGAACCTCGACAAGCTGCTAAAAGAGCTGCCGGCGCTCAAGAGGCCGACCATCAGCCCGCTCTCTGAAGAAGGCTGGTACGGCGTCAACACCGTGATTGACAAGAACGAGTTCATCAGGATCGTCCCCAAGATGAGAAAGCTCGCGCAGGGGCTCGTGGTCCTGGAGCCGAGGCAGATACTGCCCCTTGAAGAGGTAAACCTGGACGGATATTCATAATGAAGGTCGTAAACGTCGGCGAGCCGGCCGCCGAGGCTGCGCGGCTGCGCAGATCAAACGCGATTTCAGACGCGCTGATGGAGCAGGCGAGGGCGGTGATGCGCGACGTTGCAGAGGGCGGCGACAGGGCGCTCCTCGATTATACAGAGAAATTTGACGGCGTGAGGCTTGCGTCAATAAAAGTAACAAAGGAGGAGTTCAGGGACGCATACGCCAAGGCGACAAAAGAGCAGGTAAAGGCGCTAAAGATGATGAAGGCACGGTTGGAAAAGAGCGAGCTTGCGCTGCTCAAGAGGCTGCGCAACATTGTCGTCAGGTCAGACGGGGTAAAGATAGAGCGCGTGGCGCAGCCAATCGCAAGCGTCGGCTGCTACATCCCCGGCGGCAAGGCGAGGTACCCGAGCACGGTCGTAATGTGCGCGGTCCCGGCCAAAGTAGCGGGCGTAAAAAGAATAGTCGCCATTTCGCCCCCGACAAGGGACGGCTCCATCGACGCGCTGACGCTCGTCGCGGCGGACATTTGCGGCGTCGACGAGTTTTACAAGGCAGGAGGCGCGCAGGGCATAGCGGCTCTTGCGTACGGCACGCAGACAGTCAGGCAGGTCAGCAAGATAGTGGGCCCCGGCGGCATGTACGTGACGGCGGCAAAACTCGCCGCGTCAGGCGCAGTGTCGACGGACATGGTGGCAGGGCCGACAGAGCTGATCGTTTATGCTGACCAGAGCGCGGACCCGCGCCTGGTGGCAGTCGACCTGATATCGCAGGCAGAGCACAGTCCCGACACGGTTTGCGGGCTGGTGACGGCCTCTGAAGAGCTGGCGCTAAAAGTGAGGTCTGAGGTCGAGGCCATTTCAAAGGGCGCCGCCCGCTCTGACATTATAATAAAAAGCATGGGCGACAACGGCTTTGCAGCAGTCTGCAGGGACGAAAAGGCCTGCGTCGAGTTTGTGAACGAGTTTGCCCCCGAGCACCTTGAAATCATCGCCAAGAGGCCGGAGGCGGTGGCGAAAAAGATAGAGTCGGCAGGCCTCGTGCTCATCGGCCCGGACGCGCCGTCGTCTGCAAGCGACTATTGCCTCGGCTCTAACCACGTGCTGCCGACGCTGGGGTTTGGCAAGTCGCGCTCTTCGCTGTCGGTGCTCGACTTTGTCAAGGTGACGAGCAGGGTCACGGTGACAAGAAAGGGCCTGGCAAAGGTAGACAGGGCAGTCAAGGAGATAGCCACCGCAGAGGGCCTGCCCAACCACTACGAGGCAGTGAAGGCGAGGAGGAGGAAGGCAAAAAAATGAAGCTGGCCAAAGAGATAGGCAGGATATCGAGGCTCGACAGGTACAAAAGGCCGGAAAAGGTCAAGGGCGCGGCAAAGCTGGACTCGAACGAGAATTTTGCCCTTGACAGCGAGTTTATTGCGAAAATCGCGGCCGAGGCCGCAAGGGGCGCCGACCTGCGCGAATACCCGCTGGACGAGCTCGGCCATCTTTACGGGCAGCTGGCAAAATACATAGGCATCAGCGAAAAATACATCGGCGTCGGCTCGGGGTCTGACCAGATAATCGAGCTCTTGCTTGCGACCCTCGCGGGCAGGGGGAGCAGGGCAATTGTGTTTGTCCCGACGTTTTCCTACTTTATCGACAGGTGCGAGCTCAACGGAATCAGAGTCGACGAGGTCCCGCTCGGCAAGGATTTCGAGCTGGACGCCCGAAAGTTTGTCAGGCGCGCAAAAAAGGCCGACCTTGTCTACATCTGCTCGCCAAACAACCCGACCGGCAACCAGCTGGACAAAAAGACAGTGCAATACATCATCGACTCGCTCAGGGGCAAGCTCATTCTCGTCGACGAGGCGTACGCCGACTTTGCAGGCTACTCGCTTGCCCGTGAAGCTACAAGACGCGATAACGTGGTCGTCCTGCGCACGCTTTCAAAGGCGTTTGGGCTTGCAGGGGCCCGGGTGGGCTATATGGTGACGAACAGGAAACTTGCCGGCGCCTTCAAGTCGACTATACAGTCGCCTTACCCGATAAGCACGCTTTCGCTCACGATCGCTACTAGGGTCCTTGAAAGGTCGGCGCAGGTCAAAAAGACCATTGAAGAAGTCAAGGCAGAGCGAAAAAGGGTGTTTGACAGGCTGGCGCAGGTCGACGGGATAAAGACGTACAGGTCAGACGCCAACTTCCTGTTTATCGAGACAGGCAAGAGATACAGGGCTATAGCAAAAGAGCTTGAAAAAGAGGGCATCATCGTCAGGCTTCTTGGCAGCGCCGCAGGCCACTCTGGCTGCATGCGCGTCGCGATAGGGACCCGCGAGATGAACGACAGGTTCCTCTCGTGCGTCGAAAGGGCTGTTGTTGCCTGATGTTTGACTGCGCGCTCTTTGACATTGACGGAGTGCTTGTCGACATACGCAAGTCGTACAACGAGGCGATAAAAAAGACAGTCGAGTTTGTGCTCGGCCGCGCGGGCGTGAAATGCCGCGGCCTTGTCACGGACCAGCTCATCCTGCGGTTCCGGCAGGCCGGCGGCTTTAACAACGACGCCGACACCAGCTATGCGATCGCGCTGGCTGCCCTTGCAAACCCGCAGGGCGTGGCTGCCGCGCGCAGGTTCCTGTTCAAAGTCGCAGATAATGCGGACGAGACCGGCATACTGTCGGTGGAAAAGTTCCTTGCAAAGTATGACCTCAGCAAGCACAAGGAAACGCTGGCGTACCCCGCGCCCGTCAAGGACAGCTACATAGGAAGGGTGTTTGACGAATTGTTTTACGGCCCCGCTCTCTTTAAAAAGCAGAACGGCGTTGCGCCAAAATACTGCAAGCCGGGCAGGCCGCTCATCGCAAACGACAGGCTTGCTGTCAGCAAGGGCACGATGAAAGTACTGCAAGAAAAGCTTGGGGACCTTGGCATCGTTTCCGGCAGGAGCAGGCTGGCGGCAGAATATTCGCTGTCGCCTATCATGCAATATTTCAATCCTGACGCGTGCGTCTTTCTCGAAGACGAAAAGAGGGAGTACGCCAAGCCCAACCCGTACGCGGTGAGAAAGGCAATGTCGGCGATTGGGGCCAAGAGCGCGCTGTACGCCGGCGACTCGGCGGAGGACATGATGATGGCCCGGCGCGCGCAAAAAGAGGCAGGCTATTCGATAGCGTTTGTCGGCATCTATGGCCACAGCCCGCAGCCTGCAAGGACTGTCAGGCAGTTTCGGGAGCAGGGCGCAGACGCAATAGCCAGAAACGTCGACTTTCTTCCAAAGATGATACAGGGACCGGTCTTCGCCACTTTTAAATAAAGTAAAGCCAGCCTAGATTTTATGGCCTCTGCAGCAAGAAAGGCGAGGATTGTGAGGGAGACCAAGGAAACTTCGGTCACCGTAGAGGTCAACATTGACGGCAGCGGCAACGCCAGGGCCAAAACTGGCATCCCGTTCATCGACCACCTCATCGTGTCTGTCGGCAAGCACTCGATGATTGACATTTCACTGGCCGGCAAGTCAAACGACGGCATCGTGCACCACCTCGCCGAAGACGTCGCTATCGCATTGTCGCAGACGATAGACAAGGCCCTCAGCGACAGGTCAAGGATAGTG
>NZ_JBOGQF010000024.1:0-16810 GCF_050748925.1 Nitrososphaera sp.
ATGGATATTCCTGCGATTACCTTTTTGCGATCCATCTGCAAGAATATGCAGGTCAATCAAGTAGATAAGAAAAGCTTTCAATTGCCATTCCTTGAACGGGTTCTTGATGCCATCTTTCATATACCGCCTTATGCGTGGACGTAACTAGGGCCCGTCGTCTAGCCAGGATAGGGTGCTGATCTTCTTTTTGAAGAGCACAAGCCTCCGAAGCCAGATGTCGTGGGATCGAAGCCCACCGGGCCCGCTATCTCTATGTATCAACAGCGTTGCCATCATCATGCCACAACGTGCATAAAAGAACTAACAGCTACCAGCGTTTTTGATGCACTGGAAATACCGGAAACACACACTAGTGTCTTTTCCGCCGCACTGTGCCCAGCAGGCGCAGGCATCCGTATAAAAGAACAATTATTTTTGCTGTTTTCCACTGGAAACACACACTAGCACTTGCAAAAATGTATAACCCAGAGCGCGCAAGCTTGCTTGCTCAAATGATGACCTGTTATCCACGCGAGCGCAAGCGGTGAGCTGATCACGACGGTCTGATGAGTGCTTTGTGCAACTGCTCCAGAATCCTTGCAGTCGCGCCCCAGATTACGTTGCCGCGGCAGGCGAACCTGTACGCGTTCTTTGACAGGTGAAAGTGCTCTGCGTCCGGCTCCCTGGTCGCAAGCGTCTCCATCAGGGGAACGTCGAGCACTTCTGCCACCTCTGCTGCCGACACGCGCACCTGCGGCAGCATGTCCTGCACGGTCACAAAGGGCACGATAAAGTGGTTCGAAGTCATGGTCCTGACCGGCTGGAGCGACCCAAGCACGTCTCCCGGCAAAAATGCAATCCCTACCTCTTCTTCAGTCTCTCGCAGCGCGGTTTCAAGCAGGCTCGCGTCATCTTTAGAAAACCTGCCGCCGGGAAACGAGATCTCGCTTTTGTGCGCCTTCAGATCCGCGCCCCTCTTTGTCATAAAGACGTAGGGGCTGCCGCCGTGGTAGTGGATTATCACGAGCACCGCCGACGGGATGGCAGTCGCCGCGTCCTCTGCCCGGTACGGCCTCTTCTCGACAACATTATTGAGAAGCGACAGCATCTCGTCCTTGCGCACGCGCCTTCATACCTGCGGCGGGTTAAATTCTGTTGTGCCAGACTATTTAATAAGGCCGGAACATGCCTCATTTTTTATTGAAGCTGGCGTACGAGCTGAACCCGCCCAAGATTGCCCGGGACGGCCGCTATGACAGGCGCAGCCTCGGCCACGACATGGACGTCCTGCTCCGCCGAGCGTCGCAGCTAAAGCGCGCAGAAGGCATACACCTGACAGACTCGGTCCTTGGCGTGCCGCGCATTTCGAGCATCACCGCCGCAAGCTACGTCCGCAGGGTCGCCGGGGAAGCCAAGCTGTCGTGCAGCGTGCGAACGAGCGACCGAAACGCAATAACATTGTGCCAGGCGGCGGCAGACGCGGTGATGACAGGCGTCGACAGCCTGCTCATTCTGCTCGGCGACGCGCCGACCGACGGCCGCGACTCGGGGTTAAAGCCGTCGGCCGCAGTCACCATGCTCAAGGACCTCGGCTTTGGGACCAGGATAAAGCTCAACCTGTCCTTCCCAGACAAGGTTGCAAACAAAGAGTCGCCGGCGATACAGAACAAGCTCGCGGCAAAGCCGCATGCCTTTGTGACGCAGTCGATATCTTCGTTATCAGACCTTGGCGAAATTGTCGACCTTGCCAGGCCGCACGGGATAAAGGTCGTCGCGTGCGTCATGGTGCCGGCTGACAAGAACTTCCAGTCCGCCAAGATGATAGGGCTTGACTGGTCCGGCTATGAAAAAGAGCCTGCGGATTTTGTGAAAAAGGCCGGCAAAATGGCCGGCAGCGTGCTCTTGACGTCGCCCAACAGCTTTCAGGCCGGCCTTGAGCTCTTGAAAAAGGTCAGCTGAGGCCGTCGCCCTTGCGCTCGGCAATCTCTGTCTTTAGCTCTTCAAGCACCTGGCGCTGGTACGGCCGCAGCCCCTCGTCTTCAGGCAGGCGCGGCCTGCGGTAGTCGACTGACACTTCCTTCTTTACCGTGCCGGGCCTCTTTGTGAAAACTATGACCTTGTCGCCCAGGCACACCGACTCGGTTATGTTGTGTGTGATGAAAACAATCGTCTTTTTCGTGCGCGCCCAGATCAACTGCAACTCGACAAGCAACAGGTCGCGCGTCTGGCTGTCAAGCGCCGCAAACGGCTCGTCCATCAGGAGCACTTCGGGATCGATTGCAAGCGCTCTGGCTATCGCGACGCGCTGCTTCATGCCGCCGGACAGCTGGTAGGTGTAGGCGTCGGCAAACTTTGTCAGCTGCATCATGTCGAGGTAGCGCATCGCTATCTCGTTGCGCTTTTTCTTTTCCACCCCCTTTACCATCAGCCCAAACTCGACGTTGTCTATCACCCTGAGCCACGGAAAGAGCGCGTTTTCCTGGAAAACCATTATCCTGTCCGGGCCAGTCTCCGAGACCGGCCTGCCGTCCAGTATCACCTCGCCTTCGCTCGGCATGTCAAGCCCCGCAAGGATGTTGAGGATTGTCGTCTTGCCGCAGCCGGACGGTCCGACGAGGCAGACGAACTGCCCGTCTTCTATCGACAGGCTGACGTCGTGCACGGCGCCCACCTGCTGGTGCGCCTGGCCCCTGCCCTGCGAGGACGTGAAATACTTGCTGATGTTGCGCGCTTCAAGCTTTGCCATTATCTCACCTGAGGTCGCTCACGTCTCCAAACTGCCTCATCTTTTTGCTGCGCCTGCTGTCTAAAACCGTTACTATGGCGCCGGCCGCCAGCACCATTATGCCTGCTATCTGTATAAAGCCAAGCGTCACCGTCGTCACCTCGTCGCCGACCAGGACCACCGCCCGCAGGGTTTCAGAAGAGGGGTTTGCAATGAAAAGCGTATAGTTGCCAGCGGTTGCGGCGTTCACCGGAACCACAAACGGCGAGCCTGTGGCCGTGCTGTTGTAAAGCACCTCGCCTGCCTTATCCTTTACCGTCATGATCGGCTTTTCTGCCAGCTCCTGGAACGTTACGCTAAACGCCGCCTGGCCGGGGGGCAGGCTGTGGGTGATACTTGCCGCCTCGCCGGGCCGTATGCTGTATTCGGCCCCTTCGTTTCCCTGGGGCAGAAAATACGGGATGGCAACGACATAGCTGATGATCATTATGGTGCCTCCTGCTATCAGCATCAAAGGGCCCCTTCTTAGCAGCAATTTATAGAGTCATTCAACCCTGCGCTGATATAATCTTTCTAGAGCTCATAGTTCTTTTTCAGCATCGCAAGGAATTCCCTGTCCTGCATCCCGGCCCTCGCCTGCGCCAGGCCGACCGCGTCCCTTCACACGAGGTACCTGAACTCGGGGTCCGGCGACGTGGACGCCTGCAGCACCGCGTCGGCGACCTGCTGCGCCGGCGCCGCGTTTTCAAGCAGCGGGCCTATGGTTGCGTTCATCTTTTGCAGCATCGGGGCATAGGGCGAGCCGGGGTCAAGCGCCTTTTTTGCCATCGCGATGCCGCTTACGAAATTCGTCTTTATCATGCCCGGCTCTATGACTGCGACCCTTATTCCAAAGGGTGCAAGCTCGAACGCCATGGCCTCGCTCAGGCCCTCGACCGCGAATTTTGTCGCGCTGTACGCCGGCGACGTGGGGAACGCGACCCTGCCTCCAATCGAGCCGACGTTGATGATTGTCCCGCTCTTTTGCTTCCTCATCGCAGGCAGCACCGCCTGCGTCACGCGCACGAGCCCAAACAGGTTGGTCTCAAACTGCGCCTTTAGCTCGTCCATTGCAAGGTCCTCTACGGCCCCTACTAGGGCATAGCCTGCATTGTTGACAAGCACGTCTATCCTGCCCTTTTCACTCAACACCGCGTCAACCGCGCTTTTGACAGACTGGTCTTCGTTCACATCAAGCTGCAGGACGCGCAGGGGCAGGCCTTTTGCCGCTTCCTGTATCTGCCCTGCCTTGCCGGTGTTTCGCATCGTCGCATAGACATCAAAGCCGTTCCTTGCCAGAGTCAGCGCCGTTTCAAGCCCGATGCCGCTAGAGCTCCCTGTGACAACCGCAACCTTTGCCATGACTCTGCTTGGACAGGGAGTTACTTAACCTCGGCAGTTGTCCGCCGGCAAGCTAGTCCTGCGTTTCACACCAGGTAAGGAGCAGGCTTCTAGAGAATGAAATATTCTGCCTTGGGGTGGTGGACCACGATAGCCGCAGTCGACTGGTCGGGCACTATTTGCCCCAGTTCCGTCACCGTCATGCCTGACTTGGCAGGGTCGAGGATCTCCCAAACCTGGTGGTGCTGCATGATGTCGGGGCAGCTCGGGTAGCCCCAGCTGTAGCGCAGGCCGCGCTTGTCGCCGATGCCAAGCTCTTTTCTGATGCGGGCGTTTACCCATTCGGCCATAGCCTCCGCCGTTTCCACCGCGATGCCGTGGAGGTAATAGGCGTCGGTGTAGCGGTCCTCCTTGTTCCATTTTTCTATCACGTCTGTCACTTTCGCGCCGGCCGTGACTGCCTGGAACGCGACGACATCGTCAGGGCCGAAATAGTCGGCAAGGCACAGGTGCTTTTCCTTTGACGACCTGGGAAACTCGAACTCGACCTGCCTGCCTCCAAGGTCGACTGCTATCTTGCCTACGCCGGCCTTGCCCGGCGTCAAGTTGCTGCACTTGAAATATCCATAGACGGCGCGAGGCTCAAACAGCTTTTCATCGATGACCCTGCGCGTCCATTCTTCGAACAGCCTGTCCGGGTCGCTCTCGCTTGCGCCCTTGCCCCTTATTCCCCACTGCAGGACAAACAGCGACTTTTTGCTAATGTGCTTCCACACCTCTGCCAGGTCAATGTCTGCAGGCTCGAGCCTGACCTTCCGGCCAACGTGCGGGGGGACGGGCGGCGCCACTGGGACGATTCCGCTATGCGGCGACTCGCCGCGCTCTGCCACGGCCTCCCTGTCGGACCACTTTTCCAGCTTTTCCTTCCAGCCTCCCACAAACTTGCCGCGCTCTTGGGGCGACACGAGCGCGTTCATCGCGCGCAGCCCGTCAAACGCGGTCTTGCAGTAAAACACGCCGGGGCCATAGATGCCGCCTTCCTTTGCTATCCTGTTGATGTAATTGGTGTTGATGGCCGCGCCCCCGCAAAGCACCGGCACTTCCATGTTGTTCTGGCGTGCGTGCTCGACAAAGTACTGCATCTGCTTTGACGTAGAGACGAGCAGCGCCGACAGGCCGATTGCGTCCGGCCTGACTTCGCCGATCTTTTCAAGTATCTTTTGCAGCGGCACCTGCTTGCCTAGATCGTAGACCGTATAGCCGTTGTTTACAAATATCGTCTTTACAAGGTTCTTGCCGATGTCGTGCACGTCGCCGTACACCGTGCAGAGCACCAGCTTGCCCTTGCTCACGCCTTCCTGTTTTATCAGGTATTTTTCAAGTTCCGCAACCGCCGCCTTCATGCATTCGGCTGACTTTAGCACGAACGGAAGGATGAGTTCCCCGGCGCCAAACTTGTCGCCGACTTCTTTCATGGCCGGCAACAGCACTTCGTTCAAAGTCTGCACCGCCGCCTCGTGCGCCGCCTCTCTGTTCGCCTTTATAGCTCCGCTCTCGACCGTGGCGCCCGGTATGCGGTCCGCAATCGCCTGCACGACGTCGAGCTCGATGCCCTCCTTTAGCCGGTTGACTATGCGGAAATGGCATTTCTTGCTGGCATCCCACGACGGGTCTACCTCGACGCGCCTGCTTGCGCCAGAAGCGACTTTTGTATTTTCAAAGAACGCGATGAGCTCCGCCAGCGCGTTCGGGTGGCGGTTGAATATGAGGTCCTCTGCCAGCTTTTTTTGCCCGTCGTCGATTTCCGTGTAGGCGATAATGTCGCGGGGGTTGATGATGACGGTGTCAAGCCCTGCCTTTATCGCGTGGTACAGGAAAACAGAGTTGACAACCTTGCGCGCCCCCGGGGGCAGGCCGAAACTCACGTTGGAGAGCCCGAGTGTCGTGAAAGACTCGGGGAACCTTTCCTTAACCCTGCGGATGCCGTCAAGCGTGTTTTTTGCAGAGTCTGCAAATTCCTGCTCGCCTGTCGCAAGTGTGAACGTCAGCACGTCGTAAATGAACTGCCACGGCTGCAGGCCGTACTGCTTGCCGGCGTCGTAGAGCAGCTGCGCCGTTTCCACTTTTTCCTCCGCCGTCTTTGCCATGCCCTTTGGCCCTATGCACATCGCCACAGCCGGCAGGCCGTACCTGGCCATCAGGGGGGCAAGCGCGTGAAAGCGGCTGCCGTCGCCTTCAAGGTTTATCGAGTTGATGATGGGCCTGCCCGGTATCTGCACAACAGTGGCCTCGATGACTTTTGGGTCTGTGGAGTCGATGACCAGCGGCGCTTCGACTTCCAGGCTGAGGCGCTTGGCCAGCTTTCCCATGAATTCAAGCTCGTCAGACCGCTCGGTGGTCGCGACGCACACGTCAAGGCAGTGCGCGCCGTCCTCCACCTGCGCCCGTGCAAGGTCGACCAGGCCGTCAAAGTCATCCTTCAGCACCATCTCCTTGGCTTTTTTCGAGCCCTGGGTGTTCAGGCGCTCCCCTATGATGAGCGGCGCAGGCTCTTGCCTGATGTCGACTGCTTTGAGCGCCGAGCTGACGCGCGGTATCTTCAAACTTGATCAAGTTGTTTTGACGGCTATATTTGGCTATTCAGCCGTCGATTACCCTGCGCAGCTCTGCAATGTGCTCCGGCGTCGTGCCGCAGCAGCCGCCTATCATGCGGATGTTGGGATATTTCTTTACAAAATCGGACAACCGCTCAGCTATCTCTCCGGGACCCATCTTGTAAACCGCCTTTCCGCCCTCGTTGTGGGGCATGCCCGCGTTTGGCATCACCAGCACCGGGAGTTCCTGCTCGCCGAGCCATCTGACGCTCGGCGTCATCTCTGCCGGGCCGGTGGAGCAGTTGAGGCCAAAAAAGTCGATGCCCATGTCGCTCACTGTGGTGTATGCAGCCTGGACGCTCGTGCCAAGCAGCATCTTGCCGTACTGGTCCAGCGTAACGTTGGCGATGATGGGCACCTTTTTGCCCGTCTTTAACATCGCTGCGTGGGACGCCTCTATCGCCAATTTTACCTCCAGTATGTCTTGGCTCGTCTCTATGAGCAGCGCGTCGGCGCCGCCTAGAATCAGACCTTCTGCCTGCAGCGCAAACGCCTCCCTTATCTCGTCAAGTGGCTTTTGGCCGAGGTCCGGGTCGTTGGAGCTTGGCAGGAATCCTGAGGGGCCCATGGAGCCTATGACGTAGCGGTTCTCAAACTCGTCTGCCGCCTGCCTTGCAAGCTGCGCGGCCTTTTTGTTAAATTCTACCGTCTCGTCGCCGTAGCCATACTCGTCGAGCTTGAACTTGTTTGAGCCAAAGGTGTTGGTCTCGATGCAGTCGGCGCCTGCCCGCAGGTAGCTCTTGTGGATCTGCCTTATCCACTCTGGCCTTGTCAGTATGAGGCCGTCGTTAAAGCCGTCCTTGCCGTCCGGGAAATCCTCCGGCTTGGGACCCAGTTTTTGTATCTCGGTGCCCATGGCGCCGTCAAATAGCAGCACCCGTTTCCTTGCGGCCTCGGCAAACGGCTCTTTCACGGCCACAATTGCGGCCAAAGCCGTTAAATGCCTTTGGGCTGACAAGGGTGTAAAACTCTGTTGACACAGTCCTTCTAAACTGCAAACGCCAATCTCGCAGGCATGATGACCGCAATAGTCCAAGAGGCACCCCCGACGGCAGTTCCAAATGCCATACCGCCACACGTCCTCATCGTGGGCAAAAAGAACGCAGTCGACTATATTGCGCCCGCGCTTTTCCGGCTCGGCTCTTTTGGCGAGCTTGTCGTGAGGGCAAAGGGGAGCTTTAGCATAGTGACGGCAGTCAACGTCGCCGAGATGGTCAAGCGCGACGTCCCGGGGCTCGAGTCAAGGTCGATAAACATCGGCACTGAAGAAATGGTCATCGACGGGATGACAAGGCGCGTTTCATTCATAGAGATCCGGCTTGCCGTGCCTGCGCCAAAGGTAGAAGAACCGGCAATAATTGCTGCGCCAATGGCTGAAGCGAAAGTAATTAAAGTTGCGCCCGTGGCAGTCGCAGTACAAGTGCCGGTGATTGAAGCTCCGGTTATTGAGGAAGTGCCATCGGTGGTTGAGGCGCCACTAGTCGAAGAAGCAGCACCCGCGGCAGTACTCGTCGCTCCAGCTGAAAAACTGGCAAAAGCCGTGGTAAAGTCCAAAAAGATAAGGGCAAAGTCCAAGACAACTGCCAAGAAAAAGGCGTCGGCGCGCAAAAAGAAGGCCGAGTAGCTATTTCTGGCGGCCGCCGCCAAACACGGCCAGTATGCTTGACACCATCATGCCTACCGTGTAGGACGATCCCATCTCTGCAAACCCTGGGATAAAATGGAGCGTAAAGAGCGCCCCCAGTGCCGCAATGCCGCCGTACTGCGACAGCTTTTTCCATATCCTCCTTTCGCTTTCAAACGGCGCCAGCAGCATCCCGAGTATCCAGGTGCCGAAAAGCCAGATCATTGTCTTTGCGGCGACGAGCCCGGGCTCGATGAACGCCACAACAAAGTACATCGCAGTCACGATAAAGTCGGCGCCCATCATAGTCGCAAATATCCTGTTGAACGACTTTAGTCTGATGATATAGTGGGCAAACGCAAAGCCCATGACCGCTACTGCCGCCGCGCTGCCGCCGACGTACGCGGCGCTCGGGCCGCATTGGAACAACGCCCTCGGGTCGCTGCTGCCGCAGACCATCTGCGTGGAGACGAGCACCATGAGAAACGTCTTGACAAGGACGCTTGCGACAAAGAGCAGGGCCTTGTGCTGCAATTCCAGCGGCTTGCTCCTTGACGCGCCCTTTGGCAATATGCCTACGTGCGCTTCCGAGTACTTAAGGTTCTACCCTTGACATAGTCCTTGGGAACAGGACGGTATCTTTGATGTCTTCGGCGTTTGTTATCCACCTCACGAGGCGCTCGATGCCAAGGCCAAACCCGCCGTGAGGCACAGAGCCGTAGCGGCGAAGGTCGAGGTACCACCCATACGCGCCTGGGTTGAGCCCCTCCTTTTTCATCCTTTCAGTGATGGAATCGATGCTGTCCTCCCTCAGCCCGCCACTTGTGACCTCGCCAAAGCCCCTTGGCGCAAGCATGTCCGCGGTGAGGCCGATGCCCGGGGCGGCCGGGTCTTCCTTTACGTAAAACGGCTTGACCGCTAGCGGGTACCCGACGACGAACACGGGCCTGTCGGCGTCTTTGGTAAGCTCGCGCTCGGTATCTATGGAAAGGTCGTCGCCAAACTGGATTTCGCGTTTTTCGCCGTCGTCCTGCGTGACCTGGAGCCCTCTGGAGCGCAAGGTCTCTATCGCTCTGGAGTACGGGATGCGATCAAATGGCGGCTCTACTTTTTTCAGGTCAGTAACGTCGCGCTTTATCAGCGCAAGCTCTTCCGCCCTTGTCTTTATCGTATTCTGGATTACGTACGAGACCAGCTGCTCTTCTGCCTTTAGAATGTCCTCAAGAGTGACCCAGGGCGCCTCGGCCTCCAGGTGCGAGAACTCTGCAAGGTGCCTGACGGTCCTGGACTTTTCCGCCCTGAAAGACGGCGTGAGGCTCCACACCGGCCCGAGGGAAAATATCATGGCTTCAAGGTACAGCTGCGCAGACTGGGAAAGGTATGCATCCTGGTCAAAGTAGCGCAGCTTGAAAAGAGTCGAGCCGCCTTCGACGGCGCCCTTTACTATCGTGGGCGCGGTGACTTCCATCCAGCCGTTTTCTACAAACCACTGCCGGCCGTATTGAAGGACGGACGCGCGCACCTTTGCGATGGCTATCATCCTGCGCGTCCGGAGCGCCAGGTGGCGCTTGTCCAGCAAGAGCTCGTCGCTCTGGTACTCGCCTATCGGGTACTCGGCTGCGACGTTGTAAATTTTCAATTCGCCTGCCTTTAGCTCAAAGCCACCCTCCGGCGCCCTTGGGTCCTGGCTTACGGTGCCAGTGACTTCAACCGACGACTCTATCGTGAGTGGCGCCGCCGCTTCTGCCGCGACCACGCACTGGATGACTGCGCCCCTGTCGTCGCGCAGGAGGACAAACGCGTTCTCTTTTTGCTTGCGCAGCCTGTGAACCCAGCCGCGCACCGTGACTCTTTTGCCGACAAAATCCGCAGACTTGGCCTCGCTTGCCCGCATGGGCAGGACTTCTACTCTTGTATTCTTAAGTGTTACAAAAAGTGGGAGGCTATGCCCTCCTCCCCTTTACAAAGAACGCTGCAGCAACTCCTCCAAAGACCGCGCCCAGCGTCCCTATGAACACCCATGCCTGGTCGCCTCCAAGTGAAATCATGGGCGTGCCTGAGCCGGAGGCAGGGTTGTCGTGGGCTATGGCGACCCGCCTGGCGGCAAGGATGTTGTGCTCGTTGCATTCCGGCCTGTCTATGCCAAGTTCCTGGCATTCTGCAAGCTGATCTTCCGTGACGATTGTCGCGGGGTTTCCTACGTACTGCGCGTGAGCCGCCGGGGCAGAGCCGGCAAAGGCCAGTAAGAGCCCGGCGATCAGCGCGGTTTTTGTCTTGTCCATGCGATATTATGCGATGCGCTCTGGATAATCCTGCGTTCCGCACGCTATCTTGCTTCCCTGTTCTGGCGCCAGAACGCCTCCTGGCCGGCACCTGAACAGGATGTAGGCAAGGAACGCCAAGACCGCGGCTGCCCCAAACGGCATGGCAGTCGCAAACTCGGGCCAGCCGGCGGCGCCGGCTGCTGCGACTTTTTGGCGCGACATCTCCACAGACTCTTCGATGGTCTGCCTGCTCTCCAGCGGCTGGATTGCCGGCTCTGGCTCTTGGACAGGCGCCTGTTGGGGGACGTACTGGAACAGGAAAACCGCCCCGGCCGCAAACACGACGAGGGCTACCAGCCCGGGTGCAAGCAGCGGCAGGATGCTCTCTTTTTCTTTTTTCGAGGCAGCAAGGCTGAATTTCCATACCTTTGCTGCCTCTGCCCACAGGACGGCCGCGGCTGCCGCCGGGACTGCGATGCCATAGACACTGCCGCCGTCAAAAATTGCGTACAGGACTGCGACTGCCGAGAATATGGACGCATAGAATGCAAGGCGGGGGACTGAAAACCTCCCAAAACTGACGTGCGACTCTAGCGCCTTTACCTTTACCCTTCTGGCAAGCACGACCCTGCCATAGCTGTCGCGGGAGACAAGCCCTATCCATGCCAGCTTTTCAACCTGGTACTCCGCGACGCTCGGGCTTGACATGTCAAGGTCGCGCTGGACCTCCCTTATGCCGCTCGGCCTTCTCTTTTTCTGCAGATACAAGTAAACTTGTAGCGTCCTGCCCTGCAGCTTGCGCTCAATGTCGCTGTCTTCCACGGCTCTTATGGGCAAAAGGGCGATTTAAGGAGCGCCGCGAAGACGGCTGTTCTGCAAATAGAACACATTAAATCCCGTCGCGCAAAAGGGAGGACATGCCAGGCAAGAGCTGGGAGCGCCTCGGCCGCAAAAAGGTGTACGAGGCAAGAGATGGCAAGACCGTATACATGGAGCTGTACCAGGACAGGGTCCGGGCCCCCGACGGCAGGGAGACGTCGTACACGTTCTACAAGTCATCAGACATCGTAATCGTCGTCCCGTTCCTTGACAAGGAGAGGCTGGTGATGATAAGGCAGTACCGTTACCCGCTAGGCAAGGTGATGCTCGAGTTCCCGGCCGGCCACATCGAAAAGGGTGAGTCACCTCTCTCCTCTGCCCGGAGGGAACTGGAAGAGGAGACAGGCTACCGGGCGAAAAATGTGAAACACGTCTACAGCTACCACCCGTCAGTCAGCAAGTCGTGCCAGGTGGTTCATGTCTTTTCGGCCGCCGGGCTTGCCCCGGGCGAAACGAGACACGACTCTACCGAAGAGATAGACGTGGAGATGGTGAAGGTCGCACATCTGGAAAAAATGATCCGCAGGCAGGAGGTGGAAAACGCCGGCACGCTCGTCGCATATCTGCTGTGCTGCACAGGAATAAAGATAGGCGGCAAAGGGGGTAGGTAGGCCATGGAAACCATGAAGGCAATGGTGCTTGACAGGCTTGCGCCCATCGAGACTCGGCCGCTAAAGCTAGAGTCGCTGCCAATGCCGTCGCCAAAAAAAGGAGAAGTGTTGCTGGAGATAGAGGCGTGTGGCGTCTGCCGGTCAAACCTGCACATGATCGAAGGTGACTGGAAGGACATCGGCTCACCGTCGCGCCTGCCGGTCGTCCCCGGTCACGAGGTCGTCGGCGTCGTGAAAATGGCCGACGGCGCAAAAAAGTTCAGGGTGGGTGACAGGGTCGGCATACAGCCGCTGTTCAGCTCGTGCATGAAATGCGAGTACTGCCTGAAAGGCAGGGAGCACCTGTGTGACGATGCCGAGATAACCGGAGAGAGCGTGCAGGGAGGCTATGCCGAATACATCGCCGCAAGCGAGGAGTTTGTCACGCGCATACCGGACAACATCGACTCGCCGCACGCGGCGCCGCTCTTTTGCCCCGGGATAACCGCATACAAGGCAGTCATGGCAAGCGAGCCGGCGAAAAACAGGTCGGTGGGCATTTTTGGCGTGGGTGGCGTGGGGCACCTTGCGGTACAGCTGGCAAAGCTGGAAGGATCCAGAGTGGTAGCCATTTCAAGGACCAAGGGCCACCTTGATCTGGCAAAAAAGCTCGGCGCCGACAACGCCGTTGTGTACCAAGAGTCTGTAGACCAATTTGTCAAGTCGCTGAAAAAAGATGAAGGGTTTCTTGACAGCGCCATCGTCTTTGCGCCTTCCGAAAAAGCCATCGATGCTGCAATAAAGTCGGTAAAAAAAGGCGGGACGGTCGTGGTAGGTGTCGTCGGCAACATCCCCAGCTTTTCGGCGTTTGAAGAAAAGACCATACGCGGCACGGTGATAGGCTCTAGGCAGGACATGGCCGACCTCGTAAAGATCGCGGCCGCCGGGTCGCTCAAGGTCGTGATAGAGACTTACAAGCTTGCCGAGGCAAACGACGTGCTTGCGCGCCTGAAAAAGTCCGAGGTTGAGGCGCGAGCCGTGCTTGTCCCCTAGGAAAAATAGTGCAAGCACGGTGCCAG
Source organism: Nitrososphaera sp. (assembly GCF_050748925.1). Taxonomy (GTDB): domain Archaea; phylum Thermoproteota; class Nitrososphaeria; order Nitrososphaerales; family Nitrososphaeraceae; genus Nitrososphaera. Next base: position 13,175 of record NZ_JBOGQF010000024.1, read on the forward strand.
ATGAAACGCCCCGCAAAGCTGTCCCGCGCCAGTCCCTGTCGAGCCATGTGTACAACATTAGTCTGCATGCACATGCTGCGACATTTTTGCAGTAGAATATCATGATAAAGTCTTAACATATATCCAACTAAGATCCGGCTCTGGAATTTTCTTAGAAAACCCTTCAGAGGAGATTCTTTCAGAGTGGAGCTCGATAAGAGCCTTAAGCCATGATTTCAAAATTTTCTCGTAGTGTGGAAGATAGCGATCATCCTAGCGGTCATTGCCGCTGTATTGTTTTTGCCAACCTATGGCATGCTGGGAATCCGCCCGCCAAGCGGCGGCCCTAACGAAGGCACCAACCCCCCGTCCGCGGTGCCTGAGCGTAGCCCCCCGACTGTGCCAGTCGACCATGGCAAGACCGGCATATTCTTTCCGCTCTTCACCCCGCCAGGCAAGATGTGGGACGACATGCTGGAATACCGCCTGGAGCATCCGTCCCTCCCGTGGATCTCTGTCATAAACCCAGACAGCGGGCCGGGCCAACGCGCCAACCCACTGTATACGGAAAACGTCGCCGAACTCAGGAAGTCAAACGTCGTCGTGCTGGGATATGTCTCGACGTTCTGGGCGGGGGTGCCTATTGAGACTGCCAAGGCGGACGTTGACACTTACAAGAAATTTTACGACCTTGACGGCATTTTCATCGACGAGATGTCAAACAACAAGGACTTTGTCGGGTACTACAAAGAGCTCACCGACTATGCCAAAAATCACGGGATGAGCTTTGTAGTCGGCAATACGGGTACTGACGCGACGCCGGAATACGTGGGCGCGGTCGACAATATCGTCATCTCTGAAGGGTACGGCGTGCCCTCGCTGAGTAGGCTCGGCGGCTGGCACGTGGAACACGACAAAAAGAACTTTTCCTACATCGCCCACACGCAGAGTACAATCGACAGGTCGTACGTCCTTACCTCTGCAGACTTTGCGTCATATGTCTTTTTCACGGACGATTATATGCCAAACCCCTACGACAAGTTCCCGTCGCACTTTGACGAGCTGCTGGCCATCCTCGACCCCAAGACGCCAAGCAAGATGCACAACGTCGTGGTCAAGAGCGCCGACCTGACAAGCGCGCCGGTCAACGGCACGCTGACCCTCTCGCTTGGCAGCGACAGGGTTGCCAGCAGCAAGGGTTGGGTGACGCAGGTGGGCAAGTCGGGCGACTCGTACACCGCAACTGCGCTGAACAACCGGGACTTGGTCTTTGAGTACTGGGAAGACGGCAGCAAGGCGAGAACGAGGACTCTAACGCTTGACGACTCTTCAAAAATAGCCACAGCATACTACCGCGACAGGACGGCTGCGGATCCCCTCGGGCTGACCGTGAACGCCATGATTGAAAAGGGAGGCGACCTCAGCATGGCGGTAGTCATCGAGTCAAACGGCGAAATAATCCAGAGAGGGTTCACGCCGTTCAGGTTCGAGGGCGAGCCGGGCGAGCAGTACACCGTCTACGTTTCAGAGTGGTCAAACTTTGTGTTCGACCGGTGGGCTAACGGAGACAGGTCAAACCTGCAGGAGATAACATTCGCAAACGAAGAGCAGGTCCTGACCGCGTATTATCATTACGAGACGCCTGCGACTGCCCTTCACACCCTGACTGTAAACGCCTACGACTCTGACGGGAGCATCGCCACGATGTGGACAACAGTCAGGCTGGGCGACGAAACGCATACGGGCTATACGCCGCTGACCATACCGGTCGAGAAGGGCAGGACTTATGCGGTGTCAGTCGCTGACTACCAGGACGACGTGTTTGACCACTGGGAAGACGGCAGCAAGTCAAGGTCCACAGATATCAAGATCGAGTCGCAGCACGAAGAAGTGATCGCCCACTATGCAGCCAGGTAGCCAGCCTTGCCCGCCGGCAGCGGCGCCATCTCTATCCGGATCCTCCTGACGACTCCCCTGTCGAGGCTTAGCGAAATCATGCTGTCTTCAAGCTGGCTGAAAAATGCTTTTTCCACCCACACCGGGATGCTGCGGTTGTCAGCCAGGATGAACAGGCTGCCCGGAGCCTTTCCGACAGTGGCCTTTGGGAGGAATGCCCCATTCCTCAGCATCTCGCGGTAGACAATTATGCCTGCGCCCTGCCTCCTGCCGACGTGCCGGATGGCGCCTTCTGACAAAGATATCGAAACCATGAACCTCAGATGGCGCGTTTTGTATTAAACAGCTGCATTGCCTGGCGGCGACATACTGCTAGTGCATCGCATCAATCAGGGGCAGCACTTTCTGCATGATCTTTTCGTGGTCTGACGTGCGCTCGGCTGAAATGAGCAGCAACAGGTCGTGCCTCTTGATGGGCACAGTTATCCGCTTGACATTTTCATAGACAGTCATAGAGTACTCCACTCTGCCGAGCCTTTCTTCCATCGACTGGTCGGTGCTCATCTTTAGTATCGCCTGCACTATCGACCTTTCGACCTCTTTTTCAGATAGCATGGGGGCTAAGCCCTTTTTGTACCCGTGCACGATGAGCCTGCCCTTCTTGTCCACGATGCCTGCAAACCTTACAGAGCCATCTGACTCTAGTACCTGGTTCAGCATGTCATACGTGTTGTCTTGCATCATTTTTGCCGGCACCCTTGACCCCCTCAGGATTGGCTAAAAGGGCTTGTGAGTAAACGGCGATACAGACATCTGCCGAGTTGTAGCTTTCCGACCTACCGGATGTTCTTATTATGATACGAGTCTCCAAGTAACGTGAATAACGTAGAGATTGCCCAGCTTCATTGGGACATTACCAAGCTCCTGGAGATGGGCATCAATGAAGAATTGGCCAGGCAGCTGACGCCGGCCCAGGCAAGGGACTTGGTAAAGGGCCTGCTCTACCTCCGGGAAAAGTATAGGGGGTGGGAAGACGGCCACGGAGAGCGACGCTAATGATGGCCATCGAAAACCCTGCTTATGCGTCCCTGGTAAATGCCTTGAAAAAAATGCTTGGCAATGAAAATGCCGCCCTTGTAGTTAAGTACCTTGAGCAAGAGAACGTGATAATGGACGACAGGGTAGTAGATGCTGGAAAACTGGACCTTGCATTGCAGTCGCTGTTTGGGCAGGGGGCAAGCAGTATCATTCGCGGGCTCATGGCTCAAAAGAAGCCCTCTCCGAGGCCGGCAGGCTAGTCGCCCAGCCGCCAATAATGTTCACGTAATTGCGGGAAAATCTGCAATCGGCTAAAATACTTGACTTTGTTTAAAATCATCATGTCTGATGATAAAAGATGCCCGGTATGCAGGGGCACCTTAAAGAACCTCAACGGCAAGTTCAAGTTTGACGTTGCCGTGGAGCAGACCAAGAACTTTACCACCCCAATGCTGGTGTACGTGTGCGTCGATTGCGGCAACATGCAGCATTTCGTGGACGTGCGAGAAATAAAGCCGCTGCTCTAATTTTGAACTATAATGTCGGGTGGAACTCGCGCAGCCTGATCATAGATATTACGAGGTTCTTGGTTTAAAGTCCTGTCCATTGCTGGCAGAAACCTACTCCTGCAGTCATTGTAAAATGAAATTTCAGGTTATAGGCATTTCAAAACCTGCTCACCCCAAGTTCTGCCCATATTGTGGCACGGGCGCTGTCGAGCCC
>NZ_JBOGQF010000025.1:0-13829 GCF_050748925.1 Nitrososphaera sp.
TCCCAGGACGACGCTCCCGGCGACTATTTTCCCCGGCGGCTGCATGGAGCGCAACAGAGCGGAGCCCAGCGTGCTTTTGCCGCAGGCCGATTCGCCTACGATGCCAAGCGACTCTCCGTCTGAAAGCTCGAAATTGAGGCCGTCGACTGCCCTGACTGGCCCGCGCTCTGTAAAGTAATAGGCCGCAAGCCCCGAGACTGCAAGCCTGCCCATCAGCGCAGATGCACCAGGTTGGTATAATAGGTTTTATAGCAGAGCCCGAGTACAGTTGATTGTCCAGTAACAAAAAGTAAAAAGTTTTTAAGTTGCCTGCCGTAGAAAAGTCACGACTTTTTTGCACCAAACAGCCATGGAGACCTGGACTTGGAACTAGCAACCAGGATAGCCGAGACCGAAAAGGCGGTCCTTGAAGAGCTGACCCGGCTGGACCTGTCGCTGAACGAAGCCAAGATCCTGTTCAACCTGATGATACGCAAGAATTCCACCGTGACGGAACTGGCATCTGCAACGGGCATCGCCCGCACAGAGATGTACCGCTATCTGGAGAGCCTCCTTGCGAAAGGGATGGTGCACACGACCTTTGACAGGCCGCAGCGCTACTACGCGCTTCCGTACAAGGAGGCCATAGACCACCTTGTGCAGACCAAGATGTCGGCGCTCCGGTCAATCTCGGAGAAAAAGAACGACGTTCACAGGATTGTCGACAGCATAGTCGACAGCATGGTGCACCAGGAGCAGGCCGAAAACGACGCCTACCAGGTCATAATCGGCGAGGACGCCATGATAGCGAAACTGACGAGGATGATAGCCAAGACCGAAAAAGAGGTTTCAATGATAATGCACCACGACGAGCTGGTCATGCTGTACCGCGAGGGCACGCTCTCTGACCTGTACAAGCTGGCGTCAAGGGACATTTCAGTCAGGATAAAGACTTCCTTCCCGAGGGCCTCGGAATTGCTCGATCCTGCCAAGAAAAAAAAGGCCATACGGCTGGACATAGTCGACGCCCCGCAGTCGCTCAACTGCATGATATGCGACGACAAAGAGATGATAATCCTGCTGAACAAGACGTCGATGACCAAGCGCCAGGAGACCAAGACGTTCTACACAAACAGCAGGTTCATGATCTCGGCATTCAAGGTAGTCCTGGACAAATTCTAGAGAATTGTTCTATAATATTTCGGCCAAGATTTTTTATACAAGCGTCTCGACCTTCTGGCATGAAAACGAGCATCCTGATAGCAGAAGACGACAGCGCCGTGAGCGAGCTTTGCAGGATTGCTTTTGAGGCCAGGGGCCACAGGGTCGTAGTCACGCACGACGGGCTGGAATGCGTCAAGGCATACAAGGAAGCCCTGAAGGACAGTCCGGAGCCGTTTGGCGCCGTGGTCCTGGACTACAGGATGCCAAGGGTAGACGGCCTTGAGGCGGCAAAGGAGATCCTGAAGATGAACAAGGGCCAGAGGATAATCTTTGCCTCAGCCTATGTCAAGGAGACGCTCCTTGACTCTGTCACCCACCTTGAGCACATTGTCGAGCTCATCCAAAAGCCGTTTGAGCCCAAGATCCTAGTGAACCTCGTCGAGGACATCTCTACCACCAAGGAGCTCGAAGAGATAAACAGGCTGGCCACCGGCATGGACCCGAGCAAGCCGGACAGCACCCAGATAAATGAGCTCCTTGAAATGCTGAAAAAGATACAAAAAGTCGGCATCTAGGCCGTTTTACTTTACCAGCATCTTTTTTGACAGGCCGTGCTTGTCAGGCTCAAAGTTTGTAAAGACGTCAAACGTCCCGCAGTACGTTTCTGCTTCGTCCTCGTCAGTGCAGTTGTGGCCGTCCTTCTGGTAGAACCTGCAAAAGCCCGCATATTTGCATCCGATTACGTTCATCAGCCTTCGTATTGCGGCGGCCTAAATAGCGACTTGGTTGTAACACCTGTTACGACAATCTCCAGCCTCAACGCCTGCGGTTGACGTGACAGAGGTATGCGCCAATGCCGACGAGCGCGCCTGCAATGTTGGAGGCCAGGAAAAACATCAGCACGCCCAGGATGACTGTGTGGATTATTCTGCCGTCATTGCCGTTGGCAATATCCCTGTAAAATAACGCGGCAATGACTGCAAATACGAACCCGAGGATCACAAACGAGCTGAACACAGTTACAACCCCTCCAGCGGGCCCGGGCAGGCCAGGCAGAAAGTAAAACCAGCTTATCCCCGCCATGAAAAGTGCAGACATTACGATTGACACGATAATCCCTATCTTTATCAGCAAAAGGCCTAGCTTGAAATTGTCCGTCGCCTCGCGGCCAGGTGGGCCAACAGGAGTCTTTGCTCCGCACCTTGGGCAGTAAAGGGCGTCGGCAGGCAGCGGAGAACCACAATTTGCACAATATCCGGCCGACGGCTGCCCGTCAGGAGCTGTCACAGCCAGCTGCGGTGCTCCTGCAATGTAAAAAGATCGCCTGCCGGAATTATTTTACATGACACGTCCACCGTACATTTCTCAAAATAGATGGAGAAAAATTCCAAACGCGAGGCCTCATAGCATTATATAACCGTCGTGCAAAATAACGCGAGTTTATCGCAGCCTTGAAGACCCCCATCTGCTCCTTTGACGCCAAGACCGGCGTGCTTTGCGCCAAGTGCGAAGAAAAGCTCCACGCGGGGCAGATAAGCCAGGACGACGTTGACGCCTCGGTCAGGCTGAGCAAAGTTGCGAGCAAGAGCCAGGACATTGACAGGTTCACGCTTTCCAAGGGCGCCAAGGTCGACAGCGACTTTGTGCTCGTGCTCAGGAGCCCCGACGTCCTTGCGGTGCGCAGCAACTCTGCCCTCGCCGAAAGGATAGAAGGCGAGTTCCAGCAAAAGGTCTGGTTCCTCGACTCGGAGGCTTCAGAGCGGGGCTTTATCGAAGGCCTGTTCCACCCCGCCAGGGTGCTGAGCGTAAACCAGTTCTGGCTCCCCGATGGCAAGGTGACCAAGGTCACCATGGCAGGCAAGGCAGCCCAGAAAAAGGTGGACGTTGAAAAAGTTCAAAAGATAGCCAAGGCGGTCAAGAACATGGAACTCCTCGTCGAGTTCGAGCAGAAGTAGATCACAATGATCGACATCCACAGGACCCATTACGCCCGCCAGCTGCAGGAAGACATCGTCGGCCAGCAGGTGAGGATCGGTGGATGGATTGAAGATGTCCGCGACATTGGCAAGCTTGCGTTTGTCACGATACGCGACGTTACCGGGGCCTGCCAGGCCATAGTTACCGGCGACAGCGTCCAGGCTGCAAGGCAGGCGCAGAGGCAGAGCGCGGTCATCGTGGCAGGCACGGTGCAAAAGAGCAAGGCCAAGGACTTTCCGGTGGAAGTCAAGGTAACCGAGTTTACGATACTCACTAAAGCCGTCCACCCGCTGCCCATCGACCCGACGGGCAGGGTCGAGTCGGCCGCCGACAAGAGGCTTGACGCGCGGGCCCTCGACCTGCGCAACCCCAGGGTCGCGGCGATATTTCGCCTCAGGTCTGCGGGTCTGGAGGTCGTCAGGGACACGCTCAGGAGCGAGGGCTTTATCGAGGTTAACACGCCAAAGATAATAGGCAGCGCAAGCGAGGGCGGGGCGAACCTGTTTGGGTTTGACTATTTCAAGCGTAAAGCATACCTGGCCCAGAGCCCGCAACTCTACAAGGAGCAGCTGACCCTGGGGCTTGACAGGGTGTTTGAGATCGGCCCGTACTTTCGGGCTGAAAACTCGCACACCGTCCGGCACCTGACCGAGTTTACGAGCATCGACGTCGAGGCCGCGTTCACGGATTACGAAGACGTGATGGACATCGTTGAAAAAGTCGTGGGCAGCGTCATACAGGAATTCCAGCAGAGTCACAGGGGCGACCTTGAACTTGCAGGCGGAAGGGCAGACATGCAGTTTGGCAAGATAGAGCGCCTTTCGTACGCCCGGTGCCTAGACGAGCTGGCAAAGCACGGCGAAAAGCTAGAATTTGGCGACGACCTGTCTGACGCCGCGCTCCGCAAGCTGGGCGAGATGCACAATGGGTTTTACTTTATCATGGACTGGCCGCTAAAGCTAAAGCCGTTCTACATACACGAAAAGGAGGACGACCCAAGGCTTTCCAAGTCGTTTGACCTCCAGCACGGGTACCTCGAACTGGTCTCTGGCGGCCGCAGGCTGCACGATCCGGAGAAATTAAAGAGCAGGCTCGTCGAGCAGGGGCTCAACCCGGCAAGTTTTGCAGAGCACCTAAAGGCGTTTGACTGGGGCATGCCTCCCCACTCGGGATGGGGCCTCGGGTTTGACAGGCTGATGATGGTCCTGACAGGGTCGCAGAACGTAAGGGACGTCGTCCTTTACCCCAGGGACACCGACAGGCTCACGCCATAGTAGCCATCTTTACTTCTTTTACGCCATCGTCAAAGACCCAGGCGCCAAACCTGTTGGCAGTCGTAGAGTAGATCACCCAGACCACGGGGTTGACCTCCATGAATCGTGCGTCCGTGCTCGAAGGCGAGGGCAAGGACGGGTGCGAGTGGAATATGCCGGCGACCTGCATGCCTCTGCTTTCCGCAAGCCGGTAGGCGCGCAGCGTTTCGTCAGGCGTAATAGTAAATGAAACTCGCGAAGCATCGGCGTTTTCCATCGGCATGACTTCTTTTATCGTCACTTCGCTGTCGCCCCCGCCCAGGAGGAACGCGCACGACTCGTTTGGCAGCGAGTCTTTAGCCAGCTGCTCAAGCTGTTGCAGCTGCGCGCTGGATAGGATGATCTTCATTAGCTGACAGTAACCTTGCCGGTCATGAACGGGTGCAGCTGGCAGAAATAATCATAGTCTCCTACCTCTTCAAAGACAAACGAGAACGTCTTCTTGGGGCCCATTATTTTAGAGTCAAACGTTCCGTCGGCCTCTGCCGTTTCCCCATCGCCCGAAGTTACTGTATGAGCGGCGGTGTCGTCGTTGGTCCATGTCACCATCCCGCCCACCACGGTCTCGGCTACCTCAGGTGCATAGAACTTGCCGTTTGTAGGCACGGACGCCCCTTGGGGTATCGACACCGCAGTCACAAGGTCGGCAGGAGCATTGTTGCCTGAGCTGGTCGCGTTTTCTCCCGTTGCCGTGCCTTCTGTCGCATTGCCAGGGGTTGCGCTACCTTGGGTCGCATTTCCTTCGGCGGGTGCGCCTTCCGTTTCAGCAGCGGGAGCGCTTGTGCCTGCCGCCTGGAGGGTCAGCATGGCAGTCATGAACGGGTGCAATTCGCAAAAGTATTCGTAATCGCCCTCTGCAAGCTTCGAAGTGTCGAGTGTCCATGTCTTGCCGGCGTTGATAAGGTCCGAGTCAAACAGTGGATCATCAGTCACCTTGTGGGTAACAGTGTGTATCGCGTTGTCCTCGTTGGTCCACTCTATGCTGTCTCCCACCGCAGCGGTCACCGGGTCTGGCTCATAGTCCGGGTTTTCCTGAGATGACGCCCCTGCAAGTATCGTGGCCTTGACAGTGTTGGCCGGCGCTGCTGGCGTCTCGGCGGGCGCCTCAGCCGGTGTTTCTGCAGGAGCCTCTTCAACGGGAGGCTTGGGAGTCACCAGGCCGAAAGCATAGAACGTGATGCCTGCGACTGCCGATGCGGCTATGAATATTACGCCCATCGCCTTGAGGTACTGCGGCTTTCTGTACGACACGACTGCAAGCACCGCTGCAGGTATGCCTATTATCGTCATCAGGCCGATATACGCAAAGATGGTCGTGACCTGTATGCTGACCGTGACTGCCGCCGCGACGCCAAAGGTGACGAGGAAGCCAAGCGTGATAAAGGTGGCAGACTTCGCCCTTCCAGAACTGGGAAAGCCGTCCTTGAAGAGCCCGGAGGCAAGAAAGATCATGCCGATAAACATCGTCAGAAGCGAAACTGCGTGCATGCCGTCGATAAAGGTCTTGGCGATGCCAGATAGCGATATGCCAACGCCGGCGATGCCGATGGTAGTGAGACCTATGCCGGGTGTCAACAGATCCCAGTCAGTCATCTGGTCTAGTTGGGCTTTTTTGGCATAATTAATCTTTACTCATTGGTTACTTGTGCCAGCCGCGGCAAATCAGTCCTATGAGCCCTTTTTGTCCGGTTGCTCTTTTAGGGAAAAGCTTGCATTTTCAGGCAAATGGGCAGGATTGCAGGCGAACCGTAGATGGCAATGTTCCTCACTGCCGGCTGTTAATGTGGATAAATTACCCGGCCGGCAGACAGATAAAGGACATCGTGCCTATATTACAATCTTCTATTTCTTTCGAATGTAAAGGTGTTACATGTGGAAACATCACTAAGAACGTTACATAAGAATAAGTCCAGGACAGAGATCATTGCAGAGCTTGAGGACATGGGTATAGGCGGCGACTCGTTGGCAGAGCTGACGATTGAAAGCCTCGGCGACCTGCTGAACGGCATGCGCAACCTGGTGACCATGCACTCTGACGTCAGGCGCGGAAGGCCAAGGGGCAACGGCGAGTTTGTGCCCACGCTGTCTGACGCTGACAAAAAGATAATCCAGCAGCTGTTCTCGTCCGAAGGCGACGTGCCTTCCCTTGCGCTGTCAAAAGAGCTTGACATCCCCCTCAGCACCATCCAGAGGAGGAGAAAGAGGCTCGAAGACAACCTGATAGAGAGGAGCTACTCGCTCAAGGCAGACGTGTTCGGATTCAGGACAGCGACTTTGTTCATCGCCACTTCAGACGGCAAGACGCTGTCTGTCGGAAAGGAAGTCCTTGAAATGGACAGCGCGGTGACTTCGGTGACAAGGACGCTAGGTGAAAACGCCATGGACCTGAAGGCAGAAGTGGTATTCAAAAACAACTCGGACCTGCTGTCCCTCATAGAGCTAATAAAGTCCAGAGACGGAGTCAGGGATGTATGCTGGAGCGAGTCCATAGAGCTAGTTGGCAAGAACAGCAAGCCGTACAGGGTGGTCATCGAGTCGCAGTGATGCAGAACTTTATTACTGGCTGCGAAAAGGGCGCCACCGCTTGCTCCAGGGCAAGAGACTGCCGGGCCGATGATGACAATGTCAGGCCTTGCCGCCCACCGCGCACCCCGGACAGCTCGCATGCTACGGCACAGGAATCTGCCCTGCAGCATTGCTGTTCGCTTTTAACGGGTGAGGAAGCAATTAGCGGCAGTTGAGAAGATATATCGGAACCTTCTATCCGCAGGTTCCCTTAATTTTTCTGCCCTCCAACGATGCGTATGATGCGCAGTAACGACAGGGGCAGCTTTAAAAAATATGCTATAATTGGCGCAGTCGCGGTGATAGCCGTTGTCGGCATCCTGCTGGCGCTGGGAGCCGCGCGGGCGCCTCAGCCAGACATTGTACAGGACACCACGGCTCCACCGGGATCAATAGGCACGGGACCGACGGAAGGCGCAGGGCAGGACAATCCGGGCCCAAATGACGGAGGCGGGACGCCGGACACAAACCCGGAGCCGATTCCCGATGTCACCCCCTCTGCCTCCATCTCGGTAGGTCCAAACCCCACCCCTGCCGGGAGCGAGGTAGAGATAGAAGGCAGCGGGTTTGGCGAGAGCCAGAGGATAACGCTTGCGCTCAACAACAGGGTGCTTGAAACAGAGCCGGCAGAGATAATAACGGACGCGACAGGGACGTTTTCGGCCTCGACCACTCTGCCAGAAGGCCAGCAGGGGGAGCGCAACATCACCGCATCTGACGAGTCTAACAGGGCCGCCACCATAAAAGTCGACATAACCTAGCTTGTTGCGCAACAAGCTAGGACCTCTAAAATTGTTGACCACCTCCCTTAATGTCGCGCAACCAAAGTCCACGCCATATTGTCCATTGCTGACGCGTTTGAAGTCGGCGACAGCGATACCGTCTGGGACGCGTGGCTGATGACTGTCAACCTGCTGGACATGCTAGAGAGCACGCAAAAGCTCGGCGGCCTCTATGACTTTGAGCAGGCCCGCGACAAAGTCGCGCGGGTGTGCGCCATCGCAGAGCGGCATGGCATCGACAAAGAAAAATGCCAGTGCGGGCTTTCAGACGCCGAGCACGCGCTCTTGAGGCGCAAGGTACTGACATTTTTCAAGCTGCAGGTGTCAAACTTGAAACATTTCGTGGACTGACCCGCCTAGCGAATAAATTAAATGCAAGCAAGGGTAGAACACCTTCGAGGCATCTTTTGCAGTGACTGCACGGGACTTTATCGAAGTTTCAAAACCGAGAATAGTGGTAGTCCTCGTGATAACTGCGATAACGTCGTACCTCGCAGCCACCCGGTTTGACGCCACGCCAGAGGTCGCATGGGATATCAGCTGGTGGCACCTTGGCTTTTTGACGCTGTCCGGAGCCCTTGCTTCGATGGGCGCAAGCGCACTCAACCACTATTACGACCGTGACATTGACAAGGTGATGCCCAGGACGGCGCAGAGGCCAATACCTGCAGGCAGGCTCTCGCCGTCGACGGTCCTGTGGTACGGCATCGGCGTCAGCGCGCTGGCAGTGGCGATAGCGTGGTTCACGCTCAACCCGATGGCCACAGGCATGATAGCCCTTGGCATATTTTTCTACGTCATCATCTACACGGCGTGGCTCAAGAGGAGCAACGCCTCAAACATCGTCATTGGAGGCTTTGCAGGGAGCGCCGCTTCGATGGCAGGGTGGGCCACGGCGACAGGCTCGATGGACCTGCTGGGCTTTCTCGTCGGCTGGATAGTGTTCATGTGGACGCCGCCGCATTTCTGGTGCCTCGCAATCAAGGCAAGGGAAGAGTATGCAAGCGTCCGCGTCCCGATGCTGCCGGTGCTCATCGGCAACCAGAGGACTGCAAGCTACATCCTTCTCAACACGGCGATACTCCTCCCGTATTCAGTCGCCCTCTACTTTTTCGGCCTCGGCCTGCTGTACACAATCGTCGCGGCCGCTTCAGGCTCGCTCATGCTCGTCTATCACTACAAGCTGACCAAGAATCCCACGCCGGAATTTGCGTGGAAGGCGTACAAGGTCACGGCGCCGTACCTGGTTGTCGTCTTTATCGCCCTGGCGTTTGACGCGCTCTATTATTTCAAGTTCTAGCAGGCTCGGTCGCCAGCTCGACTCTGCGCTTTTCCTTCGTGACCCATGTCACCCGGATGAGGCCATAGATCTCCAAGTCCAGCAGGACCTTGTTGAGCTCGGCTTCCGGCAGGCTTACGCCGTCCTTGGACAGCGCGCTTGCAAGCTCGGCATCTGTCATGTTGCCTGCCTGCTTGACCTTTTCGTATATGAGGTTGCGTAGTGGATACTTCATGATCTCAACCGTAAAAGCTCTTGTCAATCGGCTTTGGCATCGCAAAGGTAAGGTTCTTTTTTACCGACTCGTACCATTCCTCTACCTCTTTGGTTATCGACGGCCTTGCAGCGCGCAGGGCGGTAGCAAAGTCGGCGTTTGTGACCTTGGCCGACTTTCTCTGCATCGCGTTCACGGCGGCCTCCCTGCAGAGCGACTGGAGGTCGGCGCCGGAAAAGTTCTTTGTCGTCTGGGCGATGCTGACAAGGTCGACGTCGGACTCGATGGGCATCGGCTGCGTTATTATCTTTAGTATCTCGTAGCGCGCCTTTTCGTCAGGCTGGCTGACGTAGATTATCAAGTCTAGCCTGCCGGGGCGCAGCAGCGACGGGTCAATGAGGTCGGGCCGGTTCGTGATGCCAAGCACGATTACGCCAGAGTTGCCAGAGTCGTCTATCTCTGTGAGCAGCTGGCTGACGACGCGCTCGTTGCCGGACGAGTCCTCGCTTGCCCCCCTCGGGCGCGCGAGCGAGTCCAGCTCGTCAAACACGACTATGCAAGGCGACGACGTCTTGGCTTTCCTGAAAATTTCGCGTATCGCCTTCTCGGACTCGCCGACCCACTTGCTCAGCACTTCTGGGCCGCGCACTACAATGATGTTGGCGCTGCTCTCGGTCGCAAGCGCCTTGGCAATAAGCGTCTTGCCGGTGCCGGAGGGACCGTACAGCAGCGCGCCCTTGGGCGGCTTGATCCCCATCCTGGAAAAGCTGTCGGGCTCTTTGATGGCGGCAATGAGGTTGTCGTGAAGTATCCTCTTGGCGTCATACAGCCCGCCCACGTCGTTCCACTTTACCCGGGCCACTTCGACGTAGAACTCCCTCATGGCAGTGGGGACTATCTCCTTTATGCCTTCGCGGAAATCCCTGGTAGTGATAACCATCTGCTCGAGGACTTCAGGCGAGATCTTTTCCCCCTCCATGTCTATCTCGGGCAGATAGCGCCGGAGGGCCCTCATGGCAGCCTCCCTGCAGAGCGCCTTGATGTCGGCGCCGGTGTAGCCGTGCAGCTCCGAGCCGAGGTCCTGCAGGTTGATGTCGTCGGCAAGGGGCATGCCGCGGGTGTGTATCTGGAGTATCTCCAGCCGGCCCTCTGCGTTGGGGACGCCCACCTCTATCTCGCGGTCAAACCTGCCGGGGCGCCTCAGCGCGGGGTCGAGGCTCTCGGGCCTGTTGGTGGCGCCAAGCACGATTACCTGCCCGCGCTCGGACATGCCGTCCATCAATGCGAGCAGTTGCGCAACGACCCTCTTTTCCACGTCGCCAAACGCCTCCTCCCTCTTTGGCGCGATGGCGTCTATCTCGTCTATGAATATTATCGAAGGCGCTGACTCTTTGGCCTCCTTAAAGATGTCCCGCAGGCGCGCCTCGGTCTCGCCATAGTACTTGTTCATTATCTCCGGGCCGTTTATTATGAAAAAGTTGGCCTCCGACTCTGACGCAAGTGCCTTGGCAATCAGCGTCTTGCCCGTTCCGGGTGGGCCGTACATCAGGATGCCGGAATGCGGCTCGATGCCGAGCCTTGCAAACACCTCGGGGTGGCGCATCGGAAGCTCGACAATCTCTCGCAGCCGGCGTATCTGCTCTTTCATGCCGCCAATCTCTTCATAGGTCACGCGGGGCTTGCGGTCCGTCGTCGTCTCGGCCATTATGGCAAGCCGGCTGGTCCTCTCTATCCGGACGATGGATTTTGGAGACACCTTTTCGACTTTAAAGTCCATCGGGTTTCCGAGTATGACTACAGACACCTCGTCGCCCTCGCTCACGGGAAAGCCTTTGAGCCGGCTCTTTACAAACTCGCAAAATTCCTTGTCGACTGTGATGTTGCTGTCCCCGATAGGCGACAGCGTTATGCTCTTGGCGGCCTTGCTCTCTGCCTTGCGGACGCTCAGGAGGTCGTTGAGGCCGACGCCGGCGTTTTTTCTCGTCTGGCCGTCGATGCGGATGATGTCAGTCTCGCCCTCCTCGTCGTCTGCCGGCCACGCTGTCACGGCAGTGGCGCGCTTGCCGGCCAGCTCGACCACCTCGCCGGGCTGGACGCCCAGCTGCTCCATGTAATGCGTGTCGAGCCGGGCCCTGCGCTTGCCCACGTCGCGGTGCTTGGCCTCGGCCACCCTCAGCTGAACATGCGAAGGATCGTCGCTGCCTACCCTGGCCTTTTTCAAATTATAGAGCCCCCGGCGTGATTACAGACATTAGCTTTACTTCATCTTGACCGACGCGCGGCTGATGTTCATCACTTCAATCTCGCCTACGCCCGTTATGCCCTTTATGGCCTCTTCGAGCTTGTCCATCTGGCCCTCGGCGTCGTCGAGCATAAAGTCGCCCACAATCGCGTTGAGGCCAAATGCAATCGGCTCCTTGGCGTGCGCCTTTATCTCCATCCCTTCAGGGACGCTCTTTTTCAGGCTTTCAAGCACGCCGTCGAGGTTGGTCTCGGCTTCTGCCGGCAAAATCTTGATCCTTGCAACCAGGCGCGCCATTTCTACGGACCCTCAAAGCCGCAGCCCACGCACTTGTAGGGCCTTGCAAATTCTCTGCATGACTCGCAGCGCCACATGAGGACATAGCCGCAGTTAGGGCAGTAGTATTTTACGCATTCATCGTTAGGCATTATCGGCCTGCTGCATGAGGTGCAGACCGGCAATTGCAACGGTTTGGACATAAGGTTTTGACGGGAATATCCGAATTTATATCTATCCGTCAACCAGACGGCGGATTTCGTTGCCAAAAAGCGCCCTGGCCATCCGGGCGGCGCTCTTGGCGCTCAGCATCTTGGACAGCGCCGCGGCGTGAAAGTCAAAGTCGCCGGTCGATGCGGCCTCTTCTATCCTGTCCTTTGGTATTGCGGAAAACAGGTCGTCTATCGCCCTGTTGTCAAGCCGCTCCAGCAGGCGCCTTGCCAGCAGCATCTTGTCAAACTCGTCTTTGAACATCGACTCCCACCTATGCTGGTACTCGGACATGTTTTCATTTGCAATCGCCTTGCCTGCCATCATGCCCCCCATGCCGCAGGTATAGATGCCGCCGGCAGTGGTCGGCTTGGTCTGCCCTGCCGCGTCGCCCACGATGACGGTGTGCCCGGAGGCAAAGTTTTCCACCGGCCCGCTCACCCATATCGGTGCATACACTTTACGCACGGCAGAATGCGGGCCCTTGGCGTCCATGTATGATTTCAGCGCGCTGGCCGCGTTTATGCCCTTGCCGGCCACACCCACCTTGCCCTGCCCGTCGCCGGTAGGGATGACCCACGCGAAAAAGCCGGGATATTTCTCGCTGTCAAACGCGACTTCTATTGTGTCGCGTTCTATCCACGGGGCATACACTTCGTACTGCGCCGACGACAGCACGCCCTCGCGGTTTCTGTTGATTATGGAGGCGACGCCCCTTGCGTCGACGAAATAGCCGCATTTCAGCTCGCCTTCTGACGTCTTTACAACATAGCAGTCCCCGTCCTGCACGGCAGAGCGCATGGAGCACTTTACCCTGATCTCGGCGCCGGCCCGCTGGGCCTGGAGCGCCACCTGTTTGTCGAGTTCCCGCCGGTCAACGACGACGACCTTTTGCTTCTCGGCCGCAATCTCAAAGCCGTTTGAGGGCGAGAGTATCCTCGCCTTCTTTATCCTGTTATTTTCAATCGCGTCAGGTATTATGCCAAGGTTGCGGATGCCTTCCATGCTGACGAGCCCCCCGCAGTGCTCCGGCGTCCCTATCTCGGCGTCTTCTTCGACCACCGCGACTGACAGGCCGGCCCTTGCGGCTTCTCGCGCCGCGAGGAGCCCGGAGATGCTCCCGCCGGCAACAACTACGTCAAAATCGGACATGAGAGAAAGACCAGCAACGTATTTCTCGCTCTGCTAATTAAACTATGGCTAGTTTTGGATTTCAAGCAGGTGATGGTGGTTAGGAGGGACCTCGGGATGGGGACTGGCAAGATAGCCGCGCAGGTAGCGCATGCGGCAGTCATGGCCGTCGAGCGCACGAAGGAAAAAAAGCCGGAATGGTTCCACGAGTGGTTTGAAGCCGGGCAGGCCAAGGTGGTGGTCAAGGTGCAGAGCTTTGACGAGCTCATGGAAGTGAGAAAGCACGCAGAGAGCCTGAAGCTGCCGGTGTCCCAGGTAAACGACAGCGGCCTCACCCAGATACCGCCCGGGACGACTACCTGCATAGGGATAGGGCCGGCGCCTTCCGACCTCGTCGACAAGGTCACAAACAGGCTGAAATTGCTCTAGCGCCGGCTGACTATGAGTATGCCGGTCACGACAAGTGCTGTCGCGACTGCCTGAAAGATGCTTATCGACTCGCCCAGCGTGATGGCGGCTATCGCGATGCCAAAGATAGGCACCGTCGAAAAGACGGACATTGTCTTTATCGTCCCTACGCGCTTGATGCCTTCCAAAAAGAACAAGAGCGCGCCGCCAAACCCGGACACTGCCATTGCGATTATTACCAGCCACAGGTCCGGCGGTATGCTTGCTATGGCGCCCCACTTGCCTGCAG
>NZ_JBOGQF010000025.1:13839-16703 GCF_050748925.1 Nitrososphaera sp.
TGCAGCCAATGCGATGCCAAGGATGACAAGCCCGCCAAAGAGCGACTTTATCATTGCTATCTTGGACGGGCTGATGGTCGAAAACGTCGTGAGCCGGCGGCTGATGTTGTTGTCCACGGCCCACATCAGCATCGACGCGAGGATCATGATGTTGCCGGCGTTGAACTCGATTATGGTCTCTGAAAACTTCATGTTGGTAGTCGCCATAAAGAGGCCTGCCACTACGAGCGCTATGGCAAACATGCCCGCCTTTCCGTGCGGCCTTTCGCCGAAAAACACGGACGACAGGATTATCGTGAAAAGCACCTCGCCGTTTGTCAGTATCGCCGCGTCAGAGGCCTGTGTCTGCTGCAATCCATATAGCAGCAGCACCGGGGCCGCGACGGCGCCAAAGGCCGTGACGAGCGCCATGTAGCGCAGTTCGCGCTTTTCAAGCCTGAACGACGCCCGGGCAAAGGGTATCAGCGCAAGGCCAGACATGACGTAGACGACGGCCGACAGCGCGAGGGGGTCTATGGTTGCAAGCGGCACTTTTGCCACGGTAAAGACGGACCCAAAAAGCGCTGACGCAAGCAGTACCGAAAGGTAGCCAAGGTACGCCCCCTGCTTTTGCGCCGGCTTGGTTTCCACGCCCGTACTAGACGCCCGGCCTATTTTATCCCTGCTAGAATCTCCCCTCTACAACTGCATGTCCCAATTTTCTTTGCATTGCAGAGGTTTTTGGTGACCGCAGCTATCCCTAGAGCCCATGGTATGGGTTTTCTAGCACGTCTATGCACAGGTTTGTAACAATCTCTTCGCCGAGGATTGATGCGAGCTGGATAGCAACGATATTTTCCACCCCTGTATCCCCAAGGTCAGCCATCGGGACTTTGGAAACCTTTAGCCGTTTGCCGTTTACCAACCAGTCGTAATCGGCGTCAAATGCGGAATTGTCCAGCGAGCCGGGAGTGTCTACTTCCAGGTCATATCCGGCACAACTTTGCGAAGCGGCCTCTGTCAAGGACGTATCTATAGAATCCGGCTCCAAGCACTTGGTGGCTGCTCTCGTCGATGGGCAGGCGCGAGATTAGCACAAGCACGTTATTCAGGTCGACAGTCATCCACGCTTACCCGACGTTGCCGCTCATGCCGCCAAGCGGAATGTTCCCCCTGACCTTTACCTTCGAGTCCATCAAAGAGACTATCTTGTCTCCATCCAAAGACACTAGCTTGCTCCAAGGTCGACACCGCGTGATACATCTGCCAAGGGTTATATGTGGAAAATCGGGAATCTGCATCGTTGTCCGGCAAGAGCAGGTCTTCCAACAAGAAGATCATCCTTTATGCCGTTATCGGCATACTTGCAGTTGCGGCAGTTTCTGTGACTCTGATTCCAAGGGCTACGCCAAACCCTGGCGACCTTGCAAAAGATTCAAGGGATCGCAACATTGCGCGCTTTGAGGAGCAGCTCTGCGGCCATGACGCCAGGGCCAATTCCAGCGCCCACGTCGCCGAGTATGTCCTGCCGTCAGAATGCGAGATGCCGCTGGGCATCGCGGTAGACAGCGACAGGGTGTGGTACGTGTCCACCAAGCAGGGCACGCTTGGCAGCTATAGCCTCGCAGACGGCAAATTTGAAGAGTTCCCTGTCCCGTCGTGGCCCGCGCGCTCGGACCCGTTAGGATTTTCCCAGGTGTTTACAGTCAAGACCGACCAGCAGGGCAACGTCTGGTTTACAGACGACAAGAGCAACCTGCTGTGGAGGTTCAACAAGGCGTCGGGCACTTTTGACAAGTTTGTCTCCCCGGCAAAGGGCCCCATCTCTTTTGATTTTGATTCCAGCGGAAACGTCTACCTCGTTGGCGTCAGGTCGCATTCGATATTCTTTGGCGAGCTGGCCAGCTTGGAGCCAGACACGCCTGATGTCTTTACTGAAATCAAGCTCCCCCTCGATGCCTTTGCAGGCATCAGCGACAACGCAATCAACTCCGGCTCCATAACGGTCGACAAGGAAAGAAACGTCGTCTGGACGACGGTGCTGTCCTACCAGACTGTCGGCCAGATATTCCAGTATGACGTCGCCTCAAAAAAAGTCACCGCAACCGACCTTCCCGAAGGGCTGACGTCGCCGGTCGGCACCATACTGGACGACAAAGGAAACCTGTGGCTCACAGACCACGGGACAAGCGTGTTTTTCATGCTCGACGCGTCTGACGGGACGATAACCCGGTATGTCACTTCCATCCCTTCATCAAGGATTTTTGGCGGCGAGGCTCCGCCAAACGCGGTCAGCTGGCCCTACTGGCTGCAGAGCGACAGCGAGGGCAACATCTGGCTCAACCAGCACGCAGGAAACAAGATAGCCAGGTTCGACCCAGAGACAGAGACCCTGGTAGAGTACTGGATACCGACCCAGAACGCGGACTGGGGCAACTGTCCGGAAGGCGCCGAGACATGCGGCATCGCCAACGTGGTCCAGTTCTCCGTCGGCCCCAACGATCAGGCATGGTTCACCGAGTGGTCGGAAAACAAGATAGGCACGATCAAGGACACCAGCGCGCCATTTTCGGTATCCGCGCCTGAAGAGATAACCGTCGAAAAAGGCCAAAGCGCAGAGGTCAAGGTTGACGTCAGCTCGCAGGAGGGGTTCACCGGGACGATGGTCGCCTCTGGAACCTTTACGCACGGCGGATCCTTGGGCAACTCAACTGGCATCTTTAGCCAGGAATCTGTGGAGGTGGGCGCAAACAGCGCAAAGCAGGTGTCCTACGTCTTTACCCCGGCAGGCGATCTGGCTGCGGGCCAGTACACCCTGATGGTTGGCGCAGAGAACAAGGACGTCACGGTTTTGAAGGCAGTCCGCGTCAACGTGGTATAAATAC
>NZ_JBOGQF010000026.1:0-16501 GCF_050748925.1 Nitrososphaera sp.
GCTCCACTTTGCTTATCAGCAATTCTTTTTCAAATATCGCCCGGGTCCTTCTCTGTATCGTGCTCAGGGGTATCTGCAGCCTGTTTGCAATCGCCCTGTTGGACATCCCCGCAAGCAGCAACTGCAGTATCTCCTTGTCGCGATAGTCTAAGGTATCCAGCATACTTGCTGCGCCGTTGTGGATAGGCGGATTGCCGTTTTTACCCATTGCGCCGGTTCATCGTATGGCAACAGAGAAGATAAACGCTTCCATTACCAGAATTTAAAGCAAAAAATGACATTATTACCAACTAGGCAGGATGGTAATAGGCGGGTCGTGCCAAAGAACGGCCTTTACTATCTAACCTTCAATCACTTTCGCTCATGCTTGACAAACGTCCGGTAGAAGAGGTCTGCAATGACAGGCAACTCCAGGTAGTCGATGAGGATGGCTATCCATGCCGCGTAATACGGGATCTTTACTGCCCCGTCTGAATGCCCGTCGCCAAAGAATATGTCATACGCCACCTCGTCAGTGAGCCAGAAGATGTGAAAGGCCTGCACTGCAAGCATTGCCAGAAGCAGGGCGTTCTTGGCAGACCCTTTTTGGTGCTTGTACAGGCTAAGCGAATAATAGGTCAGGCCCGCTATCAGGGCAGGGATCTCGATATAGTCTATTGCCACAAAGAACAGGAGGAGAGGCCCGCTCTGCTGGAGGGCAAAGGCGCTGTCTCCGGTTATCCGCCTGATGACTACGTCCGCGGTAAGCCAGTACAGGTGCACCAGCTGCAGAGATATCAGAAAGAACGCCACCTTCAGGTTCAGGTTCTCGTACCGCTGCCAGAATTTTACTAGCTGATCTATAGCCGCAGACAATAGCAACCAGCCATCCTTTACAGATAGAAGACCAGCCCGATTGTAAAAGAGTTGATAGCCCCACCGTTCTAGAACTGGATGCTAGAAGGACGGCATGAAGCCATAGTACAGGTTCCCGGACGATAAAGCCAAGCAGAACGGCGTTGCCGGTCTCTTTTATAATATAACCAGGTATTTTGTGTATGCCTGAGCAAAAAATCAGCAGGATCCTTGTCCCCATAGACGGCTCGGAAAATGCGTTTCGGGCGGCGTCGTTTGCCGCAGATATGGCCCGCAGGTACGGTTCAGAACTGGTGCTGGCGTACGCCCTGGAGATAAATCCGACGCTTTCTGCAATCGGGATGCCAGGCGTCTCGGCTCAAGAAATAAAGAGGCTAAAGGAAGTCGCAAGAAAAGAAGTGGATCCCTGGTTTGCAAGGACAATTAAGGAAGGTGGTTCAGACCTTGCAGTCAGGACAGAAATTATCGAGTCTCCTCTGTCTCTGGTAGGCACGATAATAGACTATGCTGAAAAGGATGCCGTCGACTTGATAATAATGGGGAGCCGCGGGCGCACGGGGTTCAAAAAGCTGCTGCTTGGAAGCGTCGCTTCCGGGGTAGTCACCTACGCCCCTTGCCCCGTCATGGTGATAAAGTAGAGGCGCCTGCGAAATCCAGTCCTGCGGGTTTTGCGCCGCAGCTCTCAGGCGGCGCCTCTCCCGCCATAAAAGAATGTTATTTTTCCGCGTAAAGTGCGTCCCATTCAACATGATTAAAGTTCAGGATTCTGGGATCAAAACCTGTAAATATTTTTTGGACTCATATCTGGCAGTGTCCTCCGTCGAGAACTACCAAAAGGTTGCAAACAAAAAAGACTTGAAGGAAGGCGGATTGTTGAAAGTCGAGCCGGAGGGCAAACCGATCGTGCTGGCAATGGTCGGGGGCAGGGTGTATGCCATCGACGCGGTCTGCACCCACCAGGGCGGGCCACTAGAGGAGGGCAATCTCGAAGGTAATAATCTCACATGCCCGTGGCATTATGCAGTCTTTGACGTCCGCAGTGGAAATGTCTCTGACAAGACTGGCTGGGCCACTGACCTCGATTCGTATCCGGTGCAAGTAGATGAGAGCAGCGGCGACATATCGGTAAACGCGGGAAGCAAGGCTCAGCAGCAGGGCAAGGCCGGATCAGAGAGCAAGTCAGGAAACGAAGATTCAGACCGGAAATTCTATGAAGAGGAAGAGAGAAAGGTTCCCGACGACTCCAAGCTTTACCTCCAATTGCTGGAAAAAGAAAAATTGGAAGGGACAGACATTATGACTTTCAAGCTGGATAGATTAGGCGGCAAAGCCCTGCAAGGCTATAGCGCAGGGCAGTTTGCATATTTCAAACTGGAAGGCGTCGTGGACGACGCAAAGGGGCCCATCAGGCATTTCTCCCTTGCGTCTTCGCCGACAGAGCAGGACTTTATCCTGATCAGCACGAGGATAAGGGACACACCCTATAAACAAAAGCTGGCGTCGCTTGAAAAAGGCGCAAAGATTCTGGCATGGGGACCAGAGGGCGAATTTATCTTGCACAAAGACAATTCAAAGCCTGCAGTGCTCCTGTCTGGCGGCATAGGAGTCACGCCATTTCGGAGCATGACAAAATATGCAACGGACGAGCGGCTGCCGCTGAAAATAGTCATGTTTGACTCTAACCGCGATGCCGGCAACATACTTTACAAAACAGAGTTTGACCGGTGGGTTGGAGAGAAAAAAAATCTGAAGGTCGTATATACAATAACCGAGGAAGAAAAACAGGACAGCAGCTGGGCCGGCGAGCGCGGGAGGATAAACAAGGAGATGATCGCCAGGTATCTCTCAAATGATGAAATTTCAAATGCCGTCTTTTATGTTTGCGGGCCTCCAGGCATGCTGCAGGCGATGCAAAAACTGCTGAAGGAAGAACTGCAAATCCCAAAAGACAGGATAAAGCTAGAAGAGTTTACAGGCTATTAGCATAGAAACGCCGGCCAGAGAAAGTGCGCCAGACCCTGCCAGCCGTCATGCCGCATGCTTTCCCTTGCGGGCATGCCTTGCAAAAGACTCTTCTTTGTAAGCCGGCAATTGGTGCATGCTTGTCAGGATATCAGTTATGGCGATCCTTACTGCAGATATCCCCGTCCTGAATGGAAAGGCCCCTCTCCCTTTTCCGGTCACGGGGTCCACCCATTCATAAAAGGCAAGGTCATGCGGATACCTGCCGCGGATTAAAGACGAAAGCAGCGTGCTGCATTCGTCAAACCTCTTGAACCTGCTTCTTGCAAGCATCTCTATCCCCGTGGTCCATGGCCAGAAGGTGTGGTTGTGGTACTGGTTTGGCTGTAGCACCCAGGGGCCGGTCGTCTTTAGCTCTGCTTCCGTGACAAGGGGCCACCTGTCCTTCCAGATCCGGTTCTCTATGGCGTCAAGGGTCATGTTTGCCCGGTCGCGGATGGTCTTGTCAGAGACGCTGGAAACTTTGCCGCGCAGCGGATGTTTATTTTGCCTTTTTGTATCGCGGCGTGTCGTTGAACTCAGCATATCATGGACCGTGTTTTCAGTAACCGCCACAAGGTACAGAGACACGTCTTGCGTGAGTGTCTTGTATTCTCTGCCCATGTGGTGCGACGCCTGCTTGTCAATGTAGCACCCTTCCTCATCTGACCACAGGTGTTTTTCAACCGCTAGTATGCCGTTATTTGCCAGCTTCACCATCTGCTTTGCCTTGCCTTCCTTGCAAAGACGCGACAGCAGAGACGACAGGTGGGTCAATGCAAGTATCCAGCATGCCTGGCTGTAGACTATTTTCCCCGCCCGGAGAACCGTGTCCATCCAGTCTTCGTTGTGATCCTGCTCAAGCAGCCCGTCCCCGTCAATGTCTCTTGCTGCAAGGTAGTCGACTGCCTTTAGCATTCTGGGGACTGCAAAGTCGATTGCCTTTTCCGGTGCCAGAGATTTTCTTTGCCCCGCCTTTGATGCAAGTGATCCGCCTGGCTTTTCATATAGCAACCCTGCTCGCAAGTAAGTGTCGAAGATCCACGACGTAGTCGAAATCATCAGTGCAGTTGAGTCGATGTCGGGATTCTTTGCATATACTTCCAAGGAATCGTCATAGATGGTCGAAGGCAGGGCGCCTTCAAATTTTTTCTCTTCCCGAGGGTTTGCCACCTGCGACAGGAACTTCATGTCCGGCGACCCCCTGCCGTAGACGATCTTGCCCTTCCCGGGCGTCATCTGGTGCGACCAGATGAAGTGGATTGCCTGCATTACCTCGCCAACGTCGCCTGTAAGATACAGGTCTTTGAGGATGTATGCCGCGTCCCGGCACCAGATGGCCTTGTAATAGTCGCCAGGATTGACCCCTCCCCGCACATACCTGTCTGTGTTTTTGACAAACGCCCTTGCTTTCGGGTGAAATAATTTCCAAGATCCATTTTCCCTTGCACGGGATTGCAACTTGGACACCAACCTAGATCTGCGCATCTATCGGATTTGTGCATTATGCCCACATGTACAGGAATTCTTATTTGCCAATTTGCCGTCAGTATAACCATGTCTACTGCCCGACCCACAGGGTACAGATGCAGGTCATGCAAGAAACAGTTCGACTCGCTTGGAGATTTGCAAAAGCACATCCTGGTTGAGCACCACCAGAAAGGCGACATGCCCTCAAAGTCAGACAGGGTTGCAAAAGCAGAATAACAGGCGAAAGCCTTTGCTAGATTTTCTTTATCCTGCTCGTCTTCCTTTCTTTTATTATTCTATCGTCTTTGCCAAAGGGGTGGCCGCCAAACCCGTGCCTCATGAGGGCTATTGACTTGTAGGCGTCGCTCTCGTGCATCCTCGACTTGAACAGCTCCATGACCGACTGGGAGATGACCGGTATCGGCACCTCTTTGTTGATGGCGTCCTGCAGTAGCCAGTTGACCTCGCCGGTATCTTCGACATAGCCCTCTATGCTTTCGATCCCCTCTTCCCGCAGGCCCTTTTCCATGAGCTCGACGAGCCACCCGCGGATTACAGAGCCGTTTGACCAGTTTTTGAAAACCTCCTGAAGGTCAAGGTCGAAGGAGCTTGCGCGCAACAGGGCGACCCCTTCCCCAATGGATTGCAGCATCCCAAATTCTATCCCGTTGTGCACCAGCTTTGCAAAATGCCCGCTGCCCGGCTTGCCCGTGTGCAGGTAGCCGCCTGGCACGGCCAATCCCTTCAAGATCGGTT
Organism: Nitrososphaera sp.; assembly: GCF_050748925.1. Classification (GTDB taxonomy): domain Archaea; phylum Thermoproteota; class Nitrososphaeria; order Nitrososphaerales; family Nitrososphaeraceae; genus Nitrososphaera. The sequence goes on from NZ_JBOGQF010000026.1 coordinate 5,083, forward strand.
CTGCCATCTTGATGCCTCCGTTCCTTCCGCCAACCATAAAGCAGGCGCCATGCCTTGCCCCTTCCAGCCCGCCGCTTGTCCCGCAGTCCAGAAAGTAGATGCCCTTACCCCGTAACCGGCCTTCGCGCTCGATAGAGTCCAGGTAAAACGAGTTCCCGCCATCCATCACCACGTCTCCTCTTTCAAGCGAGGGCACCAGTTCATACAGCACGGCGTCAACCGTCGGCCCCGCAGGCAGAGAGAGGTAGATCACTCGTGGATGTTTTAAAAAGGAAACAAACGAATCATAGTTATCGACAACCTTGACGCCTTTCTTTTCCAGCTCGGGCTTTATGCTGCGCGCCTTTCCAACGACATCGATATCCTTTTCAGCTGCCTGCAGAGCCAGGTTTCCTCCCATCTTGCCCAGGCCAATGATGCCAAGCTGGTTTTTGGCCTTGATTTCGCCCCCGCCATTGAGCCTCTTCATGCGCTATTTCTCCGTCCTGGCAAGCCCGCCAAAGGCCAGAAACTCGACGACTTTGTCGCCGTCATTCACGATTGAATGCGTCTTTTTCTTGGGGATGTAGATTACGTCGCCGTCCCTGAACTTGGCGCTTTCATCCCCGATCCTGATGCTCCCGTTTCCGCCGATGATGTAGTAGACTTCTTCGTGATCGTCGTGCTTGTGGGGCTCGTACGAAAGGCCCTGCTGTAGCTTGGCAAGTGAAACATACGTTATGCTTTTCAGGCACTGGAACTTGGGCTCGACCTGGACGTCGATGTCCCCGGCGGTCTTTTTTGCCATTGAAAGCAACCTCCAGTCAACGCCGCTTTCATGAGCAATGGTAGGCGAGACATCGCGCCAATTTCTTACTATTATCGTGGCGGTGCAACACCTTTAGACTAAAGAGCCCGACAAATTACTTAACAGTTATTGCAGCATGTCAAAAAGGATGGCGCGCGACGGCGCCGCGTCCACTCCCTCCAGGAACAGGGGAAGGCACACAAGGAACATTCTCCTGCCGGCAAACTCTTTCAGGTTCGAATTGAGGTTTTCAATGATTCCTATATTATAGGGACAGCAGTTTCTTGTGCGCAAGGCCTTCTTGGACCCGTATTTTTCCACGCTGGGCGAATCTATCCCGATGCATTTTATGCCGCGGTCGACCGCCCATTGGGCCGCCGAAGGCTCCAGGTATGAAAAGTCGGTTCCGAATTGCCGCCCGCTTGCGCCCGTATAGAGCAGGAGAATGTCGCCGGGCCGGACAAGAGCAGAATAGGCGTCAAGGTCAGCTCCCGTGATCTCGCCGCCGGTCCGGGACATGTCAAGTATCGCAGCTATGCCGATGAAATTGCAGAGGGGCACCCTGTCAATGCCGTCCCCGCCGGGCAGGAAATGGCGTGGAGCGTCTATGTGGGTGCCGGTGTGGGAGCCTAGCGTCAATTTAGTAACGTTGACCTTGTCCTTTTCCATGGTGTAGAGTGGCTCAAACTTGGGCTGCGGCTCTCCGGGGTACACGGACATGTCAGGGCTTATCAGCTGGGTAATGTCGGTAAAAGTCCCCGAAATTTCGGTAGCTTTTTGCCTGCGCGTTTTTGCCATCGCATCACGGCTCGATGGTTTCAAAAGTGCCGTCGCTTTTTGCCTTGTAATAGACGTCTGCATGGCGGGTAAATAGCCCCACTTCGAGCACTCCTGCAATATTCTTCAGTTCCATTTCCCTGCTGGCTGCGCCAGAAATTGAATCAAATTTTGTGTCAAGGACGAAATTGCCGTTTTCCGTGACGTACGGATATCCTTCCTTTAGCATGCGCTGCCGTGGCCGGCCGCCTGCCTCTTCGAGTTTTTTTCTTACCGCAGAGAATGCAAACGGGTGGACTTCGATTGGAACCGGCCAGCTGAACGCCGGGACAAACTTGTCCGACTCTGCCGCAATCACGATCTTCTTGGCCGCAGAATGGACGATTTTTTCCTTCAGCAGAGCTCCCCCGCCGCCCTTTATCATGTCAAGGTTGGAGTCAATTTCGTCCGCGCCGTCAAAAACAACGTCCATATCCGGGATGCGGCCCTCGTCAACGATTTTCAGGCCGCTGCATTGTGCTTCAAGCTTTATCTGGTACGACGTGGCGACGCATTCCAGCGTCTTCTTGTTCTTGACCTCTGCCATCTGCCTCACGATGGCCGCAGCCATGGGCCCGCTGCCAAGGCCGACGACTTGGTCGCCTTTCACAAACCGCCTTACCGCCTCTTTTGCAAGATTTCGGGCGGCATCTTGAAATGCAGCGGGAACCCAGTCCGTTATTGCGCCATCCGTGGCCGCCAAGTCAATGTATTATTGGGCAAAATCAGTTAAAAGAGCCGCCCCATGCCAAAAGCGCGCCTTAGGAAATTGTCAGGCCAAAGCCGCGATTTTGCTGCCCTTTTCCTTCATAAAATGCGGCAGGACATTGCGGGCAAAGGCCCGGATAAAGTCCATCTCGTCGGGGCTGGTGCTGTGGACATAGACCCTCGTAAAGCCTGCCTTGAAGTATTCCTCGATTGGTTTTATGCAGTCTTCAATCGAGGTGGTCACCTGGATGGCCTCTTTGAGCTTTTCATCAGAAACTTCTTTCTCTGCCCTCTTCTGGAGCTTTCTTGGATCGCTCACGTCAGAGTCAAAAACCCCCTTGATCAGGGTGGCCCGCCAGAATTCTGTCGACCTGAAAGCCTTGTCATAGTCTTTAGAAAATGACACCTTGTACTCGGCAATCTTTTCCAGGGAGCCTGGATTTCTCCTCCCTTTCTCTGCAGCCTTGTTGAACAGGTCCAGCACCCTGCCGGCCTCGGCCGGCCTCAGGTATGTTATCAGCCCGTCGGAGAATTTTGCTGCAATTCTTGTCGCCTGTTGCCCCGTTGCAGCCATGTAGATGGGCATGCGACATGTGGGTGGGGTGTAGAGCTTGGCATTGCGGATAAGATAGTATTCGCCGTTGAAACTGACAAACTCTTCTGCATCCCACAGCCTGCGTATAACCTGGATTGCCTCCTTGGTCCTTGTCAGCCTTGCCCGGGCTCTCGGCCAGTCAAATCCAAGCGGAGACTCGTTCATGGCCTCACCGCTGCCCAGGCCGAGCCCGATTCGCCCGGGATAGAGCGCGTCGAGGGATGCAAACGCCTGCGCAATGATGGCCGGATGGTACCGATAGACAGGCGCGGTCACGCCCGTGACAAACTGCATCCTCTTTGTCCTTTCAGCCGCCGCAGCTATCCATACCCACGTGAAATTGCCAAAAGCGTTGTCGTGCCACCACGGGTGAAAGTGGTCGCTTGTCATCATGGTCCGAAAACCACACTTTTCAGCCTCTATTCCAAACCTTAGCAAATCGTGCATTGAATATTGCTCCTGAGCGGCCCAGTACCCAATCTGTCTGCGGATTTGCGGCAATGAAGCTTTACTGCCTGCCATCCTCAATCTTGCATTTCGCGTGGATGACACAAAAGAGTTCCGTTAATGCGGCTTCCCGCCGCACCATGCCGCGCACACGTTCCAGGTGGTATAAAAGAACAATTATTTCGACAAGTTTCCACTGGAAACGCGCGCTACCGGTTTAGAAAGGTGTAGAGTGCGGGGGGTGGGATTCGAACCCACGAATCCCTAAGGAACAGGGTTGTAGGTTTTTCACTTTCTAAGCCCTGCGCCGTTGACCGGGCTTGGCGACCCCCGCACGAAAGGCAGCCGTTGGCAGCCAAATTTATCTATTGTTGATTTCATTGTATGGCGTGCAGGCAAGGCAGAGGCTTTTTGGTACTAATGGCGTCAGGGGCGTGTGGGGCAGGGAACTGACCTCCGACGTGGTGATCGATCTAACCTATTCAATTGCAACCTATTATGAAAAAGGCCCGATAGTGGTCGGGTACGACGGGCGCAGGTCGGGGCCGGCAGTCGCCAGGCTGGTGCGCTCGACGCTCAACTCGGCCGGCCTGGACGTCGCAGACGCCGGCCTGGTCCCTACGCCCTGCCTGCAATACGCGGCAAAGGGGCCCGGCTACAACGGAGGCATCATGGTGACTGCGTCGCACAACCCGCCAGAATACAACGGGATAAAGCCGGCGGCCTCTGACGGCGTCGAGATCCCTAGGGAGGACGAGCTCAAGGTCGAGGACATCTACTATTCAAAGCAGTTCGCAAAGATTGACGGCCACGGCCGGCAGTACGCCGACGAAAATGTCGTCCCGTCGTACATCGAAAAGGCGCTGTCGCTCGTTGATGCTGAAAAGATACGCGCCAAAAAATTCACGGTCGCCATGGACACGGGCAACGGCGCGCAGGCAGTGTGCGCGCCCCTCGTCGCGCAAAAGCTGGGCTGCAAGGTGCGGGTCGTCAACGGCAACATAGACGGCGACTTTCCCGGCAGGGGGTCGGAGCCGACGCCGGACAACCTCGGCGTGCTCGCAGAAACGGTGCGCTCAGGCAGGGCGGACTTTGGCGTGGCGTTTGACGGCGACGGGGACAGGAGCATCTTTTGCGACGACAGGGGCGGCATATACTGGGGCGACAAGACCGGCGCGCTTTTGATAAAGCACCTGCTTGCCAGCCGCCACGGGGGCGCCGAGGTGGTGTGCCCTGTCAACACGTCGATGGTGCTCTCGATGGTGGCAAGGGACGCGGGGCTGCAAGTCGTCCACACCAAGGTAGGGAGCGTGGAGGTGTCAAGGGAGATGGTAAAGAGAAAGTCGCCCCTGGGGCTGGAAGAAAACGGCGGGTTCATGTACGGCCCCATGAACGAGGTGAGGGACGGCGCCATGACCACGGCGCTGGTGCTCGACATGCTGGCGTCGGCAGGCGAGTCGTTCTCCTTGCTCGTGTCGAAGCTGCCGCAGACGTTCCAGCACAAGACCAAGTTCTCTTGCTCTTCAAGGGAAGTGGTCGAGAGCGTGATCAAGGCGTGCATAGAGCACGGCAGCCCCAGGAAAATAGAGACGATGGACGGCGCCAAGATATGGCTCGACGAGGAGACGTGGCTCATGGTGAGGCCGTCAGGCACCGAGCCTTTGATACGCATGTACGCCGAGTCGACGGACAGGGCATTATTGGCGTCCAAGGTCGACGAGTACAGCAGGATCGTGCGCTCCAAGATGGCCTGAGCACCTCAACAAACGTTTTTAATACGCCTGCGAATGCTAAGAAAGCAATCGGATGATCCCATAGGGTGATATAGAAAATGAGCAAACCATATTATGTAAAATTTGAAGCTTCAAAAGACCTCGTGAACGCGGTTTACGAGGCAGTGCGCGTAGCAAAACAGAGCGGCAAGGTACGCAAGGGCACAAACGAAACCACAAAGGCCATCGAGCGCGGAATTTCCAAGCTCGTTGTCATTGCAGAGGACGTAGAGCCGCCAGAAGTAGTGGCGCACCTCCCGATACTTTGCGAAGAGAGGAACGCGGCATACATTTTCGTGCCAAGCAAGCAGCAGCTGGGCGTGTCGCTTGGAATCGACGTTGGATCTGCAGCCGCCACAATCGTTGAGGCAGGCGAAGCGCAGCACATCGTCGAGCAAGTTGTGACATCCATCGCCAGCCTGAAGGCTAAGAAGGAGTAAACACGAGGCTGATTCTGGATGAGCAAGGCTGAAGAGAAGGTAGTCCCTGCGCAGGTCATTCAGATCGTCGGCAGGACGGGCATTGCAGGCGAAGTCATACAGGTGAGAGTCAAAGTTCTCGAAGGCAAGGACAGGGGCCGCATCCTCACGCGCAACGTCAAGGGCGCGATAAGGATGGACGACGTCCTGATGCTGAGAGAGACCGAGCGCGAGGCTCGCAAGATTAGGTGACATATAGATGAGCAAGACAGCAACGTCGATTCGAAACTGCTTCTTCTGCGGAAGGCGCATCACGACGGGTGAAGGCATCATGCTGGTCAGAAACGACGGCCAAGTCCAGTGGACCTGCTCCAGCAAGTGCAAAAAGAACCTGCGCGTGCTAAAGCGCGACCCGAGAAAGCTAAAGTGGACCAGCAAGTACGTAAAGGGCGGCCTGCGCACTGCGAAAAAGTAGGTTTTACAGATGGCAGTCGAGCAGACGCTCATCGTGGTCAAGCCCGACGGGTTCAAGCGCAGCCTGACCGGCAAGGTGCTGGCAAGGTTTGAGGAAAAGGGTTTTCTCATAAAGAACCTGCGGTGTTATAATTTCACAAAGGAAAAGGCGCAAGAATTCTACTCTGTCCACAAGGACAAGCCGTTCTTTGGCGAACTCGTGTCGTTCATCTCGTCCGGGCCGGTGGTTGCTTGCATACTGGAAGGCAACAACGCGGTGGCCACGACGAGGATAATGATAGGAGCGACAAAGTCGTTTGAGGCCGCGCCGGGCACGATAAGGGGCGACTTTGGCCTCGGCTTCACAGACAACATCATCCACGCGTCTGACTCTTCTGAAAGCTTCATTAAAGAGTCGCGAGTCATTTTCAACAGAGCGTGGAACTCCGCCAGCCTGTAGTAGTGGTCCTGGGTCACGTAGACTCGGGCAAGACGTCGTTACTGGACAAGATACGCGGCACCGCAGTCCAGGCGAGGGAAGTCGGCGGCATCACGCAGCACATCGGCGCCAGCTTTTTCCCGATAGAGACTATTAAAGAAGTCACCGGGCCTTTGTTTGCCAGGCTGGCCAAGGCCGAGACGCCGATACCGGGCCTACTAGTCATCGACACGCCGGGGCACGAGGTGTTTGCAAACCTGCGCATGCGCGGAGGGTCGGCCGCGGATATTGCCATAGTGGTTGCGGACGTGAACAAGGGCTTTGAAGCCCAGACAATCGAGAGCCTCGAGATATTGAAAAAGCGCAAGGTGCCGTTTGTAGTCGCGCTCAACAAAGTCGACAGGGTGACTGGCTGGCGCGCACAGTCGCGCTTTATTTCAGAAGAAGTGAAAAAGCAAGAGCCAAGCGTCGAGGCGATGCTCGACGAAAAGATCTACACCGTCGTCGGGTCGCTGTCCATGAACGGCTTTCCGTCAGAGGCGTTCTGGCGGGTCAAGGACTTTACCAAAGAGATAGCAATCGTGCCGGTGAGTGCAAGGACAGGCGTAGGCATACCCGAGCTCCTGTCCGTGCTCGTCGGGTTGACCCAGCAGTACATGGCAAAGAGGCTGGAGCGCCACGAAGGCGCCGCAAGGGGAATCGTGCTTGAGATAAACGAGGAGCCGGGGCTCGGCCCCTCTGCAAACATCATCCTGCTTGACGGAACGATAAAGCAGGGCGACAGCATCGTGGTGGCAAAGAGGGACAGCGCAGTCGTGACGCGCGTAAAGGCGCTCTTGCTGCCCAAGCCGCTGGACGAGATGCGCGACCCTCGGGACAAGTTCAAGCCGGTCAGCGAAGTGATAGCGGCGGCAGGGTTAAAGATAACTTCGCCGGACCTCGAGGGAGTGCTTGCAGGAAGCCCCCTGTTTGTCTATGAAAAGTCAAGGGGCGACGAGGAACTGGAGCGCCTCAAGAGCATAGTTGAAGGTGAGGTCAAGAGCGCGATTGTCAACACCGAGACTACAGGAATCGTGCTAAAATGCGACACGATAGGTTCGCTTGAGGCCATCATCGACCTTTTGAAAAAGGACAAGGTGCCGATAAAAATCGCCGACATTGGCAATATCACAAGGCGCGACGTAATCGAGGCCGCGGCAGTCAAGGAGAGCGACAGGTACCAGGGAGTCGTCCTCGGGTTCAACGTCAAGATCCTCGACGACGCGGAAAAAGAGGCGCAGAACAGGAGCGTCAAGGTGTTCAACGAACGCATCATCTACAACCTCGTCAGGAGCTACGTCGACTGGGTCGCGTACCAGAAAGAACACGAAGAGTCGATACTGTTCAACGAGCTGCCGCCTGTCTGCAAGTTCCAGTTCATGAAAGGGATGGTCTTTCGCAGGAACGACCCTGCAGTGTTTGGCGCCGAGATCCAGGTGGGCAAGCTGCGCCAGAAGGTGCAGGTAATAAACGAGGAGGGCAAAAAAGTCGGCACAGTGCACCAGATACAGGACAGCGGAAAAGCGATGGAAGAGGCGACCACCAACATGCAAGTCGCGGTATCGATAAAAGAGCCCACGATTGGCAGGCAGATAAACGAGGGCGACGTCTTTTACACCGACCTCAACAGCAGGCAGGCCAAGCAGCTTGTAGAGCGCTTTAGCCACAGGCTGAACGAAAAGGAAAAAGAGATACTGAACCTTGTGCTTGCGCTAAAGAGAAAGGGAGACCCGGCTTTCGGGTATCTCTGATCACTGGTATTTCTGCAGCAGCCCTTCGAGCCCTTTTTCGCCCACGGCGCCCACCGCCCTGTCCACAGCCTTGCCGTTCATGAATATGACAAACGTCGGGATCGCGTAGACGTCATACCTCATGGCGACGCCCTGGTTGTCGTCGACGTTGAGCCTGCCAAACGTCACCTTTTCGCCGTATTTCTTGGCGAGCTTGTCAAAGATCGGCAGCATGAACTGGCACGGGCCGCACCATGTTGCCCAAAAGTCCACGAGGACCGGCTTGTTCCCGTTCACGGTCGAGTCAAAGTTGCTCTCTGCGAGCTCTACGAGGTTCGGGTTTGAGGCGTGCTTGTCACTCATGCAATGGAAAATTTGTCAGCCTCGCTATTTAAGATTTGCCGGATCTCCTTTTTGCGACCGTCCACGCCACAGCCGCTCCGGCGACAAGCCCTCCCGCGATGCCAAGGGCAGTGGCTATTCCGACAAGCGGCATGACGTTTGCCACCACGACGGCCGCAGTAGCTGTGCCGGCGTTTCCAGCCGCGTCGAGTGCGACCAGCTTTGCTTCATACCTGCCGTCTGCGAGGCCCGCCGTGTCAAGCTGGTATTCCTTCATGCCAGTGACGTCGACTGCCTTGTGCCCTATGACGAGTAGCGCGCTCTTGGCGTTTGCGTCCTTGACGTCGATTTCCACCTTGGCTGTGCCTTTTATTTCGCCCCCTGAAAACCGCATGGCCGCCGCAGGCGCGGTGCTGTCCATCACAAGCTTCCACTCCCGTTCGAGCTTGTTGCCTGCCTCGTCTGCCGATGCTATCGCCAGCGCGTACTGGCCGTCCGCAAGGTCTGGCCTGAACTCGTGTTGCGCGTCAGTCGCGTTTGCGCCAGGGAGCCTAACTCTGGTAGCCAAGACGCCGTTTGCGTCAGTCACGTTCCACAGGAGCGCCGATCCCCTTGCAAGGTAAATGTCCTCGCTGGCAGGCGCCCTAGTCCCGTTTTCATACAGTATAGAGATGTCGGCAAAGGGGGGTGTCCTGTCGACAATAAACTCGGACGCAAACATCGACCGGTGCCCCACTGTGTCGGCAGACTCTACCGTCAGGAGATGCGGGCCTTCTGCCAAGCCGGCGCCGTCAAGCAAAAGATCGCTGCCTGCAAGAGGCACCGGCCTGCCGTCTATCGAATACGAAAACCCTGCAGGGTTGGCGTCGTCTATTTCCACAGGCACGCTCAGCCTGCCGCCGACGTGCCGCGGCAGGTCAAGCGCTATCCTCGGCGGCGTGCTGTCTGGCAGCAGGGTCGAGAACTTGGCCTCGACTGTCACCGGCTCGTACAAGCTCTCGCCGTGGAAGAGCGTGTTGTGCATCAGAACCGCGTAGATGCCCGTCTGGTTCACCGGCACGTACAGGGTGGTAGAGTTGCCGCCGCTGTTTTGGCTGAAAAAGAACGCGCCCCCTTCGCTCACGGCAGACGTCCCGAGCCAGTCGTTACTGGCCCACCCGGCGAATTCCTGGAATACCCCCGCAGGCACGCTCGACGCCACCAGCCGGCCGTCAGGCCCAAAAGCCATGGCGTTGATGCTGGTCGAGTTGTGGGGCCACGATGCCTTTACGCTCATTGACGTTATGGTCGGGTCCTTGACGCTGAAATAGTACGAGCGCCAGTCCCCGGCAGAATAGCGCGACAGCATGTCAGACAGCCCGCCGACATAGCCGTTTGGCCGCAGGCCAAGCGACGCCTCAATCTCGGGGCCGTACATTTTGCCGGGCGAAATGACGACTGGCACGTCTTTTGGCACCGGCTTGGTCGTCACGATGTAGCTGACCGGCATCAGGATTGAATGCTTGGGCCCCTTGAACAGTATCTCACCGTAATAGATGCCCGGAAGCGCGCTGCCCCTTGCAATCGCGGTGGCGCCCACGCTGGCCTTGCCCTCCGCAGGCACGGTTAGCTGTGCGCGGTCCAGCAGCACGTCAGGGTTTGGCAGGCGCTTGTAAAACTCGATGGTGAGTGTATAGTTCATCGAAGTAGAGTTGATGAGCCGGTCGCCGCGCCAGAACGAAAACACCGTCGGGACGGGATAGACACCCACGACAGGCGTTCCCTTGAACTTGGCCACAGGGTCGCCGACCCGCACTTCCTGCGTGGTGCCCCACGAGCCGCCCCTGTTTATCATGGTCGTTTCGCCAAAGGCCACCTTGCGGTCGCCGTTACTGTCGTGCCAGTCGTAGGCATAGATGGATGCTATGCGCAGGTGGTCGGCAAACAGCTCTGTCGAGTTCAAAAAGCTGTTGAACGGGAAATTTACGCGGGCCACCATCAGGTCCGAGTCCGGTAGCTCGCCGGCTATCTCTTTAATATCATGATAGGTGGGAGCGTATCCGTATTTTTTATCGCTGTGAGTAGAGTCTACCGCAAACAGCGCGGTCGAGTTCTGTATCTCGTACCTGGCGACCAGCTTTTCTATGGTGCTAGACACTTCCACTTTCAGGTCCTTCTTGGAAGGGTTCTCGACCACTATCCGGGTCTTTGATATGTCGCCCTGTTCGACGTGGCCGGCGAACCAGCGCGACTCGGGATGCTCCGCGCCAATGACAGAGGGCAGGCTTGCAGGCACGGTAGGATAGCCACTGTCGATTATCGCAAGCGTGCTGTTGTAGGACTGCAGCGCGGGTGAAAGCGCGAGCAGGACGTTGCGGACCGTGCTCTCGGTGTATGCGGAAAACCTGCCGGCCTTGCCCCGGCCAAGTTCTATCGCCGTCAGGGCATCGACCCTGCCTGAACCCTGCACGAACGGGTCGTTCTTCAGGTCCTTGGCAGTAGACATCAGCCGGCTCTTTACCTCAAACGGGTTTACAGGCTCGCCCCTGCCCTTCATGTCCCCCACCACGAGCGCGGCAGTTCCGGCTACCATCGGCGCAGCCATGCTGGTGCCGCCAAAGAGCGCAAACGCGCCATCGTTGTTGGCATCGTTCTTTTTCGCCTGCAGGATCTTGACCGTGACGTCAGCCGGCGTAAAGCCGTACGAGCCTACTGCCATGAGCTCGGGCTTGGGGTCGCCAAATATGCCGGGGCCGCGGCTAGAAAACTCGGCCACGTCGTCGTACGCGGCCGCAGACGGGCCAAACCTCGTGATGTTGGTAAACGCGCTGTATTGCAGGTGGACGTTGTTGGTAGTCGCGCCGACCGATATCGCAAAGGGCGACGTGTTGGG
>NZ_JBOGQF010000027.1:0-16235 GCF_050748925.1 Nitrososphaera sp.
ACCACGGGGTGACGTCGCTTGTCAGCATGCGGCCCGCGTTTGGCATACTGGGTTCGTACATGCCTGCAATCCTCAACATCCTGCAGCTGGTGGGATGGACGACTTTTGAGATAATGATAATGGCAAGGGCGGCAGACCTGCTTGCCGGGAGCGCAATCCCCTACCCTGCTTGGGCGGCGGTATTTGGGACCCTGGTGGCGGTCCTTGCCATAGCCGGCCCGCTTGCCGTCGCAAGGCAGTGGCTCGCCAAGTTTGCGGTATGGATTGCGTACGGCACGTCCACCGTAATCATTGTCACGCTCCTCCTGTCGCCGGGCGCCGCGGATGTCATCTCGTCGCCTGGCAAGGGCATGTCGTTCTTTACCGCCCTTGACCTGGTGATTGCCATGCCAATATCGTGGATGCCGCTGGTGGCCGACTATAACCGCTTTGCAAAAAAGAGCAAGGCCGCGTTCTGGGCCACAATGGTAGGCTTTGCGCTCACAAACATCCTGTTTTACTTTGGCGGCGTGCTTCTTGGCACGTTTGACGTGGTGGCGATAATAATCGCGATACAGGCGATATTCTTTGGCTTTCTTATGCTGCTGCTCATCGTGGACGAGGCAGACAACGCGTTTGCCGACGTCTACTCGGCGGCCGTCTCGGCGCAGGACATATTTTCCCGCGTCAGCCAAAAGCACCTGGTCATAGGCTTTGCCGCGGCAAGCACAATCCTTGCAATGGTGGTGACCATCCAGAACTATGAGACGTTCCTGCTCTTGATAGGCGCGGTCTTTGTCCCGCTCTTTGGCGTGGTGCTGACTGACTATTACATTGTAAAGCGGCAGAAATACGCCGACCACATGATGTACGGCAAGAAGGGCGTGGGATGGCCTGCGGTGGCCGCGTGGGCCATCGGCGTCCTGCTGAACTTTACGATATCGCCCCTGTCGCCGCTGTACATCAAAGAGATGCCCGCGATAGGGGCCACCATCCCGAGCCTGGCGGCCGCGTCGCTGGTATACCTTGCCATAGTAAAGTTCACGCCGGGCAGAAAAGATCAGGTTTCGGCAAAATAGAGTTATAAATAACGGAAATCGCAGCCTCAATGTCAAATGCGACTGCTGGAATATCAGGGCAAGGAACTGTTTGATCAATACGGGATACGCATACCGCGCTCGCAGCTGGCCAACAACATTGCCGAGGCCAGGGAAGGCGCAAAGAAAATTGGGATACCGCTGGTACTAAAATCGCAGCTTACCGTCGGCGGCAGGGGCAAGGCCGGCGCCATCCTGAAAGTAAAAAGCGAAGACGAGCTGGAGCCGAAATTTACCGATCTCGTCCACAAGGAGGTCAAAGGCGAGCTTCCCCGCGGCATACTGCTTGAAGAGATGGCGCCGATAAAGCAAGAGCTGTACCTTTCGCTGTTCCTCAACAGGGGCAAGCGCTGCTACTCGCTCATCGCGTCGGCAGAAGGCGGGGTCGAGATTGAAACTTCCGACAACAAAGTAGTCGTCGACGTGCCGCTTGGGGGCCTGAGCCCGCAGGTGGCAGAGGACACGGCGCACAAGCTCGGGCTGGCCGGCAACGCGGTGGTCGCGTTTGTCGACCTCGCCACGAAACTGTCAAAGATGGCCGGCGAAAAAGAGGCCGAGCTGGCCGAGATAAACCCTGTCGCAATCCTTGGCGACGGCTCGATGATCGCGCTAGACGCCAAGGTGATAATAGACGACAACTCTATGTTCCGCCACCCCGAGCTGAAGAAATACGAGCACGTGTCGGAACTTGAAAAGCAGGCCGAGGTCTCGGGCTTTTCACTGGTCGAGCTTGAAGGCAACATTGCCATCCTCGGCAACGGCGCAGGCCTCGTCATGTCGACTTTGGACCTCGTCGCAGACGCGGGAGGCAAGGCCGGCGCGTTCCTCGACTTTGGAGGCAAGGCGACCACTGAAACCATCTATGAAGCGCTGAAGGTGATAAGCCAGATCAAGCACATCGACGCAATCCTGGTCAACCTGTTTGGCGGGATAGTCAAGACGTCGCTGGTCGCGCAGGCGATACTTGACGCCTACGGGAACAATGTCATCAGCGTGCCCGTGTTTGCGAGAATCTCCGGCGCCGAGTCGGAAAAGTCCAAAGAGATGCTGCAGGGAAGCAGGGCGAAGCTATATGGCACGGTCGACGAAGCAATAGTCGCGGCGGTCGCGGCCGTCAAGCAGTAGGTGGCAATAATGGAAAAGTTTGACATATTCAAGACGCTTGAAGGGGACAGGAATGACAGCGACTACAAGAAAAAGCCCGTCGTGATCCAGGGCATCACCGGGGGTTTTGGCTCAACGCACTCGCGGCTGATGAAGGCGTACGGCACAAACGTCGCCGCAGGCGTTACGCCGGGCAAGGGCGGCCAGGACTTTGAAGGGACGCCGGTCTACAACACGATGGCAGAGGCGGTCAGGGCCACCGGCGCGCAGATATCGGGGATCTTTGTCCCCGCGCCCTTTTTCCTGAAAGCCGCGATGGACGCGCTGGACGCCGGGATAAAGCTGCTGGTCGCGATACCAGAGCATGTTCCAATCCGCGACTCTATAAAGTTGGTCGACTATGCCCGGAGCAAGGGCGCAAGGATGGTGGGCCCAAACACGGCAGGCGTCATAATCCCTGAAGTGATGAAGGTCGGGATAATGCCCGCGCAGCCGTTCAAGGCAGGCAGGACCGCGGTGTTTTCGCGCAGCGGCACGCTGATGTACGAAGTGTCGTTCAGCCTGACAAGCAGGGGCTTTGGCCAGAGGATAGGAATAGGCATCGGCGGCGACCCGGTCAACGGCACGAACCTCATCGAGGCGTTTGAACTCGTGCGCGACAGGCCCGACATCGACTCTGTGGTCGTCGTGGGCGAGATAGGCGGCGACGCAGAGGAGCAGCTGGCGCAATACATCATCGACACTTCGTTTGGCAAGCCTGTTGTGGCATACATCGCGGGAAGGGCGGCACCTAAGGAAAAGAGGATGGGCCACGCAGGCGCCATCGTCTACGGCAACTATGGCTCTGCCGAGTCCAAGGTGTCAAACTATGCCAAGGCCTGCGTGCCTGTTGCCAAGAGGCCAGCAGAAGTGCCTGCGCTGCTGGAGCAAAAGATGAAAAAGTAGCTACTCCTTGTAGCGCTCGCGCAAATAGAGTATGCCCTTTACCAGGTCCCGCGCCTGGTCCGGGGTGATATCGCTCTCCTTCAGGAACTGCTCGTCGACGCCAAGGGAAAGCAGCTTGCTGATGTCCCAGTGCATCTGCACCATGGATTCGCGCATACGACAATTATCTGACAAAGTTATATAAAAAGCTAGAGTCCCAGCCACTCGTTATACGCCCTGGAGTCGAGGCAGAATACAAGCGCGCACTGGGCCAGAAATCCGAGGTCGTTCTGGAGCATCCGCATCCATATCGCAGATATGAGCGGCCTATCCTCGTGGTTGCTGATGAGCATCGCCCGCTTGATGTCCTTGCTTGCCACCGGTATCACTTCGTTGTAGATGAATTTCGTCTCCCGCTCGCCCACCTTGACTGGCAGGCCGAACCTCAGGGCGAGGGCCTGCATGAGGGGAAACGGCAGGTCCGTCTTGGCCTCTTCGACGAGCTCTTTTTTCAGCCGGAAGGCGAGGTCGACTACCAGGTCCTGGCCCTGGACGTGGGTGTTGACCACGAAATAGTCGTCAGAGCCGGGGGCCTTTTTGCTGTACAGTATGAGCGTCAATCCCTGCGAAGACAGGCGCTGCTCCTTGTCCGGCTGCACTATGGCATCTCTGACTGCATCTCTGGTGATGCCGAACCTGTTTTCGCATTCTTTCTGGAAAAGCTCGGTGTAGACCGTGGCCATCGCATGACTAGCAAAGCCAATACATATTAAAATTACAGCTGCGCAAAGAGGACATTGGCAACAGAGCGGCGCTTTTGCGACCGGTGCATGGCTCGCACCGTCCACGACATGATCGAGGACCCTGAAGCCATCTACACCTACAAGCGAAGGCGAATCTACCTGTGCAAGGAATGCGGCCACAAGAGCATGAAGCGCGGCCTGCGCCCGAGCGCGGAGTCGGTCTATTGAAGCTGGCGCAGGCAATAGTGGCGCTCAAGGCGGAGCTGGCCCGTTCCTACAATGGCGCCGCCCACTTTTACGAAGTCATGCCCTTGGAGCCGTCCAATATTTTGCCGATAGACGCGTCGATCCTCTCGCTGCTTCGCAGGTTTGCAGAGTGCAACCCGATCTACTCCCGCTTTTGCGACCTGTCGGTGCTCGGCATCCCCTGCAGGATCTACGAGGGCGACATCAACGAGTACTGGCTGGGCAGCATAAAGCACGACACCAGCTACCAGGCCTTTTACCCTACCTGGATATTATCGGCGTACGCGCTCGTGGACAAGGCAAAGAGCCTTGGCTTTGGGCAGGTGGTGGATATTGGCTCCGGCGACGGCAGGATATCCTACTGCGCGCAGGCGGCCGGCATGCGCGCCTGCGGCATAGAGATAGACGAGGGGCTGGTGGAGCTGCAGGGCAGGATATCGCAAAAGACAGGCGTAGCGCACGACACTAGGCGCGCAGACGCGACGCGCTTTGACTATTCGTCGCTTGGATTGAAAAATCCTGCATTCTTTATCTCGGCGATGCCCGAGATGGGCGAGATGCTTGCCAACAGCGTCATTTCAAGGGTGCTGTCGATGCCGGGCATGCAGGGTGCGGGGTTTGTCTTCATGGGTAGCCATACGCCCAAGAAATACTCGCGTGACCACCTGCAATGGGGGTGGGGCAGCGTGATCAAGAGCCATCGCCTGGAGGTGCTGGCGACAGTCACTCTGCCGACGCAGTGGACCGCCGACCAGGAGATGGACACGCCATACGTCTTTACCCGGCGTGACTTTTAGTTTATATTGGCTAATTTCACAATTCGAGTAGCGCTTTGGCCGAGAACAATCTTTTGTTTATGCTTTTGTGGCTTGGCGAGCTCACAGCTGCCAGCTGGGTGCTGTCATACGGCGCAGAGCACCTGTCGATGAAGTACGGCGCCAAGTTTGTCGGCCGGACCCTCCTGAGCGTCGCAACGACGCTGCCCGAAATAGCGATTGTAGTATACGCCGCAGCCGGCGGGTTCTACGGCACTGCCATAGGCGCCGGCCTTGGAAGCAACCTGCTCATGATGACTTTGGGGCTTGCGATAATGCTCCTTGTCGCCACCACGAGGCTGTCAAAATCACCGCTGAAAGGCATCGACGTCTCTACCTTCAAGCTAGACAAGATTTTCCTGCTTGCAACAGCAATAGTAAGCGCATTATTGTTCCTTGACGGCTACAACTATATCGACGGGTTCATCTTTGCCGGCATGTTTGTCGCCTACCTCGTGATGGCCCTTGTCGAGATGCAGGCGGACAAGAAAAAGGCAAAGGTGGCAAAGACAGAGACTGCCGGCGGGCACAAGGTAGTGGAAGTACAGCACGCCCAGGTCAGCAGCAGGACGATGCTAAAGGCGATGCTCGCGTTTGCGGCAGGCACGGCAGGCATATTCTTTGGCGCAGGGCCGTTCATCAACTCGCTAGAAGGCTTTTCTACAGAGGTCGGCATATCCGTCATCATCCTTGCAGTCATCATCAGCCCCATCGCCGGCGAGATGCCTGAAAAGATATCCATGATACTGCTCGCAAGAAAGGGCGCGGCAGGCGCCTCGATAGCCGTGGCAAACGTGCTTGGTTCCAAGATACTCAATAATACCCTGCTGCTTGCAGTCGCGGTGTTTGGCGCCATGTACCACGGAGGGTTCTTTGTCTCCATCGAGGCAAACCCGATACTTGAATACCAGATGATACTCGTAACTGCCGTAACGCTGATCGCGGTCGGGATGATGTTCAAAAAAGAGATCGGCCTAAAGATAGGCATCATCCTCGCAGTCATGTATGGAATCAGCCTCGTGATCCAGTTCCTTCTGCCGCAGGACCTGACCCTCCATTAGGGTAAAATAGCGCAGGATGGTATGACTGGCAATGCCTTCAAAGATTCTTGTCCCTGTAGACGGCTCTGCGAATTCAAAGCGCGCCCTTGAAAAGGCCGTCACAATGGCAAAGGACAGCTCTTCTTCAGTCACAGCCCTGTACGTGATGGAAAAACCCCCCACCGTCTACATCGAGTCTCAAAAGGTGCTTGACGATGCCATGGCCAAGTACAAAAAAGAGGCCGACGCGGTGCTTGACGAGTACGAGGCGCTTGCCACGGGCCGGGGGGTGAAAATAGAGGCAGTCATGGCGCAGGGCGAACCGGCCACCACAATAGTCAACTATACAGAAAAAGGCGGGTTTGACATGATAGTGATGGGGAGCCGGGGACGGGGCAAGATAACCGAGGCCGTCCTTGGAAGCGTTTCAAGCAAGGTGCTCAAAGACGCCAAGTGCCCCGTGGTCATTGTAAAGTAGTCGCCCACTGGCTGGCCACAGAGCTGTCGCGGTCGTACTCTGCCCGCTTTGTAGCGAGCAACTCGCCTTCAAGCCTTGCCTTTTGCTCGGCGTGCGACTGCAGCATGGCGTGCTCTTTGGCCGCGGAAACCTCTATCGAGACTTGGCAGATGTTGCACCGCACTTGCTCCATGGCATGCGATGGCCACACACAGTATAAATTCCCTGCAGCAACCTTTGCAAAAAGTCGATAGCTGCGGATATTTCCAAGATTATTCTAGAAATCTTTACGCCTGCCGGGTGCCTTGTAATCACGAAGGTCTGCTTTCTCTTTGATTACTGGCGCGTCAATGCTGGTCTCTGCGCTAGTTTTCTCGAGGGCAGAGGCCGTCTCTGGCTGTGCTTTCTCTTCTACGGCACCAGCTATGACATGCGCATCTGCAGACCTGTCGCCTACCCTTGTTATCTTTATCCTCGTCTTTTCACCCATTTTGCCGTCCTCTACAAAGATGATAAAGCCCTGAATCCTTGCAATCCCGTCGCCCTGCCTGCCTTGCTCAGAAATCTGAACCACGTATTCCTTGCCCATTTCCACCGGCTTTGGGCCGCCAAAGTTTATGCGGCCGCCACCATAAGATCCTCTTGTATATGACATTGTTTTCAGCAAGATTGTAGGCCAAGCCCGCCTTTAAAGTGGCGCAATGGCAAGTTCAAAGCCAAATAAGCAGATGCAGGCTACTGGTACAGTGCAAAAAGACATCCAAACTCGCCCTGTGGCCCTCGCTAGATTCAAAATGCTACCAGGTGCGCAACCTGCTCTGCGATAGCGACCATGGAGCTGGTAACCGAGATGGACGGCATCATGACGGTCGAAAAAATCTGCGACACGCGCTTTATTGCCGGCGGATACTAGCCTAGTCCCATCGCAAACGCGGTTAGTCGGAGTGTTGCCGCGCGTGGCTGTTCTTTGATGACTTGTGCACAATGTTCCAGCAGCAAAAGCCATTTATTTGATAGCGACGTACCGGCAGGGCATGGAAACTGAGTCCGCGTCGAGGGCCATACTTGCAAACCTGCATGCCGGCTTTGGTTCCACCGGCGCCAGCCTTGCACAGATAAAGATGTGGCTTGTGCCGCAAAAGGCCGAGCACGAAAGCGACTATGACATCAACAAGGGATACTTTGAGCTGTTGCTGAAATATGCGCTGCGCGACCTCTTGCAGGAAGGCTATGTCCGGTCGACGCTCCCCGACGGCGTGGAGGACGGCGACGCGCAGCTGTTCTCCCTGACTGCAAAGGGCGCCGAGCACGTAAAGGAGCTGGCGGCGCAGGCCGAGCAGGCTGCTTTGGACTATTAACGAAAACATTCAAAAGCAACTGTCATTAAATGACCACGACTGCTGGAGGTTTAAGCTTGACAACTACATCATCTAAAAAGGAGCAGAAGGAAAAGGAGAACCGGGAGCGCCTTACTCGCGCCGTTGACACCCTTGACGCCATTACAAAGAACAACGATGTGCAAAAGAGCGTGCGCAACATGATAAAGGAGGTCCTGATGGCGCTCAAGGACGAAAAGTCAGGCAGCATCTCGGTGAGGGCTGCAAACGCGATCAGCCTGCTGGACTCTGCGACCCAGAGTCCGCAGATGCAGTCGCACATACGCACCATGCTGTGGCAGGTCGTGTCGACGCTGGAAAGCATCCGGGAATAGCTGCCTGTTTCCAGCCCTTTGCGGCGATAATTTACCCAATCCCGCCCGAATCGAGGCGGCTACCTTGTGGGATTCTTTACCGGCTTTGGAGGCGGGGGCAGTTTTTCCAGCTTGTGGTTGGGATTTGCAAGGTAATGCCTTGAGGCACCCTCGCCTGAAAGAACAATATTGCAGTTTACGCACTTGTACCTGATAGCCACGGCCTTCGGAAACAACTATGTCACCCACAGGATAAAAATGCTATGGCTGGCTTTTACCTGAGCCGGACGATTTCGCGGTTATCTGGCACGCCGGAGCGAATCTTTAGCCTCGAATAGATGGCACTTGCGACGTTTTCAGACTTGGTCCTCTCTCCGTGGTTGACCAGCACCCTCTTGGGCTTGACCTTGGCCACAAAGTTCATTATCTGGTTAAAGTCGCTGTGGCCAGAAAAGCCGTCAATCTTTTGCGTCTGGCAGCGCACCGGGACGACTTTCAGCTTGCCGGACTTGTCCATCATGCTGACCTCTGACACGTTGCCGTCAAGGACGCGCCTGCCAAGCGTGCCGTTTATCTGGTATGACACAAAGATTATCTTGTTCTTGGGGCTTGGCGCGAGTTCCTTGAAATATTCAACGGATGGCCCGCCCTCGAGCATGCCGGAAGTCGCCATCACTATGGCGGGGTTCTCGTCGTTGAGCACCTCTTCGCGCTTGCCTCCGCTTATTACTGTAAAGTATTCTGACTGGAATGGGTTGATGCCCTGCGACACCGATCTCCTGACGTCGGCTCCTAGATAATGGGCATACGACATGTGGATGGCGCTTGCCTCTGATATCATGCCCTCGATGTAAATCGGGCACTCTACCAGCCTGCCATCGCTCATCTCTTTGGCCATGACGAGCATTATTTCCTGCGCCCTGCCGACTGCCGGCACCGGTATCAGCACCTTGCCGCCTTCAATCAATACTTTGTTGATAGAGTCGGTAAAGTTGCGGTAGACAAACTGCTGGTCCGGCATCACGTCTGACGAGTTGCCGTACGTGCTCTCGGTTATCAGAGTCTCTACGCGGGGGTACGTGGCGACGGCGCTGTCCAGAAGCTGCGTCCTTGCGTACTTGTAGTCGCCAGAGTAGAGTATGTTGTGCGCGCCAGAGATGTTCAGGTGCACCGTGGAGCTGCCCATGATGTGGCCGGCGTTGTTGAGCGTGACTGTGATGTCCGGCGAGATGTCGGTCGGCTTGCCGTACGGCAGGGTTATCGTGCGCTTTATCACTTCGTGCACATCCCTCGCCTCGTAGGGCAGGTATGTGCCGTTGCTGTGGGCAATCTTGACCGAGTCCATCTGCAGAAGCGTCATGAGCGGGAGCGTCGGCTCGGTGCAGTAGACCGGCCCGCGGTAGCCGAACTTGAATAGCGCCGGCAGAAAGCCCTGGTGGTCGATGTGGGCGTGGCCAATGACTACAGCGTCCAGGTCGTCAAAGTTAAAGTTGAGCCAGTCGAGGCGCGGGTAGGCGTCAAGGCCGGACGGCTCGCCGGGGTTGATGCCGCAGTCCAGCATTATCTTGCTCTCTGGCGTGACTACGATAAAGCACGACCTGCCCACCTGCTTGACTCCTCCGAGACAGAACAGCATTACCTCTTCTTTGTTGGTGGACCAGCCCTGCGGCCTGGGGGATGACGGCTCCTCGGTCCTGTCGTATCCGTTGCCGACGACGAGCGGGCTCCTGAATAAGCGCGTGCCCAGTTTCTGCAAAAAGTCGCTCCTCTCCCGGGCCGAGCTCTTTAGCGTGGAATGGATGGTATTGATGCTGGTCGACGGGATGTGGGGCGACCTGCGCGTGTGCGCTATCCAGCCTGTGGACTGTGCTATCTGCACTATCATGGCAGGATCTATGGCCTCCGGCCTGCTGACTTCAAGCACCACTTCGCCCGTGGCGTCGTCGCAAAAGACAGCTGACACCTGCACGTCCTTTGGCAAGAGTTTTGCTACTGCCTGCCGGGTGGCGTCTTCTGCAATGCGCACGGACGTGTCGGTGCGTATGACAAACCTCTTTTTGAGCGTCTTTGAAAGCGACGATAAATAATACGTAAGCTCTGTCAGGGCGAACTTTGGATTTTTCGTATAGAGCGCGATGGTCGGGCCCTCGAACCGGACATTGGTTATCTGTGAGTCGGGCGGTATGGATTGCAGTATCGTCTTGGCGACTTCGTCCTCGCTTTCCGTGGTCACCTTTGAAACTGGGGCGTCAGGCTGCCTTCTCAGCTCCTGCCTTGGCCTCCTGGGTGACTCTAGATCCTCAATCTCGTGTTTTTCCAACTTTTTATCAGTCCGCTGTATCGCGGTTGCCCTGCAATAGAGAAAATGCTACTGCATAAACCGGCAATAAGCATGTGTACTTTAATTTTCTGCTATAAAAGCATACTGCCTTGCAGTTCCGTTGCATCCCGCGTGCTTTTGTTGCAAGTCGCGGGCTAATAACCGAAGGTAGTTTCGCCCTCAATTTGGCATTCATTGCCAGACTCAAACTAGACTATGATTGATAATGGAATGTATTGAAAAGAAAGGGAAAAGTGGAACTACTCCCACCTGCATCGTCAAAAGTTCTCGCAGTCTGCCGTCTTGGTGTCGCCCTGTTCAGGGTCAAAGTCGGTGATGGTGTCTACGCCTGCACCGCAGATAAAGTGGTCCGCATCACCGCCGCCGGTAAACATATCATCGCCGTTGCCGCCGTCCATGGTGTCAACCCCAGAAGGAGGTGCGCCTCTCAGGATGTCGTTGCCCTCGCCGCCGTTCATGTAGTTGCTTCCGCCCCTGCCGCCGGCCAGCGTGTCGTGTCCGTCGCCACCCCACATCCTGCTCACTCCAAAGATAAATCCCATGCTGTCGTTCCCGGCCCCGCCAACCATCAGGAAGCTTCCAAATCCTCCGCCCATGGAGTCGTCGCCGTCATTTCCATACAATCTGTCCGGGTTACTTGTCGAGCCGCCTGCGCCCGCATCCATCCTGTCGTTCCCCGGACCGCCGACCATGATGTCATTTCCGGCAAGTCCTGTCATTGTGTCGTCTCCGCTGCCGCCATAGATCTTGTTGTCTCCTGTACCGCCGTCAACGGTATCGTCTCAGTCATCGCCGCCTACAGTGTCACTCCCTTCGCCGCCCTGCACGTTGTCATTTCCAGTTCCGCCATAAACGCGATCGTCCCCCTCATTTCCATTCATTGCATCATTTCCGTGGTTGCCTCGCAGCAGGTCGTTTCCTGCAAGCCCTGAAATTTCGTCTGCGTCTGCTGTGCCGTCAAGCACGTCGTCGCCAGGTGTCCCATTTATAAAAAGCGCCCACGCGTTCACTACTGGCATCAAGACGAGCGCGCCAAGCAAAATCACTGCTGCCGTCTTTGATGCAGAAAGTTTAGCATCCTCGTTTGCAACAAAAAAATTCCCCAAATTGAACATATTGTTCAAAAGCTGGTTGCTTATTTATGCTTCAAGCCCGAATTTTGCATACGCAGTGCCACGATTATGTCAGTTATTACGCGTATAGAACCAGCAGTATGCAGTGTATCCTCATAGGAATGCCGCATAGACAGGCCTGCTGGCACCACACCTCTTCTTTTCGGCTGTAAATCGACAACGTGGCTTGCAACAAAAGCACGCGGGATGCAACAGCCAATCGAATAATTGGCTGGCAGGAGATTGCAGTAGGACTTGTCCTACCTCACATAAGGCAGCAGTATCGACGCTGCGACTATTGCCACCATCGCTATGGTGAGGAGGTTTGCGGCGTGTTTGGCTATTGCCACTGACCTGATCTTCTTTTCAAGGATGGAGCCGTATAGCTGCCCTCCGTCCAGCGGGCCTATCGGCAGCGCGTTAAAGATGCCGACGTTAAAGTTCACGAACCACAGCCAGAAGAGCATGTTGGCCATTATTGCCCACGACGGCCCAATCGACGACTCGTACATTGGCGCCATTGTATCTGAATATGGTACCAATCCTGGCTGAATTGTTGGAGGGAGCAATAACTGCAGTGCATTTGCACCAAATGCGCCCTTGTAATTTTCAAGCGTTCTTACGGGGTCTGGCACAAAAACACTAATACCCAGTATGCCTCTACCCGGCTCGACTGCGCTCGGCAGCGTTACTGCCTTTATTACGGTCTGGCCGGACTGCTCGACCCATGTAATGTTGACTGTCTGCCCGAGATTGCCCCGCAGTGCACTTCCGAGCGCTTCAACCGTTCTTATCTCCTGGTCTGCAACCGTCTGAATTGTGGCACCCTGTGGGAGGCCTATGGATTCTGCAAGCGAGTCCGGGTTGACATTTGTCACCAGCGCGCCAAATTGTGGTCCATTGGGGTTTGGCGGCAGCGGCGTCAGGGTCGACATTATGAGGAAAAGCGCAAGGAGTGACAGCCCCGCAAGTATCATGTTGTTGAGCGGGCCGGCAGTCAGCACGGCGCTCTTTTGCTTGAGAGTCGCCTTGGCAAGCTCATCGCGCTCAATATTGACAAACGCGCCTATCGGCAATCCGAGCAATAATACAATGCCGGTCGAGTCGACGCGGATATTGTAGACGCGGGCCAGTATTCCGTGGCCGGCTTCATGGATGATGATGGTGACGACGAGGGCAATCCAGCCGTACGTTATCGGCAGGTAGGGGTTGAGGCCCGGGATGAGCAGGTTTGCCTGCGGCCCAAGGCTGCTTACGCCTGCCCTCGCGTCGGCGTTGGAAAAGAGGACTGCAAGCGAGCCCACGATTAGAAATATTGCAAGCGCGGTGATGAGGGGCATGAAATAGGCGTTGACGTTGGCCCATGCCTTGGCTCCGGGCCATTTCGCCACCCTGTCGAAAAAGTCCAGGCCAAAAGGAGTGTGAATGAGAATAAGTGGCAGCTTTACCTCTGCGCGCACCTTTCGCTGCTGTTCCAAAGCATCTGGTATAGTGCGGTTTGATTATTTAATGCTTTAAACGCCGCTTGCCTCGACCTTTGAAATCTCGATAGATACTTTGTCGCCGACCTTTATTCCCATGTCCTGATAGTCCTTCATGCTGAACTTGATCACCGGGCTTTCTGTGGGCGCGCCGCCGAGACCTGCCATCATCTTGGGCATGTTCTTCATCATCTCTTCTATAGAGTTGAATGACATGGCGTTCTGGCCAAACGGGTTCATGGTCCTGTTGTCTGACTGCTTGTAGTCCTTGGGGTCGTTGAATGTGACATAGACGTATGGGCTGCCGTCCTTGGAAGCTTCAATAACTGCTATTACGAACTCTCTTTTCACAGCATAAACTTGGTCTGGTGGGGCTTATTTGGATATCGAAACCCCGGCGGCCCTGTCTAAAGGGAGGAGGCAGGGTCGTGCCGGGATACGGTCTGGTCTTCGGAAGGGCAGATGATGCGTCAGGCTTTCCTGACAATGACAGTTCGCCTCGATAGCATAAAAGGCTCGTCGATGATCCGTCTATCTGCAGGCTCTATAGTCAAAACCTCTACATTACAGGCCGTACCTCTGAATCGTGTTGCTTGCTATAGAAGCTGAACGCGTGACCAAGGTCTACAAGGGCTCTGGCCGACCTGCCCTTGAAGCAGTGTCGCTGCAGGTAGAGGCCGGCAAGGTCTTTACGCTCCTTGGACGCAACGGCGCGGGCAAGACCACCTTTGTCCGGATGTGCGCGACTCAGCTGATGCCGACGTCCGGCAGCATAAGGGTGCTCGGCTGCGACGTGGTGAGGCAGGCAAAGGACATCAGGGGCGTCATTTCGGTCGTGCCGCAGGAAGGCAGGCCGCTGCGCGCCCTGACGCCTTGGGACCACGTCTACAACTGGCTGCGGATAAGGGGCGAGGGCAAGCAGGCTGCAAAGGAAAAGACAGGGGAATTTTTGCGCCGGCTGGAACTGTGGGACGCCCGCGACAGGCCGGCCATGAACCTGTCGGGGGGCATGAAGCAAAAGATACTCGTCGCCATGGCCATGGCAGTCGACGCAAAACTGCTCTTTCTCGACGAGCCCACCATCGGCCTTGACCCGGTATCGAGGCGCCAGGTGTGGTCGGCCATCAAGGACTGGAAGGCCAAGGGCGGCTCAATCCTTCTCACGACGCACTACATGGACGAGGCAGAAGTGCTGTCTGACTATATCGTCATCATCGACAAGGGCTCGGTGATAGCGCAGGGCACCATACAGGACCTGCGCAGGGTGATACCCCAGAACACGCGGATAGACATATCAAAGGACGGCCTTGACCGCGAGTCGCTAGAGCCGTACGGGTCGGTGGTCGACACGGGCGCCGGGATGCTGCGCGTCTTTACCTTCGAGTCGGCCGTGCGCGACCTGTCAGAGCTGGCACTCAAGCGCAACCTGCCGTTCACGGTGTCGCCAGTCACGCTCGACGACGTTTTCGTGCACCTGGTCGGCAGCATCTCGGAGGAGCGCAAATGACGCAGGAGCTGCTCCCCGTCAGGCAGGCGTTTTTGATAGCGTACCTGACCGGCATACTGTGGCTCCGGCGCAACCCCATGTCGCTTGTCTTTACCGCGATAAGCCCGTTTTCGCTCCTGTTCGTGCTCTTTGTCGTGTCGAACGGTCAGTACGTCCACCTGGCCGTGGCCGGCAGCCTCGTGATGGCGCTCGTCGGCTATGGCCTTGCGCTCGGGCAGGACATCTCGTTTTACAAGACCGAGTACAAGATACAGGACGTCTTTGTGGCGTCGCCGGTGTCGCCCCTCACCTACATGATGGGGCTCGCGCTTTCAGAGCTGATGTTCGGCCTGCCGGCGCTCACCGTGCTTGCCATACTGGTCGTATATTTCGGCGCGTCAATAGTGGCCGTGCCCCTGCTGATCGCCACGATACTCTTGCTGTGGGGGTCCATGTCTGCGATGGGCTTTTTCCTGTCGTCGCACATGCTCCACATGCGCAACGCGACGCAGGTGATATCGTTTGTCAACGTGATACTGGCCGTCCTGCCACCAGTATTTTACTCAGTCGCCACCCTGCCTGATACTCTGCGGTACCTTTCGTACGCCGTGCCGACAACACACGCGTCGATCCTCTTGCAATACGTGATGGGCCTGCCCACGCCTTCGGACTGGTCGCTTGCGCTGGGGCTTGGCGTGCAGGCGGCGTACCTGGTGGGATTTGTCGCGCTTGCAAAGACAAAGGCAATATGGAGAGAAACGTGAGGTCATGATAGGATTTGGACGCTCTATCATTGGGATAATGGCGGTTTGAACACACGACCTCATACAGACAGAGATTCTTTCTTTAACGTGTCAAACGATATTGCCTTGAGGCCAAATGCCATCAGAAATACGCCTATGGTGAGGAAGGGCAAAGACTGCGACCATTATGGCAAAATCAACATTTCGCAAGTTATCAAAAGCGAACATCGAGTAAAGTCCTGCAGCCGCGAGGTAACCTCCGAATATCAAGAACGGCATGGCTGCGATGATCTTGCGCTTGTCTCTGCCTTTGAACAGCAGTCGGTCAAGGCGGTTTGCAGCGGGGCTATACCTTACTGCATAAAAGTCGCTGCGTTGCAGGTAATCAAATTTGAATATTATCATTGCGACGATCAGTATCATGCCAACGGCCGAAACGATATTTGTGACTTCTGAATAACTTGAAAGAATGGCTGTCGGCCAAGGCGTGAAGCAACCCCAACCCTGCGCCTGGCAGCCATGACCATAAGCAGCATGCGGAGTAATAGAAGTGACACCAAAGATAATGCCCAGCGCAAGCACGTGCCTGAACTGCAATACTCCTAATACCATCAGGCTTTAGATTAAGATTATGCATGGATCTTTGCCTGTCGCATTATAGGCGGATCCCCGTAAAAAGTGAAATATTTGAAAAATAGGGCTCGCCGTAGGTGCCGGTGAGAAAGGCGATTATGAAATAACGTCGTTCGCGCGATGGCATAGAGCGCCACTGTGTAGGTAAGACAATGGAGGTCACGGTGGGATTTGGACCCACGACCTGCTGATTACAAGTCAGCCGCTCTGCCAGGCTGAGCTACGTGACCTCTGCACTGGCAAATTTAGGTGAACATAATTAATACTTTCGGAGGCCGTCACTCGGCCACTGTCGCAAGGGGCTTGAAGCTGGCAAACACGTCATAAGTGCCGCAGTACGTCCA
>NZ_JBOGQF010000028.1:0-15743 GCF_050748925.1 Nitrososphaera sp.
GCCTATGCCTGCGGTGCCTATCACCTGCATGATGGTCAGCGGGAACCTGTCAGGGTCGCTTGCGGCTTCTGAAAACACATGCAGTATCTGGTCGACCTGGGCCTGCCGGTGGGGCAGCTCCTCCGGCACGAACCGGGGCGACAACTTGGCTCTGTCACGGAAAATCGCGCTTTCTGGCATTGGCTGGCATTTTTTTCTCGCCGCACTATATATAGAATTATAACGTCGCGGGCCTGAACTGCTGTCCATGAGCAGGTTTGCCAAGGCCGGCGACACGATAGAGCGACTGGTGGAAAACTCGTTCAAGGCCATAGACGACGGCGCATATGACCTGAAGAGAGAAGTCACGCACGACGCATTGAGCCTGAGAAAGGCGATATTCTCGTGCCCCCACGCCCCGCTAATAACCGAGGTCAAGTTCTCGTCGCCATCTCGAGGCCAGATCCGCAATTTTGGCACGCCCGCAGAAATAGCGCTGGCGATGGCAGAGGCCGGCGCGACCGCCCTCTCTGTTCTCACGCAGCCGTACATGTTTGACGGCTCTGTCAGCAACCTGCTTGCGGTAAGAAAGGCAGTCTCCATCCCGCTTTTGATGAAAGACATCATCGTAAGCGAGGTCCAGATAGACGCGGCCAAGAGGGCCGGCGCCGACTGCATACTGCTGATAAAGGCGGTGTTTGACCGCAACCTGGCAGAATCGAGCATCGATAAACTGCTCGACCATGCAAAAAAGAAAGAGTTGCATGTGCTGGTGGAGGCGCACACCGAGCAGGAATACGGCGAGTCGCTAAAGTCCGGCTATGAATTCGTTGGCATCAACAACCGCAACCTGGCCGACCTGAAGGTTGACATTTCAAACACAGAGCGGCTGGTAAAAAAGCACGGCAAGGGCAAGAGCGTCATAATCAGCGAAAGCGGCATTGCCAAGCCGGAAGACGTGCAGTACCTGCGCAGAGCCGGCGCGGACGCGTTTTTGGTAGGCACGAGCATCATGGAGACCGGCGACATTGGCGCCAAGGTGGCCGAGCTGTACAACGCCCTGTGAATATTAATAACCCTTGGCCGCTACTCTGGCTGCGATGCTTGGCAGCTACCCCGTCGGAGGCAAGTTCGGGAAATACGGCGGCAAGTACATACCAGAGACGCTGGCGCCGGCCGTGAGCGAGCTTGAATCTGCCTATGAAAAGTATCGAAGCGACGCCGATTTCCAGAAGGAACTGCATTACTATCTCACTCAATACGCCGGAAGGCCCACGCCACTCTATTTTGCAAAGAACCTGACAGAGCACGCAGGCGGGGCCAGGATCTTTTTAAAACGCGAGGATTTGTTGCACGGTGGCGCCCACAAGACCAACAACACGCTCGGGCAGGCGCTGCTCGCAAAAAAGATGGGCAAACAGCGCATAATAGCAGAGACGGGCGCCGGCCAGCACGGCGTAGGCACCGCTATAGCCTGCTCTGTCCTTGGCCTGCCTTCAGAGGTGTACATGGGGTCAAAGGATGTCGAGCGGCAAAAGCTCAACGTCTTTCGCATGGAGATTCTCGGGGCAAAAGTGCATCCCGTCGACTCGGGCACAAAGACGCTAAAGGACGCCATCAACGAGGCGATAAGGGACTGGATATCAAACGTGCAGACGACGTATTACCTGATAGGCTCCGTCGTGGGCCCGCACCCGTACCCGATGATGGTGCGCGATTTTCAGAGCGTCATCGGAAGCGAAGTAAAGGAGCAGATGAGGCAGGAATACGGCAGGCTGCCAAGCGCCATAGTCGCCTGCGTCGGTGGCGGCAGCAACGCGATGGGCTCTTTTTACCCGTTCCTCGACGACTCGGACGTCAGGCTGTGCGGTGTGGAGGCAGGGGGCAAGGGCGTCAGGACAGGCAAGCACTCGGCGACGCTCTGCGCCGGAAGCGAGGGCGTTCTCCACGGCATGTTCACCTACCTTTTGCAGGACGAAAAGGGGCAGGTCATTGATACGCACAGCATCTCGGCTGGCCTCGACTATCCAGGAGTCGGCCCCGAGCATTCGATGCTCAAAGACATCAGCCGGGCGACGTACGTGCCTTGCACTGACGACGAGGCCGTGGGCGCCTTTATGAAACTCTCCAAGCTTGAAGGCATAATCCCCGCGCTAGAGTCGTCGCACGCAATAGCGCACGCGATAAAGATGGCAAAAGAGATGGACAAAGACGAGATGATAGTCGTGACGCTGTCCGGCAGGGGCGACAAGGACGTGACGGTCGTGCAGGACTATTTGAACTCGAAAAAGGGCCGCAGGCATGCAAGATAGGATTGCAGCAACATTCCAGATGCTGCAGGGCAAGTGCGCTCTTGCCTGCTATGTCGTGGCAGGCTATCCTGACGTCAAGGCGACGGCTGATATCGTTGACGCGCTTGTCGCAGGCGGCGCGGACATAATCGAACTTGGCATACCGTTTTCAGACCCGATAGCAGACGGGCCGACGATACAGCAGGCGTCACACCAGGCGCTGGAAGCCGGCGTGACGCCGGAAAAGGCGCTTGCCATCGCCAAGGCCGTGAGAAAGAGGCACCCTGCGCTTCCGCTGCTGGCCATGACCTACTCTAACATCCTGGTGCACGCAGGCATGGACAACTTTATGAAACGCGCAGGGGACTGCGGCATCGACGGCTTTATCCTGCCGGACCTGCCGGTAGAAGAGGCCGCAGACTATATTGCTTCTGCAAAAAAGCACGGCATGGCGACGGTGTTCCTAGCGTCGCCCAACACGTCTGACGACAGGCTCCGAAATATTGCGACCAAGTCGTCCGGCTTTATGTACCTGGTCTCCGTCTATGGCATAACCGGCGCACGCCGGACTTTTGAAGGGTATACTGCCGGCGCAATAAAGAGGGCAAAGGACGCTGCAGGCTCAAAGATACCTGTGGGCGTGGGCTTTGGCATAAGCACGCCGGCGCACGCAAAATTCATGATAGGCGCAGGGGCTGACGCGATAATCGTCGGCAGCGCCATTGTAGACAGGATTGCAAGGGCAAAGAACCGGCGCGCCATGCTTGCCGAGCTACGAGTGTTTGCGGCGTCTCTGAAAAGGGCCTGCCGCTAGCGCGCGTTTCCAGTGGAAACATGGCAAAAATAATCGTTCTTTAATACTGCCTGCAGCCGCTGCGTAAAATGTGCGGCGGGAAAGGCACTAGTGTGTGTTTCCAGTGTATACAAAAACGCTGGTAGCTGTTAGTTCTTTTATGGCTGCTGGTCCGTACACATTTGTGGACTTTTTGGTATCTGGAAGTCTGGTAGCAGCCAGTAAAAAACAGGGGCAAATCCCACATATTCACATCTTTTGCCGATGGCGATCTTTTAGCCAGTGCTTGATTCAATGCCAGCAGGCTTTGCATCGCAATGGTCCTACGTGCCGGCAGATTCCGGATTTATTGGAATCGTTGTCGATGATGCAATGCCGGAAGCGTCAACTGCCGTTATGATCTGCTCCCCTTCGCCTTCCGTTTCATTAATGGCAGTTTCGACTTCAAAAGTTCCCGCTGAATCCGTGATTATTGTGGAAGGGGTTGTTTGCAATTGCGTATCTCTGTTCAATGTCAGAGTAATCTCTTCGTTGGGAGTAAACCCGAATCCTGCAATGGTCGCCGGCTCACCCAGCGAGTAGGGGTTGGGGAGTATGGTTATCTAAGGAGAATTTGCCGTCCCCGGCAATGCCGAGCCGTTGCCGCCGGGCAAAGATGCGTCCTCGTCGTTCTGCGCGGGAGTCGAGCCGGGCGGCCGCGTTACTGAAAGGGCATAGAGGACGGAGACGAGGATTCCCGCTCCGATTGCTCCTATTATGACGTACTTTTTGACGCTGCGCGTGCTGCTCTTTCCCGCCATCTGCATATTTTTTGCATCATGAATAGTTAAAGGGTCGGAATCGCGTTGAGGTTTCAGAAAGCAAAAGTTTGTTCTATTGCTTGCACGAGTAATCCTGCAGCTGCCTTTCACCTATGCTGATCTACGTCAATGCCTGCATTATGCGTACATAGCACAAGAGTTCAGGTAGCAGCCCAGTTTCTATTTCGAATATGCTTATGTACAAGCCGCCCGCTTGGATTCATTATTGGGGTCGCTAGTTGTCGAGTCGAAAATGAGCGCGCCTGACGCCTATAACACTGCCCAAAAGTACATCCGGGCAACTTCTCTGGAGATAAAGGAGACCGCCGGCAACGAGAAGATCGTCGCTGGCGGCGAAAGGCAGTATGACACGACGATTCTGATAATCCTGCTCCTCCTGGTAGGCATATTTGCCTTGATCTATTATTTTACAAGAAAGAAAAACACTTTGGCAGTGAGTGTTACGTCAAGGGATCAGGGAAGTGCCGTAAGCATCGTGGCAGAAGGGCCAAAAGCAGAAGCCGTCATGCAATTCCTGTCAGAGATATTGCGCTAACTGAAGACACCAGAATCTTGGCCGCAACGCCCTGCCTTTGAACTGTCGTTACATGCGTTATGGGGGAGGCAGGATTGGTATCTCTTTTGGCCTGAAATGCCGAGGCGAGATTTCTTTATTCTTGAACGGGTTTAGCGATATCTGGTGGCTGGATGCTCCTTTAGCAGTTAAAAAAAGAAAAGTCTGTTAGTAACAGTTTAATTATTTTTTGGCAATAAAGGTTCATGGCTAATGAGAAGAAGAATGTAGAAAAACAAAGCCCGAGCGCTGGAGAGAAAAGCGGCAATCCCAACAAGTACAGTGAGCTGATGAAGCGGCAATGGGGTGATACAACTGAAGAAAGGGCAAAGTATCAGGCGGAGCATCAAAAGGACATTGATAAAATAGTAGAGGCAAGAAAGCGAGAACTCGATGCAGAAGACAGAGCGGCGGGAAAAGAAGAATAATCGCATCAAAGCACGAATGGTAGTGTCCTTCAAAACCCCCATCGTTGCGTAACCTGACGGCGGCGCAGTACCGGACTCTCCAGGGCTTTTGCCATTGTAAGGTATGCAAACAGTTTACGAGAAACGGCTCGACCGTCGACCCTGCGGCCGGCGTGGCATCAAAGCCTTTGTATAAACATCACGACGCTATAGCCGTGCGTTGCCTTGTCGCACGTTTCCCACTAAAAAGAGTTTTTGCATAAAGTATCTGAGAGTTTAAATCTTTTCCCGGGATCTGAAAATAGAGTAACGATAGGCAAATGCGGTGGAGACAAGGCAGAAAGAGCTCAAATATCGAGGACAGAAGGGGGATGAGAGTGCCAATGAAGGCCGTCGGAGGGGGAATAGGCGGCCTTATAGTACTCGTAATTGCACTGCTGCTGGGCGCCGACCCCGGCCAGGTTTCAAACATAGATCCAGCCTCAAACTTTGACCCTGCATCGCTTTCCGCCGAAGACAGGGAACTTGCCGATTTCGTTTCTGTCGTGCTTGCAGACACGGAGGACACGTGGAGCGTACTGTTTGCCGCCGACGACCGCGAGTACCGAGAACCCACGCTTGTTTTATTCACAGGCGCAGTCGAATCCGCATGCGGGTTCGCCCAGTCCGCGGTAGGGCCTTTTTACTGCCCTGCCGACGAGAAGGTGTACATAGACCTGAGCTTTTACAGGGACCTCAAAGACAGGCATGGCGCTCCGGGTGACTTTGCCCAGGCATACGTCATCGCGCACGAGGTGGGGCACCACGTGCAGAACCTGCTCGGCATTTCAGAGCAGGTGCAGAGCGCGCAGGAGGGGCTCGGCACTATCGACGCGAACAGGCTCTCTGTCATGCAGGAGCTGCAGGCAGATTGTTTTGCGGGCGTCTGGGCACATAACGCCGACGAGGCAAGAGACCTTCTCGAGCAAGGCGACGTAGAGGAAGGCCTGAATGCCGCAAGCAGCATCGGAGATGACCGGCTTCAGATGGAATCGCAGGGCAGAGTAACGCCCGACTCGTTCACGCACGGCAGCTCCGCGCAGAGGGTAAGCTGGTTCCAGACCGGGCTTGAATCCGGCGACATCAATTCCTGTAATACCTTTGATGCCGCGAATCCGTAAAAACTCCAGAGGAATCGAAAGGCTCTGTTTCCTCATTCTTTAAGTCATCAAGCGAGACGACACCATCACGGTAAGGACGATTAGGCTTCTGTGCAAGAGGGACTGTAGTTCCTCATCAGATGCATACCAAGACAATTTGGTACGCAGTGAATAATTAAATGGTCATCCGGCGAGAGGCGTGGTTTTACTTCTCCCGGCCCGTGCTGCCTCTATGCTCTTTGCACCTCCAAGCCCGAGTAGCCCAAGCCCGATTATGAATCCGAGAACTGGACCCGGGAACACGATGACTGCAAAGAACTCTGTAACTATCAAGCCATATGCCAAGCCGGTGACGCCGCTTGCAGCCAACAATCCTGCCACCAGAAATGACCTCTGCTTCCATGATACAATAAACGCCACCATCGCCATCACAATGGCGCCTATCCCGGGCCATGGAGCAAGCCCCGTCCGTAGCGCCCCGCCGCTTGCAGTAACAGTCAGAAATAAAGCAAGTGTTGCCGCGGCCAGTCCCACAGCCAATACGAGTTTTGAATTTCTCATGGCGCAATCCTCAACCTGATCATTACGGACGTTATACATACGCCTTGTGCCATAACAAAAAGCAGCACAAATCTAGGAGGAAAAAGGGGGATTATTTTTTATTGACAAGGAGTAAAAATACTCCCCCCTTTTCGTGCTCAACTTTGTACGCATGATGTCCGTTATGATGTAGGGGCAATGGATGTAAAACGGTGGGCTAATCACTACTCCTTTTTGTGCAAGAGATTGTGCGGCCTTGGGTCAATGAGTTACAAGCTACTCTTGTTATTCAGTGCCGGACTACAATTACGCACTTCCTATTAGGGACAGCACAAGTTACTATGCCAATGAGAGACGCAGCGCTAATCGTACTGGTAATAGTAGCAGCGGCAGCTATGTTTGGAGTGGTAGCTATCAGCGCAGCTCAATCAGCAGACGCATGGCATACCCTATTTCAGAGCAAAAAGGAATGTGTAAACTTTATGAAAACAGTATTAGGCAATACCACCGCCCAAGCTAATGTAATGTGCCAAAAGGTTGCACCGCACTAACAACCACAACTAATGCCAATAACAGCCGGTAGGATGGTTAGAGTGCATCACACGCGGAAATGCCTTTTTGTCCGTTATGAATCAGTAAGAAAAACATAGCCCGCATGTCAGATTTCTTCTTTCGCAAAGTAGTTCAGCGAAATCGGCGTCGAGTCGTTGCTGACTCTATCATTTATCGACTGCAGATTGCCCAGCCAGAACCGCTTTCTGTCAGCGTCCAAATCCACGAGCCGGGTCACGGCTTTATCTTGTCAATGTCTTCTATGCGGCGCCACAGTACGATAATTGGCAGACATTGGATGCTACTCACTTTGTCCAACATGCACCGAAGCGGTGGCTATTACCAGATGCATATCCGGTGACTACTCTTGTGAGATAACCGCTTGCCAGTTTGGAGTCGAACTCTGCCTGGAACTGCGAGCTGGTCAGCCCGTGCCGCGCCACGAAAGACAAAGCGACCTTTTGATGCCAGATGCCGGTGAACCGCACGCCGCCGCTGTGTTGGTAGGCGTTGAGATAAACCAGCTTCCTGCCTGCCTTGACGTTGGCGTCAAATTCCGACTGGTATTCGGCCGGCGTCATAAAGTTCTTTGTCCAATAGCTGCCGACGTTCCGCTTTTCATACACTGCAGCATACGTCCTGTTCCCGCCCGGCGAGACGACAGAGATGTTGACTGGCACCCAGCCCTGAGCGGTCATATCGTTGAAGAGCTGCTGGTGTGCTGCAGCGTTCCGACCATGATATGCAGTGAACGACGGTCCGGCTCCCTTGGTAAAGATGGCGGCATAGCGCACCGCACCACCTTCTAAGTAACTCTCAATATGCGTAAGACGGTAACCTTGTCCAGTCCACTGGTTAAACTGGTCCTGGTAGGCAGCGGAGGTCATGCCGTGCCGGGCGACCCACGCCACTCCACCGGCAGGCCGAAAGATCACATTGAAGAACGTCTTGCCGCCTACTTCATAGCCATCGACCCAGACAAGGCGGTACCCGCTTCCTGCTATCTTGTCAAACTCGGTCTGATACGAGGCTGAGGGGATACCGCAGCGTGTGATCTCGCCCCAGCCCGGCGGGTACCAGGCGGGAGCGGTGGCGGCGGGCCAGAGGGCCATCTCCGTCTTGGCAAAACCATGACCCTGACACCTGAACCACGGACCAGATGGATCCGGGGGACTGAAGGCACTGCGGTCTATTACCCACGCATTGTGCCAGGGTAGCGGCCGCAATGGGCCCTGCCAAGGCTGTGTGGCCTCAATCGAGTGAACGTGCAGATGCGGATTGCTAGAATTACCAGAATTTCCTGCCAGCCCCAGAAAATCGCCGGCTTTGACGGCTGCGCCTACCGACATAAACGCCGGATTTAGAGAACCCTTCTTGAAATGGGCATATACCACGACCTCATCACCATGCTGTATCCAAAAGTGGTTTCCCTCCACAGGATCGGGTGTGGGTGTCTGCTTGCCCATTGTCGTGTTGTCATTCATGGTATTCAGAAACGACTTTACTGTGCCATCTGCCATGGCATAGATCGGCTTGCCCCAGATCCGGTAGTTTTCGTTCTTATCGTCCGTTTTGCCCGGCAGGACTTCGGTCCAGCCGGTATTTTCTGCGTTGCGACCAATGACGCCCATGTCGTATGCAAAGAGTTGGCTACCGTCACCTGCGGCTGCATGGCCGGCGCCGCGGCCTGCCCAGTACTCACCCTGTCGCAGGTCGCTGGCTGCCGCCGGGAAGAGAAAGCTCTTTGCCGGCACCGGACTTTCGTGCGGGGCAAGGTTGTATGCCCCCTTCCACGGAACCCCAAAGCCTTCACAGCTCACCTCGACTGTCATCTTGGAAGGTGCCGGCTGTGGCAGGAGAACGCTGTCGGCGGGCTGGAAGAACCACACACCGGTTGTTGCCGGTGATATGGACAAGTTTGGTGCGTACGAGACGGCACTGACGGCAGGCGGGCCAGTGAAGACCAGGCGGACCTTGGTCACCTTCACGGACTTACTCTCGTTATTTGTGACGAATATCTTGAGCGACAACTGGCCCTGGCGAACGTCTCCAGATTTCTTCGGAGCCATCGCGAGGTAGACGATGCGACCCGACTCCTCAGGCTCCACGACGACCGAGACCTTTGGGGAGGTTGTAGACATATCACAGTAATACACGAAGTTGATAATAAAGAATCCCGTAACGGGCACTGTTAACTATATGGGCGATGAAAGGTGAACGATAAAGGGCATCGCCCTCCTTTCAGGCATATTCGATTGTCCTTGAGAATAATAGAGACGCCATACCCTTTCAACAGTTTAACGTTATAGTGGCTCTTGCCTGCAACCGTCATAACGAAAGTAGTGATTATCCAAGCTATAGCTTTTGTGCTATATTCAATAGGCAATAGTGACATTCCCGCGCTTTCTTTTGACACGAATCTTTTAATCATTCAGAAGGATGTGTGTCATTACGAGACGTTACCAGCAACTTGGCTACATTATCCTAATAGTGGGAAATCTTTTGTTAATCTTAAATGTGGCATGGTATATTTTTGGTCTAAAGACAGTTAGTGATCCCAACTATTGCGGGAATAATATCGATAACATCGGCAGTGGTACATGCTGGTACCCGAGCCAATGGGGATTTTGGGACAAGACAATCATCGGCACGTCCATCACAGTCATCGGAGTTGGCATACTCGTTCTTGACTGGATAAAGAGGCCGATACCTGCAGCATAGAAATATCGCGGGGCGGGAATTGCTTTCCTACATATGGCCACAAAAACGGCACAAGTTTACGCAGAGTGAGCGTTAGCCCACCGCTTAGCGCCATCATTACCTACATTATGTGTACAAATCCCCGAGGGAAAAGGGGAGATTGTATTTTTTTACTCCTTGTCAATAAAAATGGTAATCCCCCTTTCGAACTCCTTGTCCATGAACTCTCCAGGATCTCTGGCTCACGCTTTTTTCATGGCAGCACAAGCCCCGACTGGTCATTTGCAAACAGCATGTTGTTGAGCGTCACCTGAAAGCGCTGGCCGTTGTGCTCGACTATCACTTCAATGTCGTCAAGCGACTCTGACGTTCTGTCGCCTTCCCTCTTTTTGATTGCGACGTGTATGGCCTCGTGCGACACGAGCGCGTCCATGAAAGACTCGATATATGCAAAGCTGTTGACGCCGGCCTTGGCGTCCTGCGCGGACTGGATGACAAGCATCGTTTCGCCGTGATAGGTGAAATACGCCGGCGAGCCGTCGATGGCGCAGGCAAGCGCAAAGTCGTTGATTGCCAATGCACCTTTTTAGAACGGTTGTAACTTAATCCTTTTCGCTGTAAAGCAGCTTCAATTCGTCAAGGGTGAGCTTTGATCCAGATTCCAGTTTCTTCCTCGCAGTCTCTTTTACCTTGAACAGCGCGTCGCTTGGCAAGTTGTAGCCGTACTCCTCGCGCTGCTTTTTCCTCATCACAGACATCTCGTCGAGCCGGGCGTTAAGCGCGCCAAACTGCTTGACCGTGCCTTCGTAGGCCGCGAGGTGAGAGTCGCGCTCTGCCGCAAGCCCGCGCTTGGCGTCATACAGCCGGTCCAGCTTGCCGTTTATCTCGGCGCCCCTGGCCCGAAGGCTGTCGTGCTCGTCGTTGAGCGCCTTTATCGCGCCGCTGATGGCTGCCGACTCTGTCGCCAGCTGCACATACTGGTCCTTTATCGTGCGCGTGGCCTTTATCGCCTCCATCTTCATCGAAGCCGCTTTTACACGTGAAAGTATCTCGCCTTTTTCGCGCTCGCCCTTGAATTCCTTGTTGTCGATGAGCGCCTGGTTTGCAGATATCGCCGCCTGCAGGTCTTCCTCCTTTTCTTGCGGAAGGCGCGCCTCCATCAGGCTCAAAAAGTTCTTGGCCTGAGACATCTTTTCGCTCACGGCAAGAAGGTCGGCGTTGCGCCTGTCGACCTCGGCCCGGATCTGGCGCATCCTTTCGGTTGCCGAATCAAGGATCCCTTTTTGCTCCCTTATGCCGGAGATGATGTTTCGGATCTGGTTCCTGTCGATGTCGACCAGCCGGTCCGTCAGGCCCTTCAGCTCGGCGGCAACGTTTCGCTTCAGCGCTACGAGCTCGTCCCAGTTGAGCGCCTCCAGTGCCTTGCCGTCGGCTGACAAACTGTCATACATATCAGTAAAAATACTATAAATATCTAGTCATGAGGCAGGCGGCAACTGTGCGCGTTTTTTATGGAGATTAAATATGAGGGCTGTAGGCGGGGAGCGAGAAATTCGACGTTGTGCCTACAACCCCCTTGCTTGACTCTGTCTCTCTTACTAAGAGTTTACAATAATAGTCTTCTAGCTAGGTTTTCCGCATTTAGTGAACAAACTGGTCATTCAGGGGCATTTTAATGGCCGCAATGTTCACGTGCTACTGCGGCGCCACCCGGACGGGCATGCCGCCCTCATGCCAAATAGCAGAGCGCAGGTCTGAAATCCGCTTGCTATTTTCACCAATATTGCGAAATGCAGAGCCAAGCGCCAGTTTTTCATGCTTGACGTATGCCGATTTCAGAACACCTGCAAGCATGGCACGGCAACGATTTCCACCAATGACATGCGGCGGGACAAGCTTTCTAGCCTGTTTTTCCATAAAATTAGCTTCATTCATGTCATCTGATGCAGATTTTTCAGTTCAAAGGCCAGTTTATCCCCAACTTTGCGCCTTATTTCAGGTCAAAAGGCCGATTTTCGGCCATTTTACAGCTAATCTTATATCCAAGCGTGCTTGACCTACGCTTGTTGGCAACGACAGCATATTGTGTAAAGTGTAAAGCAAAGAGGGAAATGAAGGGAGAGAAACAGGTAACCATGAAGAACGGTCGCAACGCGACATCTGGTATATGCACCGTGTGCGGAACCAAGATGTTCAAGATTGGCGGCGGAAGCGCATTGAAGGCAAAGGCCAAGCCGGCAGCAAAGAAGAAGGTTGCCGCAAAGGCAAAAGCAAAGAAGAAAAAGTAACGCTAAGGTCGTCCGGGGAGACCCGGACTTTTTTCTCTGATTTTTCAGGATCCCCCTCTCCCTCGAGTAATCCACGTGTTATATACTTGAAAAGTTGATTACAATCAGAATTGACAGGTTCCAAAAGCGTAGTAGAGTTGGAAATAGAAGACATTGAAGGGGTAGGGCCAACTACTGCCCGCAAAATGAAGGAAGCAGGCATCAGTTCAGTAATGGAACTGGCCACGTCCGTAGCCGACGAGCTGGCCGCAGACCTTGGAGGCTCCAAAGAGGCTGCGTCAAACTTTATCATGGCTGCGCAAAAGCTGCTCAGAGAAAGCGGCATTCTCGATAACGAGTTTACCACCGCAGACGTAGAGCTTGAAAAGAGAAAGTCGCTCCTGCGCTGCACAACCGGCGCCAAGGTGCTCGACGAGCTGCTCCTTGGCGGCATCGAGACGCAGGCGATAACCGAGTTCTATGGCGAATTTGGCTCCGGCAAGTCCCAGATATGCCACACGCTTTGCGTCACGGCGCAGCAGCCGCCTTCGGAAGGCGGCCTTGGCGGCGGCGTGATACTCATAGACACCGAAGGGACCTTCCGGCCTGAAAGGGTCGACCAGATAGCGAAGGCCCGGGGCCTGGACGCCGAGGAGGCGCTAAAGGGCATTGCGATATGCAAGGCCTACAACTCGAGCCACCTGGAGCTCATCGTAAAGTCGATGGGCAAGTACATCGACGATTTCAAGGCCAAGATGATAATCATCGACAGCATCATCTCCTTGCACAGGGCCGAGTTTGCAGGCAGAGGAACGCTTGCCGACAGACAGCAAAGGCTCAACGGCCTCATGCATAAGCTAGTGAGGATAGCCGAGATATACAACGTGGCCGTCATCGTGACAAACCAGGTGCAGTCTACACCGGACACGTTCTTTGGCGACCCGACCAAGCCGGCAGGCGGCAACGTGATAGGCCACGCGTCCACGTACAGGATATATCTGCGCAAGGCCGGCAGCGACCGCGTCGCCAAGATAATCGACTCGCCGTACCACCCGTACAGCGACGCCCGGTTCACCGTGAACGAAAAGGGTGTAGACGACAGCGACGAGGCGCCAAAGAAAAAGTCAGCGAAAGACGAGGACTAGGCTAGAGGAATTTTTTCTCGGCCTGCTCTAATTTTTCCAAGTCGCCACAGCTCGCCACGAGCTGCGCGAGTTTCTTGCCCGCCCTGCCGCTTTTTATCACGCTGCGGGCGATTTCCACCCCTTCCCTCAGGTCTGCAGCAACTTTGCCAACGACGAGAGCGGCCGAGGCGTTGAGGACGACCATGTCCTCTTTTTCAGAAGGTGCCCTGCCATAGATGGCCTGCAAGGTGGACTGGATCGACTCTTCTTTTGTATTTACGACCAGCTGCTCCGGCCGGGCGACCTGCATCCCAAGGACCTTGGGGCTGAGCCGGATGCGCTTTGTCTGGCCGCCTGTCACCCACAGGACGTCGTTTTCGCACGTGTTTGACAATTCATCAAAGCCGTCGGCCGCATGGACCAGCATTGCTTCGCTGATGTAGCCCTGGCAGGCCTCTGCCAGCGTGTCCATGAGGGACGGCTCAAAGACGCCTATCACCTGGCCAGAGATGTTGGTGCACGGGTTGCTCAGCGGGCCCACGACGTTAAAGACAGTCCTGACGCCTATCACCTTCCTTGCAGGCGCGACGTTCTTCATCGCTGGATGGAAGGCCGGCGCAAACAGAAAGCCAATGTCGATGTCTTCGATGGTCTTTTGCACTTTATCAGGATAAGCGCCGAGATCGACGCCGACGTATTCAAGAAAGTCGGCGCTGCCGCACACGCCAGAGACAGAACGGTTGCCGTGCTTGGCCACCTTGGCGCCGGCGGCAGACGCGACTACCGCCGCGGCAGTGCTGACGTTAAAGGTCCGTATCGAGTCGCCCCCCGTCCCGCAGGTGTCGATGAGGGGACCGGCCACGCTGGGCGCAATCCTTGTCGCGTGGCGCCGGACAGACTGCAGTATCGCCCGGATCTCTGCAGGGGTCTCGCCCTTCATGGCAAGCGCGACCAAAAACGATGCTATCGCAGATTCGGAGGTAGAACCGCCCAGGATGGCATCAAGCGTCGCAGACACCTCTTGCTCTGTCAGCTCTGCCCTTGCGACCAGCTTGCGCAGGACCGGCCGCAGGTCTGTTTGCGCGCCCGTCATTTCTTGTCCGCCATCATCGACAAAAAGTTAGAGAGGATCTTGCGGCCCTCGCCTGTAAGTATTGACTCGGGGTGGAACTGGACGCCCTCGATGGGGTATTGCCTGTGCCTTATGCCCATTATCTCGCCGTCGTCAGTCGAGCGCGCGGTGACTTGCAGGCAGTCGGGGATCTTGCCCTTGTCTGCAACGAGTGAGTGGTAGCGCGTCGCCCTGAACGGGTTGCTCACTGCTTCAAAGAGCCGGTCGTCCTTGTATTCGATAGAGCTTGTCTTGCCGTGCCTGACCTTTCCCGCGTTTACCACCTTGCCTCCAAAGGCATGGACAATGCCTTGGTGCCCGAGGCAGACGCCAAGTATCGGCGTCTTGGGCCCCAGCTCCCTGATGACGTCGGTGCAGACGCCAAAGTACTTTTTATCCGCGGGGTGGCCGGGCCCCGGCGATATCACGATGCCGTCCGGCTTCATCTTTTTTATCTGCGCAAGCGTTATCTTGTCGTTGCGGACTACCGTTGGCTCGGCGTCCATCTCGCCCAGCAGCTGGGCTATGTTGTAGACGAACGAATCATAGTTATCTATGACGAGGATCTTTTTCTTTCTGGCCAAAATCTTGCCCTCCGATGTAGAACTAGCTAAACGCCGGCTGCCAAAAGCGACCGCCTCTCTGCATGGCTCTAGAGTTGAAAGGCGCGTGATCGTATTTAAAGCTAGTGCGGGCGATTTTTGAGCAAACCTGCACAAAATAGAGGCTTTTTTGGGAATCTATATAATATATCAGAGACAACAATTGCTTGCCCGATCATGGTCAAGGTTTTCATCAACGGCTACGGAAACATAGGCCGCCGTCTCGCTACCGCGCTTTCTGCCGACAAAGAGATCCAGTTCGTCGGCGTCGCAAAATACACTGTCGACGACAAGGTAAAGGAAGCGCTCGACAACCGCTATAACGTATTTGTGCCGGAAAACATGCTTGGCGCGTTCAGGGAAAAGGGCTACAACGTCGCCGGGCCGGTCAGGGACGCCGTCGCCCAGTGCGACCTGGTAGTCGATGCGGCCAAAGAGGGCGGAGGGTTTGAGAACAAAAAGTCGCTCTACGAGCCGATGGGCAAGGCCGCGATATTTCAGGGAGGCGAGGACAGGCACGGCGACGCGGCCGTGGCCGACATGATTCACAATTCCAGGGTCAACTTTTCAAAAGCAGCCGGCAGGAAATACGTAATCCAGGGCTCTTGCAACGTGTCGGGAATGGGCAGGATAATGCAGCCGCTCATCGAAAAGTTCGGCCCGCGCATAAAACGCTACGACGTTTCTTTGATAAGGAGGTGGGCGGACCTTGAGGACACCAAGGCGGTCAAGGACTCTATAGAGTGGGACAGGCAGCCGCACCACCAGGACGACGTCAAGGACTTTATCCCTGATGCGAATTTGTACGTCGACGCGTTCAAGGTGCCGTCGCGGATGATGCACCTGCACCACATGACCATACGC